>JBAYUX010000006.1:0-39113 GCA_041674865.1 Candidatus Altimarinota bacterium
ATCGATGTCAGTTGTGAATCTTGGAAAGTCGATAAGATATCCTTTTTTCAATGCAATTCCACCTATTAAAACAGGTACCGCTTCGTTCTGTCGCGCTTCGCCATTATAAACTTCACTCAAGGCTGATGCCGTAAGGCCCATCAAGTAGTCTCTCACTACTGGCTGAGCTGATTCGCCTTGAGATTTTGCCGTTTCTAAAAAACCTTCTGTTAAAATTCTTTCTGTCATTTTTATTTTTTGTTTTTGTACTTTTTCTGCTCGAATTATAGCATTTTTTTATGTTTTTGTCTATTCTTTAAAGCTGTGAATGGATTAGGCTTCCATCATTTTTAGAAATTCTTCTTCCGAGAGCAGCTTTACGCCAAGCTCAGTGGCTTTTTTGACTTTGCTGCCGGGATCTTCGCCGACGACGAGGAAGTTGGTGTCGTGGGTGATTGCGGAGAGGACTTTTCCGCCGAGGGATTTGATGCGATCTTTGGCCTCGTTACGGGACATTTGAGAGAGGGTTCCGGTGAGGACGAAGGATTTTCCGAGAACTGGAGTTTGCTTTTTTGGTGTGGCGATTTCTATTTCGATGCCATGATGTGCGAGCTTTTCGATGAGCTCAATGTGTTTGGCGTTTTGAAAATAATCGTAGAGCGATGTGGCAACCTTTTCGCCGATACCTTCGAGATTATTCAACTCTTCGATGGAGAGTTTTTTGATGAAGTGGAGGAATTTTTCGATGGAGTAGTGTGTTGGGTGGTTTTCGCGCCCGAGGATATATTGCGCGAGTTCGGATGAGCCCTGCTCGCCGAGATATCGAATTCCGAGTGCGTAGATGAAGCGATCGAGTGTGACTTTTTTGCTATTCTCAATTGAGTTGAGAATATTTCCTGTGCGCTTTTCTTTGAAGAGCGGGAGCGACATGAGATCTTCGGCCGTGAGATCGTAAAAGTCCGAAGGATCGTTGATGAGTTCATTTTCGAGGAGCTGGACGATGACTTTTTCGCCAAGGCCGTCGAGGTTCATCGCGTCGCGGGAGACGAAGTGGAAGAGGCGCTCTGACTTTTGCGCGAAGCATTCTGAGTTGGTGCAGCGATAGGCCACCTCGCCTTCTTTTCGAGCAACATCGGAGCCGCAGATTGGGCAGACTTTTGGAAAGTGAAAAAGCTTTTCGTGACCGGTTCGAAGGTCCGTGAGGACAGAGACCACTTCGGGAATGACGTCACCTGCGCGCTGGATAATAACCGTATCACCAATTCGAATATCCTTTCGAGCGATCTCGTCTTCGTTGTGAAGTGTGGCGCGCGTCACTGTCACCCCTGCAACTTCCGTTGGTTTCAAATGTGCAACTGGCGTAAGTGTTCCGGTTCGCCCAACCTGAACTTGAATATCGAGAATTTGAGATGTCGACTGAACGGCTGCGAATTTGAAGGCGACCGCGTACCGCGGCGCCTTTGCGGTAAATCCAAGGCGAGGCCAGAGCGTCTTATCGTCTACTTTTACAACAATTCCGTCGATGTCGTAGTCGAGTGAGTCGCGTTTTTCTTCGAAGCTTTTTCGATACTTTATGATGTCTTCTGCGGTATGAAGCATTTTGTAGGTTGGATTGATGCGGAGGCCCAGCCGCTGAAATGCCTTCAATGTTTCCGATTGAGAGTCGGGCTGGGCCGCCAACGTATTGGCCCCGAGCTCATACATATATGCCTGCAAGTCACGGCTCGCGGCCACCTGCGGATCGAGCTGCCTTACTGTTCCCGCTGCCGCATTCCGCACATTAGCAAAAGGCTCCTCTTCGTGCTCGGCCATCTCCTTATTGAGCCTCTCAAAAGCACTTTTCGACATAAAAACCTCACCAGAAACCTCCAAATCTACCGGTTCCGTGAGTGACAATGGAATACTTTCGATCGTACGAATCGTATGGGTCACGTCCTCACCCACCTCGCCATCTCCGCGGGTTATAGCCTTTTCGAGCTGGCCCGATTTGTAGTGAAGCGTGATATTGAGACCGTCGATCTTCAGTTCACCAATAAATGAGAGCTCCTGCCCCGGGAGATACTTCTCAATTCGCTCCATCCAGTCTCGCAATTCTTGTTCGTTGAAGACATCCTGGAGGCTCCACTTCTTGGAAATATGAGGAATTTTAGCAAATCTTCCCGACAGCGCACTTCCAACTCGTTGCGTCGGAGAGTCCGATGTAATGAATTCTGGATAATGACCTTCTAGATCCTTAAGTTCCTTTTTCAGCGAGTCTCTCACGGATTCTTCAACTTCTGATTCGTCCAAAACGAAGTATTTATAGTTCAGTTCATTGATTTTTTTCCTGAGTTTTTCGATTCGGTATTTTGCGTCTTCTCTATCGGTCATGCATTGGGGTTTATGGCTTGAAAAAAGCCTCAAAATCTGATACAATTATACGAACAAAAATACAAAAAAACAAACATGTCACAGGAATCTCCAGAAGTTCTAACTCATACCGAAATCGATACTATCGTCGTCGAAGGTATTGGATATGAAATATTTATCATGTAATATGCTCGCATGAGCGACACATCAGGTCAAAGTCCGGTCGCCGGACAAAGTGACGGATCAACTATCGACCTCCGAAATGTCGGAGATACTTCTGCGACTTCAGGCGCAACTACAACCACAGGCGGCTCTGGAACTACCCCTGCCGATTCTGCTGCAACAACTCCTGTTGTCGATCCAAAAGTTGCCAGTGAGTTTGGTCTCGATGCAGACCAGCTCGCCGATATTGCTAAAAAATATACTATTCCTGAATCAGTTAAGAGTCAGTTTCCTGACCTCGTAGCTCTTTTGGTAAAAACTGAGTCGATGAATGACGAGGAACGAGACTATTGGTTTCAAGTTCTTCCAATTATGAACGAGGATCAGATCATCAAGCTCCGTACGATTCTCGTTAACGAACGTGAGCAGCTCAAAAAAATCGATACTGAGTATGACTCTGAAATGAAAAAACTCAACGACGTTCACAAAAATGAATGGAACGCTTTTGAAGAGCAGCAAAAAAGAGCTGTTCTCAAACAAGCCGAAGCCTCTCATGAGGAGCAAGAACAGACAAAAGAAGATGACCTGCTCAAAAGGCTTCAGGACATTGATAACGCATAGTTTTTAGGACTCGATCTTTACTAGCTTCGCTTCTACTACGAGGCGTTTTAAGTTTGTTCCAACTGGAGTACAGGTGATGAGTGTGAGTTTGTTTTCTGAAGACGGCTGAAGAACATCGAGCTCAGATGGCCACACTTTCTTAATACCTGTGACCTCATAGATATATCGCTTTTGATTGTTATACAAAAGAATCTGGTCACCTATTCGAGCATCATGCAGCACCGCGAATACGTCCTTAAATCTTCCTGGATCCCATGGAAAATATGAACTATGTCCCGTAATGACAATGTTCCCCTGTTGGCCTGGTCTTGCTGTTCCCGGATAATGAATAACTCCAAACCGAAGAGCCTCCTGCATATCTCGCTCAAGTTGCGCCCAGTCCTTCTTGATAAGTGCCTCTGTGCTCACATTCACAACTGGAACATTTCTATTGATGCGAGGAATAACTAACCGTGTATCTGGAGGCGCCACCATGAGGTTCATTGCCGGGATTTGATTCTTAGCCTCTTCGCTATTTTTTGTAATTGGAAGAGGTTCTTCTTTTACCACCTTGTCTTCGAGTATTCCATAAAGAGCATTGTCTGTATCCGCGTGTTGTGTGAATTTCTGATACTCCCATGAGACAATTTGCGTAATTGCGCCCCAGTTAATAATTGCAAAAAACACTCCAAAAATGAGAAGTGTCGCCAATGCCTGACGAACAAAGCTCCCTACTCGTCCACTTATCGGATCCTTCGCACTAGCGGGAATAATCTCTGGCTCTTTTTTTATAAGCGAGATAATTGCTTTCCTCGCTGGGAAGAAACCTTCCTGGTGAAGTGGCTTTAATTTGTGATACGCGTTGACGTCTGATGACATATTTCTTTGATTCAAAATGTTCAGATTATTGTACCACGAAATCAGCTTTGCGACAATCTGGTGCAGCTATACATACTTTATATATATGGTGTTACCTTTTATTCCTTTTATAGGCCTTTTAGATGCAAAAGTTTGACATTTTCAGCTTTATGCAGGACAATACTAGGAGTCTTCAGCTTAATTTCTACAAATGGCTAAGAGAACTCTTTCATCAGACCCGCTTCTTCGAGATATTCTCGATATTGCGCAAAAGGTAAAGCAACAGCTTTCCGGTTTCGACGAGGAAAAGTTCATCGAAGCCTTTGAATTTGCACGAAAGGCTCATGAGGGTCAGGTTCGCAAAGATGGTAGTCCTTATATTATCCATCCGATTGCAACGACCCAGATTCTCTCACAACTCAGGGTTGATGAAGACACATTGATTGCTGCCCTCATGCATGACGTTCCTGAAGATACTCCTCATACTGTTCAAGAGATTGAAGAGAGGTTTGGTGAACGTATTGCTTTCCTCGTAGAGGGAATTACTAAGTTGTCGAAAGTTCACTATCAAAATGACATGGAATCGCGACAAGTTGAGTCGCTCAAAAAACTTCTTATTCATACTGCAAAAGATCCACGAGTTATTCTTATCAAATTGGCTGATCGTTTGCATAACATGCGAACACTTCACTTCATCGATAAGCCAGAAAAACAACGTCGCATCTCTCGCGAGACGTTAGAGATTTATGTTCCCATGGCAAGCTTACTTGGTATTCAAGGTATTAAATCTGAACTTGAAGATCTCTGTTTCCGCTATCTCTATCCGGAAGATTTTCAACGATATTCTCATGTCATTGCCGAGAGTGAGCAACGTATGAAGCCAAAGGGTGATGAGACTATTCATCGCGTCGTTGATGTTCTTCGTGGCCATGGAATTGAAGCACAAGTCTTCCAGCGCAAAAAAACACTTCTCAGTATTTTTCGAAAAATTGAGCTTGAACACAAGAATCTTGATGATCTTAACGACCTCGTAACCCTTCGTGTTGTCGTACCAACCGCTGAAGACGCCTATCGCACTCTTGGTATTATTCATACCATGTTTAAGCCACGGCCAGGGTCATTCAAGGACTATATTGCCGTGCCAAAAATCAATGGCTACCGCAGTCTTCATACGACTATTTTTGGTATCGACGGAACCCTTACTGAATTTCAAATTCGAACTCTTGAGATGGATAATGAAGCTGATTATGGCATTACGACCTACTACTTCCTCGGTTCGAAACGAAAAGGTGGCGAGAAAAATAATGAAGAGTGGAGAACGAAATGGATGACACAGATTCTCGAACTCGAACAACAGGAGCTCGATAGTCGCAATTTTGTTGAAAAGGTGAAGGCGGATATTTTTGAAGACAAGATATTTGTCTTTACTCCAAAAGGTGACGCTATTCATCTTCCAAAAGGCTCGACGGCTATCGATTTTGCTTATGCTATTCATAGTGATGTTGGAAATTACGCCATGAGCGCCGATGTTAATGGTTTTAGCAAGCCACTCCATACCACGCTTAAGAGTGGTGATACTGTCAATATCGTCATGGACCGAAGTAGTTGTGGACCTCAACGCGATTGGCTTAACTTTGCAAAGACCAGTGTCGCTAAAAATCGTATTCGAGAATTTCTTAATAAAGAAACCTCAAAGACTAAAATCATCATCGGAAAGCAGCTTCTTCAAAAAGCTTTCTACAGAGCTGGAGTCGGTCTTATTGATGATATTCCGTTTAAACGTATCCAGACCTCGCTTGTCAAAAATCACTATCCCGAATATGACGATCTTCAGCAAGTTCTCATCGCTATTGGCGATGGATCTCTCGATGCTATCAATGTCATCCAAAGTCTCTACCCGGACCAAAAACTATCCAATATCTCTCGAGACCATAATCGTTTTGGGAGACTTCTTGATCGAGTTTCTGAACCGAATGAGTGTGAGCACATATCTCTTCGTATCAAGGTTTTTGACCGTACCGGAATGGTGGCCGATATCGTTACAGTTCTATCAAAACTTTCGGTAAGCCTTATTGATCTTAGCGGTACCAGTAAAGGATGGTTCAGTAATGAGGCTACTGTGCATATTACATTTGCCATTGAACGTTATGACACCCTACAGTCTATTTTTAGTGATTTAGAGAAAATTGATGGAGTCATAAGTGTTGTTCGTGTTTTTCGCATGAAAGAAATCTTCTTTACTCTCTTTCTTTGTTTTACTATTACCTTCTGGATCGCCCATCCGTTCATTATCGAACACTTTATTCGTGTTTCAAATGTCAGTGTTTATACTGGGTTTCTTCTTCTTCTTATTATGGGATTTCTTCTTAGTAAGTTTACACCTCGCTTTGTTTCACGACTTCAGGAAGGTCGATCGATGATTCTCGCTACTGGATCGATAACTATCTTTGCCCTCGTTACTCTCGTCTGGGAAATTGAGCATTATGGCATTATTCTCAACTTTGCGACTATTGGTATGGTCATAGCCGTAACATTCTATCTGGCGTATCAGTTCTGGGACTACAAAAATAAAAAGCTCTACTAAAAAGCAACCAGCAGAACGGCTCGAGGTCTCTCTAATTCGCGAATCGGAAGTGCATCACGTCGCCGTCTTGAACGACGTAGTCTTTTCCTTCGAGACGCATCTTGCCTTTTTCTTTTGCGCCAACCTCTCCTCCGGACGAGATATAATCCTCAAATCCGATAACTTCTGCTCGAATAAATCCAGCTTCAAAGTCGGTATGAATCACTCCTGCAGCTCGTGGGGCCATGGTTCCCTTCTCAATCGTCCATGCGTGAACCTCCTTCGGTCCTGAGGTGAAATACGTGATGAGGTTGAGCGTTGCGTAGGCCTGGCGGATCATTTTATTGATACCCGATTCTTCAATTCCAAGTTCTTTGAGAAAACCTTCGAGCTCTTCTTCGGACATACCGATAAGCTCTTCTTCTATTTTTGCGCAAATTGGAATAACAATTGAGTTCGCAGGAAGACCCCAGTCTGCCACTGCTTTTTTGGTATCAAATGTTGCTAATTGCGACTCGTCTACATTCGCAACAAAGAGAAATGGTTTCGCTGTAAGAAGATGAAGATCTTTGATGAGGAGCTTTTCTTCGTCTGTCATGTCGATATCTTTTGCAAGTACTCCTGTGCCGAATGCAGCATTAATTCTCTCGAAAAGATCGAGGGCTTTTTGTGCGCCTGGCTTATTTGATTTGGCGTCGTTTCTGGCTTTTCCAAGGCGCTTTTCGAGGGATTGCATGTCGGCAAGAAGAAGCTCTGCATGAATAACTTCGATATCCTGTTTTGGATTTACGCTTCCGTGAACGTGAATAACATTGTCGTCGGTAAATGCACGTACCACCTGTGCAATCGCATCACACTCACGAATGTGTGCGAGGAACTGATTGCCGAGACCTTCGCCAGTAGAGGCGCCCTTTACAAGACCAGCAATATCGTGAAATTCAACAACAGCTGGGATTGTTTTTTGAGGAGCTTCCACTGAGATGAGCTGTTTGATTCGAGGATCTGGCACTTCAACGACACCGACGTTTGGATCGACTGTCGCAAATGGATAGTTGGCGGCAAGTGCTGCTTTTGATCGAACGAGCGCATTGAAGAGTGTTGATTTTCCAACATTTGGAAGGCCGACGATTCCGATACTAAGACTCATATTTTTGGGGTAAGTAGTTCTTCGTGCTTTATAGCGTGCGTATTCTACGGTTCCAGGCCTCAATTGTCCACTGTCCTTTTCCTGTAGCCAACTTTTCACTCAAACAGAGGTAGATGATGCTTGAACCGGCTATCGCCTGTAATTCACGGCTTTCCTTGCTTTCTGGACCCTGTCCGTGCAGAACAATACCAATGTTCTTTTCCTCGTACTCCTGAATACCCTGAAGAAGACGAAAAATATCCCATGACCGTTTAATAGTTGTTACGATTTTTGGGACTGTCGGCGCTTTTTTCCCTAGTTTGCGCATGTCTTCAATCCACTTTCTCGTTGTAGCGACGGGAGGAGTTGTCGCCAGGTGAACCGAGAGAATGAGATGAACACTGTGAGGAAGTTTTTCTACGAGATCTTTGATTATTTTTTTATCGGATCGTCCGTCCACATCAACCCATTCCCAATCCTCTTTCGCTGCGGCTTGATAGATTTCTTTGGTTTTACTTGTGAGCTTTTTTCCTCGTGCAGCAAGAATAAGTGGTATTTCTGTAGTGCTTTTTATCGTTCTTATCGACGACTCCCACTCGCTCTTGTTCAAAGTATCGATTCCTATTTCTACCATATCGCAGGTATTTTTTTTGATTTTCTTGAGATACTTCAAAATATTCACCACCGATTCGTCTGGTAGACAGAGGCAGCGAAGTGGCAAGATAGATGTTTTTCGAATGTCCATATTTCTGCTGATCAATCCAATTATTGAGCTTCTGAAATTTCGAGATAAACATCTACTTTTGTTCCGGAAGATGCATGAGCATCCTTTGGTAGGATGATATTTACAGGATAACTCCCTGTCTTCGTAATCTTGTCGAGATCGATTAAATCCGTCTCTAAGCCTGAAATACTTTCGAGAATCTTGCTATTTGCCTGAAGATTTATCACGTTTGGATGAACCGTAATCTTACTTAAAAATCCACTCTTAAGCGTTCCACTGAGACGAGGCTTAATCGGAACAATCTTTTCTTGCTGCATAGCATCAATTTCGACTGTAGCATCCACTGAATCTGGCGTAACCTTTATCCCCTGGAGAGGCTTACCATCTTGATCAACAAGAGATAGGTGATTTCCTGTGAACGTGTGATTTTCTGTTCCGTTTAAAATTATAACTGCTTTTATTTTCTTAAGAGCATTTATACTTGATGTAGCGCCTGAGAGCTGAACTTTCTGTGGATCAACCTTAACGCCTTTGAGCTGAGACCCATCCCTTACTTTTCCTGAAATCTCATATTCAACTACCATCTGCTTTTCTGCTGTTTTTTCAATAGCTACCGTTACGCTTCCTGGCGAGACACTTACGATCGTAACTTTTGGATTCTTTGAAGTTACATATACAGTACTCGTCACTTTCCCTGGTTCAGTATTTTTGAGATCGATATAAGCATCAAAATCCTCTGGGCGAATTTGTCGCTGCGCCTCCTTATCTACCAAAATCTTTACTTTTGCATGAGGCAGACTTCCTACTACGGTATACTGTTCGGATAGGTTAAATGGCTTAATCTCAAGCGGTGTTTCGAATTGCTGAGGTGCGTTTTGCAAACCAACGACCACGAACCAGAGCAAAAGCGCTGAGGCGATACTTACTATTTTTAATAGCCAATTTTTAAGAAAAAGTTCTTTCATGGTATAGGTACTACGATTTTTTTAAGGTTACTTTTCGTCTTTGGCTTGAGATAACTCAAGAGATACATAAGCCTTTCAGGCGATATGTTTCCATCGATTTTCCCTTTTTCTATCCACGAAATCACACCGCGTTCTTCTGAGATAACAATAATCTTTGCATCTGTTGATTCTGAAAGAGAAAGTGCTGCTTTGTGACGAGTCCCATGAATATTTCCATAGTTCTTGAACGAGTGTGGAAGAAGACTTGCTGCTGATTTGATAAGCCCCTCCTGAATAATAATAGCCCCATCGTGCAGAGGAGAGTCTTTTTGAAAAATCGCGACGATAAGATCTTTTGTAATCTTTCCGCTGATTTCAACACCTGTATCGATATATTCCGAGAGGGAAAAGGAGTTTTCAAAAACAATAAGAGCGCCCTTACTATTTTTCCTTAGCTCTTCACATGCCTCAACAATATTCCGAATCATAAAGTCCGCCTCTTTCACTTTTTCACTTAAAAATCTTCTTGTTCGGCCCAGCCTTTCTAACCCCTCTCTCAACTCTTGCTGAAAAATAATCGGAATAGCGAGAATGAGCGTGGCCAAAAATTTATTCATCAACCAACTCACTGCAGTCAGATTGAACACCTGACTAATAGCGAATATAACACCTAAGACAATAAGACCTTTTAATACGAGATATGCTCTCGTCTCGCGAATAAGAACAAAGAGGTAGTAAAAAAGTACCGCAATAAGTGAAATGTCTACGATAATCTGGAGCCACGATATATCAAGCAGCTGGATATTTTGATAAAAACTGCTGCCTAGCTTGGCTATTTTCCCTATTGTTTGTGCGATAAATTCTTCCACGAGCGCATCGTACCGAAAAAACTATCTTCTCGCAAATAAACCCATTATACTTCCGCCATGCAAGCATTTGAAACTAAAAAAACGGTCACTATTTACACGACACCAGACTGTCAGTTCTGCAGAGAACTTCGGGATTTCCTCAATGAACGACAAATATCATATATTGAACATAATGTTATCGACCAGCCGGACAGGCTCAGCGAGATGCAGAGACTTACCGGAGGGTCAGCTTCGGTTCCTGTTATTGTAACTAATCGAATGCAGCCTGATCAGAACGTATTTATCGGATTCGACTCAACTTCACTCGAGAGAGCGCTATCGTAAGCTATTTTTTCTACATCAGATTTTAAACTTTTATGCGTACGATCCTGTGCAGCTTCTTTTATTTCGCGCTTTAAACCTGAAAAGGACTTTCCCTTACTTTTGAGCTGCTCTTCATGCCTTCGTAGCTGGCCAATAAGTCTATCTTTCGCGAGGTCTACCGCCTTTTCTATAGTATGACTCGCCTCTTTTCCTATAAAGAGCTTTCCTGGAATTTCCATAATGAGCTCTACCTCGTATGCATTATTTTTATCAAACCTCTCGCTACGAACCTGAAGATTTACCTCGTCATCCTGAAAATGACTCAGAAGCTTCTCTAGGCTACGCTCTTTGAGTTCTGCGTACTCCTTAATTCGCACCTCTTCCCAGTGGTGCATATTTTTGAACACATACTGAATATTCATACGAGGTTGGGTTAAATTATATAAGAGATAATCGTATCATTTTTTTGCCTTTTTCCTCAACCTCAATTATGCTTTGAAGCGTGAAAGATCTATCCCAATTTCAGAAATATTATGAAGAGTATATGCCGAAAATTTTTCGGTATGTATATAGTAAAGTAAGTGATCGAGAACTTGCTGAAGATCTTGTTTCCGAAATCTCACTCAAGGCACTTGAGCACTTCGATTCTTATGATGAGTCGAAGCCGTTTGGTGGATGGTTTTATGGTATTGCTAGAAATCATGTCATCGACCACTACAAAAAATACAAAAAACTTCAACACGCCTCTCTCGATGAACTCGAGAATGTTATGCCAGACAAGAGCAATCCTGCCGCTGATACCGAGCGTGCCTTGGATAATGAGCGTCTCCAGTCAGCTTTGGTAAAGCTGAGTGAGGACAAAAAAGAACTTGTAACCTTACGGTACCTTTCGGGGTATTCGTATAAAGAGATTGGACAAATGTTTGGTAAGGAAGAAAACACTGTTAAAGTGGCCACCCATCGCGCCGTCGCTGAGCTTAAAAAAATGTTACACTATTACGCTGATTAATCTTCTCGCTTATGTTCGATCCTAAAAAAGAATTATCGCCACAGGAGTTAGAGGCTATGGAACGCCTTCTTACAGGCCTACAGCCAGCAATCTCGCCAAGCCGAGAGTTTACTGCCCGTATGCAAAAACGACTTGAGCGTCACTACACCCTCATACAAGAAGGTGGTCATGTCGACCCTTCTGATCAACCGGTTAAGCGAGGATTTTTTTCATTTATTGGAACTCATGCGTATAGCGTCATTACTGCATTCACCTTTGTTATCTTTACTGGTGGACTTTCTACGTTTGCCTACACGAGCCAGACTGTTACTAACGGCTCTCCGCTCTATCCCATTAAACGAGGTCTTGAAACTATTGAAAGTACCTTCGCCTCAACTCCAGAAACTCGGGCTGAATATCAGATCAAACTCCTTTCTCGACGTTTAGCAGAATCTCGATTCCTAACTATCCAGGGTGTTGTCGATGAACCGACTAATCAAGACATTACTTTCGCTGTAGATGGCGGTATTCAGGCTATTCAGGCTGTTGGTCAGACTGATTATCGTGACCAACTTCTCGATAGAATCACTATGATTCTCCGCGATGAAGAGAAGCGGTTCTATAGTGATGCTGGCGTGCCAATGCCTACGGATAATGAGCTTGCCCCTGAATCTTCTCCTGACACCGTAGAGAGCATCTCAAGTGCTCGAGAGTCTCTCGTGACTCCTTCGGTCACCACAAGAACTTCTGAACCTTCTAGGGAATTTATTCTACCTACTACTACAGCTACACCGGCTCCTATTCCGACGACTATTCCAGTAGTCACTGAAAAGCTTTCCGAAAGCGGTGATCGCGATGAGGGTGACGATGATATTCGGATGAAAAACATCTCCCCGAAACCCGAAAATACTGAACTTTCTCAGCCTATCAATACCAGTCTAAAAACTGACATTAAGACTGAGATTAAAAAGGAATCTCCTTCTATAAACCCTACTACACCTAAAAACAAAGATCGCGATACGAAAAACGACCAAGAGGCAGACGTACGAGACAATATAGCTATTCCGCTCCATGTAAAACCAGGTGTTATTGAAGCGCTTCGAAAAAATAGGCAGCATTTCAAGACTATTGAAATACGGCTCACCGAGGTTCGTCGAAGACGATAAGGGGACGTAGGGTTGGCTGGACTTGATGAAAGTAAGTATATATATTATTGATATATTTCTTTATTTTGCTTCCATGGAATTAAAAAGGCTTCTTAATGGAACCTCAAATCTCTATCAAAAGTTAGCACATGCAAAACGAGAAAAGATAAAGGGCTTCAAGGCAAAAATGGATCAAAGGCGAAGCTTCAGCGATAAAATCGCTGATTATCTGACACGAGCATTCGGCACCGTCTTATTCTTGGGATTAAATACTCTTTGGTTTTTTTTATGGATACTCGTAAATACAGGATCAATCCCATTTATTCCCATTTTTGATCCATTTCCGTTTGGATTATTGACTATGATCGTTTCTCTCGAAGCGATCATTTTGGCTATCATAGTTCTTATTAGCCAAAATCGATCAGCTTATGTTGCAGATATACGAGAGGAAGTTGATCTTCAAATTAACGTCAGAGCAGAAGAAGAAATAACGAAGATACTCATTATTCTGGATAAAATACATGACCACTTGGGGCTTCCGCCAGAAGATGATGCTGAGTTGATTCTCATGAAACAAAAAACCGATCTTCGATCTATAGAAGAGGCGCTTACAAACGAGCTGATCGATAACTGATCGAGCTAGGATAAACTGGTGCCGAAGGTCAGAATCGAACTGACAACGCCTGCCTCTTCAGGGCAGCGCTCTACCACTGAGCTACTTCGGCATGGTATTTTTGACTGTGAGCTAGCTTTAAAATTGACTGACTGCCCGCAGAGTATAGCACCCCTTTTTCGTTGGTTCAACGATGTTTTTTACTTTTTATTGCATTCTATGTTTGGATGTTTGCTATTTTCTAAAAATATGTTATAATATATACAATTAATTCTTAAACAAAAATAAACCTATGGCGAAAAACCATAAAGGATCTCATCGCAGATCTCTATCCGTAGCCCTTAGTGCAGGCGCTACTCTCTTTGCTCTCGTGCTTGCTCCGACCAGTGCGGCATATCTTTATCAGACATCTGTCGTTGGTCAGAATTTTGGTGGACCTGGGCAACAAATGCAAGGCAATGGACCGCAGAATATGACAAAGCAGTTCAAGAAGGAAATCGATAAGGCAAATAAACTTACTACTGCTCTCGGCAAACTCGACTTTAGTGCGTGTGACAAATATGACACACTTACTGCTCGTTTCGAGGAGCTCAGAACTACTGCCGAAGATCTCGCCGACTCCCTTGATACTCTTGATGATGCAGATATCGCAAAAGCAAAAGTTGCCGCTAAAGAAGCAAAGAACGCTGCAAGCCAAGCAAAAAAAGATGCTAAAAAAGCTCTTACTGCTTGTAACAAACCTATCACGAAGGCAATGAGCGCGTTGCGTTCTGCAAATATCCCCGTTGATCCTCAGGATGCCATGGAAGCCCTCATGAACTGCAAAAAGACTGGTGACTGTTCAGATGTAGACTCCGCTATTGATTCTCTCAAGGAAGATGTCGCCACTTTTGCTGAAGAACGACAAGCTGAGCTTGATGACATGTTAGCTCAGCAGGAAGAAGAAAAAGCTAATAGGATGGAGCAGGATGAAAATATGATGAATCAAAAACAGGATGAAAACAACATTGGCACTCCTGGAATGAAAAATCAGAAACAGTATTTTGACACTACGGCTGGTCAAAAGATGTACCCAGATCCTGACCACAAGCCAACTTCAGAACAGTCATCCAATAAGGGAGGTAACTCTGGTCCAGGTGGAAGCTCGGACTCAACCACTGGAAACTAATATCATTAGTTGCTTTCGTAGAAAAATAATAAACACCCGGCATCTTCCGATGCCGGGTGTTTTGATTATATTTGATGATCAAAAATAGATAGAAACAGAAAACAAAGCGACCTCATTGTCGCTTGTGCGCTACGCGCTTTTGGAGCTGCCTGTACGAAGAAGTTCGGACTTATTTTAAAGGTTCTGGAAGCTAGCTTCCAGAGATTTTTGCAAAATTGATTGAGAGTCTTTAGCCCGCGCCGCCCGCCCCCTTTCGGGCGGCGCGGGGAAGAACACTGTACAAAACCAAAGGAAAGAATTTCTGGCAGGCAAAAATTCCTCCCCCTGACCCCCTCCTTTTTGCCTGCCCACATCAAAGAGCCGCCGTTTTCGGGGCGGGATTAATTTTCAGGAGTATTGCCAGAAGTTTTTTTATATCCAGAAATCAGGGCTTCTAAAAATACTTGGCCAAATTTTTCTTCATGCAACTTCTTAAAAACTGACTCCGTTGTTCCACCTTTTGATGTAATTTCACGTCTTAACATCTCTGCAGATTTATCAACCTCAAACAACATCGAAGATGTACCTAAGAAGGTTTGTTCTATAAGTTTTCTTGCTAATTTTGGCTCCAGCTTCATTTTTTCAGCAAAATCAAAAAATAATTCCGCTAAATATAAAAAATATGCGGGGCCACTTCCTGAAATAACAGTAACCACATTAAATAATTCTTCATCACTAAGCATAATTTCCTCACCTATCGATCTCAGGATAAATTTTACTTTCTCTATCTGCGAAACACTCACTTCCCTGGATTTCACCCAGCAAGACATTGATTCACCAACCGAAGCGCAAATATTAGGCATGACACGGACAATAGAATACTTAAAACCAAGGAAGTTTTTTATATCATCAATTTTTAGTCTAGCTACAAGGGAAATCAGCACTTTTTCTTTCGATAAATGATCCTTTATGCCATCCAAAACATCCAAAACCATCTCCGGCCGCACCGCAAGAATAATTATCTCAGCCTCTTTTACAGCTTGTATATTGCTCGCACCATCATTACTCACTAAAAAATTAGATTTTTCAAAATTGCCGCTTTTTATAAGTCCAGAAACAATCGCTTTCCCCATATTCCCAAACCCGATAATCGCAATTTTGTTTGTAAATTTTTTCATAAAAATTTAAGTATTACTCTCCATAAGCAACCCATCAGAAACATATGCACCATCAATCTTAAGACACACAACAATTTTACCTCTCACTTTATAAATCACATCATGGGGATGTGAAATTTTTATCGCATCCTCCTGTGGAAGATCAAGCAGTAAAGTCAGTAAAATTCTATTGATATCTTCATGTGCAACGATAATGATTTCATCAACTCTAGATTCATCCAACTCGTCAAGAAAACGCCTCCCCCTTTCCGATAAATCCCGGTAGGATTCTCCATTCGGAAAACCTTTACTAAACGGATTGCTACGAAAATGATCGATAGCATTTGGATACATTTGTTCAATTTCCGTAGCTGTTAGCCCCTCTAAATCTCCAAATGAGATCTCTTTAAGGCGATCATCTGTTTGAAAACCTAACTGAGGATTCCTTTTATAAATACATTGAGCTGTACTGACAGCACGACCTAAAGTACTGGCAAATAATTGTCCACTTTTGTCACTAAAAAATTCAGCAAGGACTATTGCTTGCGCTTTCCCTTGTTCTGCAAGTGGCGAATCTTTATGTCCCTGTTTTCGACCTTCAAGATTCCATTCGGTTTTACCGTGCCGACAAAGCCATATTGTTTTTTCCATACGATGAGCAATTTATAATGTTTCCGCTACTGTCTCAAAATCCGGAGCGACAACGTTCCGATTGACCATAACCTGAACAACCACAGGGCCTTGAGGCAAATTATCAAAATATTCAGCGACTTCACCATTTGTATTCAAAGTAATACCTTTTGCCCCAAAGCCTTTCGCTATCATTTCCCAATTTGTAGGATGTCGTTTGTCTAAAACATTTCTTGCACCATGCGCTTCCAGATGACTTTCCAGAAGTCCCAAAGCGCCATTATTAAGCACAAAATAATGTACATCTAGTCCGAGTCTGCAGGCCGTTTCAATTTCATGAACGGACATAGCGAAACCACCATCTCCACCAATGCCAAAAACAGGAGTATGAGGTGATGCAATCTTTGCCGCTAGAGTCGCAGGGAATCCAAACCCTAAACTTCCTGTTCCTCTCGGAGTTATAATATTCCTCTTATTTCCTCTTGAAAGACCCAATGCTCCAACCCAACCAGATGAAACGCTTGCATCTGCGCAAATAATTGCCTGCCCATCATATCTTCTATTAATTTCCTTAATAATAACGGAAGGACAAACCGCACAGTTTAGCATCTCCAATTGTGAATATTTTTCCGCAATAGTTCCTTTAATTTCTTCTATTTTTTCTAATGTTTCCCGATCAAAAAAATCCGGCAAAACACCTGATAAAAGTTTTCTAATTGTTTCTCTGGCATCTCCAACCAGCGGAATTTCACCACTAAAATTTCTCCCAATTTCATCGGAGTTTACCTCAATACGAATAACTGGCATCCCTTCTGGAAATAATCGGTATTGATCCGTTGTTTTGTCACCAAGCTTGCTCCCGATTACTATAACCAAGTCCCTCGTTCTGAAAAAATCGTTTGTTGATGTTGTCCCTTTATTACCCACAACCCCCAAAGATCGATTAGACGACTCATCAATTGCGCCTTTACCATTAATAGATGTTGCTACTGGAATATTAAACTTTCTTGAAAATTCTTCCAAAACTTCATGGGCCTTCGAATGGTGGATGCCCCCACCAGCTAAGATGATAGGATGTTTTGATTTTTGAATAGCCTCAACTGCAGCTTGAATATCTTCATCAGCAGGAACACTTCTGTGTAAAGGATATGCTGTTTTACTCACATGCCCTCTTGGCTGAACTTCTAGCCGCATGATATCAGTGGGTATTTCAAGCACAACAGGTCCGGGTCGATTACCCATTGCAGACGAAAATAAAATTCTCAAAAAATCATATAAACGATCAGGATTTTCCAATCGCAAAGTTTTATTTGTAATAGGCCTGAACAATTCCTGTTGAGGTGATTCACTCGTTGCCCATTTTTCTGTTTTTCCGGTAGAGACTCCGCTCAAAATTGCCAATAGTGGGGTTGAACTGTTTTTTGCTTCGCAAATTGCAGGAACAAGCCAAGGTGAACCAATGCCACCAGGACTATCAACTACTCCAATTGTATTCGTTATGCGAGCGTAAACATCAGCCATATAGCCCGCACATCTTTCACATCCGGCCATAATGTGCTCAATGCCATCCCTAATTTTATATGCTTCATATAATGGCAGTGTTGATTCCCCTGGATATCCGAAAACATACTTGATCCCGGAATCGTTGAGATGTTCAACCAGAGCGTCAATAGTTTTTGATTTACCTGTTTCCATCAGAAAAAACGATTAATGAGCCAAGTAATTGTTTGATTTTCATATGCACACCTTCGTTTGAGGAGACAATAAATGCCACACTATTTCTTTCTGGAAATATTCCCAACACTTCAACAACTCCGCCCGCTGACTTCGCAATATGAAATCCGGCTTCTACATCCCAAGGGTGGGCTCCTAAAGATATATGCCCGGCCCTCTTTCCTTCGGCGACATGACAAAGATCCAGTGCCGCCCCCCCCGAAATTCTTATGGGATAACGATTTTCCAACAAAATTTTCATAACCTCCCGCCATCTTTCTAAATTGGCCGGATTAACATAACCACATGTTGAAATGGCTCGAGTTTTTGATTCTAAGGCACCTTCAAAAGTTTTTATTGCTTCCCCGTTTTTAAAACTGCCATTGTTGCCTACCTCAAAAACATCGCCTGTTTTTATATTAATCACTAAAGAATATATGTGCTCATCTCCATTTTTAAGCGAAACAGAGACGGATACCTCCTCTTCTCCCGCAACTAAACCAACCGTATTATCAATAGGATCAACAAACCATGTATGACCATCTCGACTCTCAAAATTTGCACCCTCTTCCGCAATAATTCCATGCTCAGGGAAAGACTCACGAATTAAATTTACAATCAGAGCCTCTACGTCGCTGTCTATGCTTGTAACAATTTCTCCCTTGGCCTTTGATGAGTGTTGAAACTTAGAAAGGTCAATCTGCTTAAAATAAGCGACAACCGCCTCTTTGATTTTTTTGAAACAAGATTCTACTTCGCCGTATTGATCATTGGATTCAATCATTAAAGTTCTCGATAGTTATTAATTGCAGGACAATTGGCTATAACTCTATTTTCATTAAAAAGTTCTCCATATCTTCTGCGTCTTTCCTCTAAAGCTTTAAGTACGCCACCTTCTTCATGGTAATTTCCCAACAAATTGGTTGGATCCATACTGTAATTACAAGTGTACATATCTCCATTAACTTCCCAATAAAACTTTTGATTGTTTGCACAGGGTTTAACAGGTAAACCAAATCGGGCAGCAGGAGGAAAACAGGAAACAGAAACTCTTGTTCTTGTTTCATCGTAAATTTTCCCCAATGCCTCAAAAGCAGCTAACAATTCTTGCGGAGACAAAGAAAGAGAATCCTTGTTTTCTCCTGCTCTACCCGACGCAATAATCGGCTTAATTTGAAGAGTATCAACGCCGAGATCCATTGCTTTTTTGTAAATATCCTCCATTACGCCAACATTCAACCGCCCTAAAGCAATCCTCAAATATAGAAGAATTCCCGAAACTGCAGCGTCCTCAAGATTCTTTTCAATACTTTCAAAATGTCTTAAAGTTCCCCCGTTTCTGATCGTTACAAAATCCTTCGCTTGAGTAGTGTCATACGATAACTTTATTCTGCTAATTTTTATTGCCTTCAAACGATCAAGCATTTTCCTTGTCAGCATGATTCCGTTCGTAACCACGCCCGTAAAAACATCTTCAGGAATTGCTCTCGCTACTTGTTCGACAAGATCAATCTTCATTAATGTTTCACCTCCGGTAAAAAATACTTTTTCTAAACTTCCTAACTCATCAGGAGCATCTTGCAACTCGTGAAGGGCATTGATAGCTTTTGGGACATCAACGTCATTTTTTTTATGATCACCGTCTGCATTTACGCAAAAATCACAGCGCAACATACAGGTATCGGTAACTTTGAAATCCACACCGTTTACTGGCTGATAATGTGGAGCAGTTTCGCTCATAGTTATGAGTTATAAAATATTGGGAGTTAATATAACCACATTTCATTGAATTCGCAATCGATTTTACTGAATAACGGGGAAGACAAGATCATCCAAAGTAATATCGAGCGCTTCAGCAATCTTTGCTACTGCAAAAACCGATGGTTTTTTAATTACTCCAATTTCAATTTTTGTAAGCGTTGTGTACGGAATATCAGCTTTTCTCGCTAGTTCATCTTGAGACAAACCTTTATCTTTTCTTAGTCTTTGTATTTTTTCTCCTAAATTCTCAACTTGCTTTCTATCCATAATTTGATAGTATTATTTTGACTGAATTGATTCCTAGCAGGATTATACTAATATGGTGTCATGTATAAGGCAATCTGTAATCCAAAACTTCACCCGCCCCATAAACGGCGGCTCTTTGACGTGGGCAGGCAAAAAGGAGGGGGTCAGGGGGAGGAATTTTTGCCTGCCAGAGATTCTTTCCTTTGGTTTTGTACAGTGTTCTTCCCCGCGCCGCCCGAAAGGGGGCGGGCGGCGCGGGCTAAAGACTCCCAATCAATTTTGCAAAAATCTCTGGAAGCTAGCTTCCAGAACCTTTAAAATGAGTCCGAACTTCGTCGTACAAGCAGCTCCAAACGGAAAATTCCAACTTTTTTGCGGTCTGCGCCCACGGAAAACCCAATTCCACGGCGGCTTTTTGGCCGATGATGTGGAAGTTCGCCGCGCGGAGCGCGGAATAAAACCGAATGGTAAAATGAGCAGAATACCATTCGGTTTTATAGCCAATTTTTTGTTTTTTGCCGAAGGCAAAACTTCTAAATTTCCAGTGAAAGAAAGCGACAATTTTCCGTGCGAAGCACGGTTTGCCCAAAAGCGATAACCAACTAAACCTATGAAGTATTTTATCTACGCCAGAAAGTCTACCGACGAAAATGACCGCCAAGTTCTCTCTATTGAAGGGCAAGTGACGGAGCTACGGGAATTTGCTGTAAAAGAAAAACTTGAAGTGGTTGAAGAATTTATAGAAAGCAAAACAGCAAAGGTACCAGGTAGACCAGTTTTTAACAAAATGATTGCTCAAATTGAACTTGGCGGTCATTCGGATAGCATAGGAATTTTAGCGTGGCATCCTGACAGGTTGGCGAGAAACAGTGTGGATGGAGGGAGGATCATTTATATGATTGATGAAGCAAAAATAGGAACGCTAAAATTCCCTACCTTTTGGTTTGACTCAACGCCTCAAGGAAAGTTCATGCTCAATATCGCTTTTGGGCAAAGTAAATATTACATTGATAATTTGAGTGAAAATATAAAACGTGGCATACGCCAAAAGTTAAGGCGCGGCGAACTGCCAGGATTAGCTCCTGTGGGTTATCTCAACGAATTAAGACATCATACTATCGTCAAAGACCCTGAAAGATGGAAAGCAGTTCGCGCGCTTTTTGAGGCGTATGCCACGGGGGAGTCCACGTTAGAAAATTTACAAAAATTGTCGCTTTCTTTGGGCTTGGTGAGCCGACGTACCAATGATGCTTTGGTACTCTCAAGGATTGAGCATATGTTACAAAATCCATTCTATTATGGTGTTATCACAAGAAAGGGCGAAGCCTATCAGGGAAGCCATGAACCGATAATCTCAAAGCAACTTTTTGATAAGGTGCAGCGGGTAATAGAGCAACGATCTAAGCCGCAAAAAGCAAAAGAATTGTTGTCTTTTGCTTTTTGCGGGATCTTTAGCTGTGGAGAGTGCGGCCGAGCAATTACGGCTGAAAAGAAAATTAAAAAGTCAGGCCGCACATACACCTATTACCGCTGCACCAAAAAGAACCGTGTTTGCAGTCAGAAATATGTTGAGGAACGAGAACTCGTTAAACAACTCAATGAGCTTTTTCAAAAAGTTGCTTTGAGTGATGACTGGAAAGAAAAATTTATGAAACAATGGGAACTTGATTACAAAGAGGCTTCGACCATTTCGTCCTCTTCCGCCGGCGAGATTAAAATGGAGCTTAAGGCCTTGGAAGAAAAACAAATGCGTCTTCTTGATGCCTACCTTGAGCAAACCATAACCAACGAAGAATATACAGAAGCCAAGAAAAAAATCTTAAATCGAAAAATTGAAATCAAAGAAAATTTAAAGGAATCCGGCGGAAGAGGACTCCGTTGGCTCGAACTCTTCAAAGAATGGATTTTGTCCGCTCACCAAGCCATCAACTACGTTGATTCTGGAAATTTAGAAGAAAAGCGGAGCTTTTTGCAAAAAATTGGCTCGAACTTCCACATCATCGGCCAAAAAGCCGCCGTGGAATTGGGTTTTCCGTGGGCGCAGACCGCAAAAAAGTTAGAATTTTCCGTTTGGAGCAGGTAACGGGAGTCGAACCCGTATCTCGTCCTTGGCAAGGACGCATAATAGCCGCTATACTATACCTGCATAATTGGCTCAATGAAGAGCTAATATGCGTGTCTGATTTTTAATGTATTATCTACGGAATGGTGGGCGTCCGCCGCCTGGTCTACCGCCTCCGAATCCTCCTCTTGCTGGTGGTCGTGGTGCAAGTTTCGTATCTTCAAATCCTGGAAGTGTCGCTTTGTGTGAAAGATTGTAGCGTCCTGCGTCATCAATTTCCATCAATTTTACTCGTAATTTATCTCCAACATTGACGACATCTTCGACACGGTCGACTCGGTCAGCTGAGAGCTGAGAGATGTGAACGAGACCTTCCTTTCCTGGAGCGATTTCAACGAAAGCACCAAACTCCATAAGTCGGGTAACCGTACCGTCAAATATCTCACCAGCTACAGGAATATAGACAAGTGATCGTACCCAGTCTGCAGCCTTCTTTCCATTCTCCTGGTTAGGAGAAGTGATGAAGACGAGACCTGACTGGTCGATGTCGATTGTTACTCCGCATTCTGCTGTAATTTTCTGGATTGTTTCTCCGCCCTTACCGATAACGGTTCGGATCTGCTCAACGTCGATCTTGATCGTCTCGATCATTGGAGCGTACTTTGACATTTCTGTTCGTGGAGCTGGAATAACAGCTTCCATAGCGTCAAGAAGGGCAAATCGTCCGATCTTCGCACGTTCGAGAGCCTCACGCATAATTGCTGTTGTAAGTCCCTTTACCTTGATATCCATTTGAAGAGCTGTGATTCCCTTTCGTGAACCAGTAACTTTGAAGTCCATGTCTCCAGCGAAGTCTTCAAGACCCTGAATATCTGTAAGAATTTTGTATTTTCCTGTTCCATCTGTAACAAGTCCCATCGCGATACCAGCAACGTGTCCTGTAATTTGAATACCTGCATCCATAAGAGCAAGTGATGATCCACAGACAGATGCCATTGAACTTGAACCGTTACAGCTAAGTGTCTCTGAAACGACCCACATAGCATATGGACATGTTTCTTTTGGTGGAAGAACGGCTAAGAGTGCTCGTTCTGCGAGATCTCCATGGCCAATTTCTCGGCGTGAAGGTGATCGCATCATCTTGATATCTCCAACAGAATATGGAGGGAAGTTGTAGTGGTGCATATATCGCTTTTCGATGTCGCGATCCATAGTATCGATCGTCTGAGCATCTCCAGGAGCGCCAAGTGTTGCAATAGAAAGGACTTGAGTTTCTCCACGTTTGAAGAGACCCGTTCCGTGTGTTCGAGGAAGAACTCCTACCTCAATAGCAAGAGGTCGAATCTCGTCGAGTTTTCGTCCATCGATACGAAGCTCCTGCTCAAGGATAAGTCTTCGCATTCGCTTCTCTGACATCTTTGTAAGCTTTTCATTGATCTGTCCTTTTGAGAATGATCCGTCTTCAATTTTTTCAGCAAGAGCCTCATACGCTTCGTTGAGAAGTTTTTTGTATGACTTCTTGTGATTTTTCTTGCTCGTTCCGTCGATTGTTGCGAGCTTCTCTTCTGTTGCAAATGCCTCGACTGCTGCGAGCATGTCAGGATTTGGCTCAACAAGTGTGTATGTCTTTTTGACGATATTCAATTTTGAAGCAAACTCGAGCTGAAATTTGCAGATCTCCTTGATCTCAGCATGAGCAAGCTCAAGCGCCTGAATCATAAGATCTTCGTCGAGCTCCTTTGAAGATGATTCAACCATTGTGATCGCATCGAGCGTTCCTGCTACGACAATATTGAGCTTTCCTTCGTCAGCCTGTGTGTATGTTGGATTGAGAATGAGCTTCCATGCTCCGTCTACCTCTATATATCCAACACGAACAGCTGATACTGGGCCTTCAAAAGGTGCTCCAGAAGCCAAAAGTGCCATTGATGCGGCGTTGATAGCTGTTGTTGATGGATCAACCTCAAGATCTGCAGAAAGAACGGTACAGATTACCTGTACGTCATGCGTAAGACCCTTTGGGAAAAGTGGTCGAAGTGGTCGGTCGATAACTCGTGAATTCAATGTTGCGTTCTCTGAAGGACGTCCTTCTCGTTTAATAAATCGGCTTCCCTTAATTTTACCTGCTGCGTAGTAGCGTTCTTCATAATCAACTACCATCGGAAAAAACTCCGCTCCAGCTTTTGGATCGTCGCTCATCGATGCGTTTGCAATGACGGCTGTGTCGCCTAACCATGCGGTAATAGAACCATCTGCCTGCGTGATAAAATGTCCCGTCTCAAGCTTAAACTGACGTCCAGCGAGATCGCGACTTAGGGAAACTCTTTCCATGAATGTAGTGAGATGAAAATATTATTTATACTGTTGTTTTCTTGAGTCCGAGCTTTTCGCTTACCTTCTCGAATTCATCTTTGTTGTCCATTCGAAGGTAGTTCAAGAGCTTTCGTCGTTTTCCAACCATAACCAAAAGTCCACGTCGTGAGTGATTGTCCTTTGGGTGCTCTTCAAGGTGCTTTGTAAGCTCCTGGATTCGGTGTGTGAGAATAGCGATCTGAACCTGTGGTGAACCTGTATCTTCAGGATGCACTGCGAAGGTCTGGATAATTTCTTTCTTTTCTGTTCGTTTCATATACAACTTGGGGTTCAAAATCAGTAGCGCAGTTAGTTTAGCAAAAGATAAAAATTGTGACAAGTCTATTTTATTGCCTATTTTTGAGTGTCTTGACTCGACTGGTTCTTTGCTTCAAAGTATAGCTCAATGAGCTATAGAACTATTATCGCCGAAGCGTGGCTCTACACGCAACAAAATAAGAAACTCATCTATTGGTTTGGGTTTTTCCCTTCTATTTTCACGACTGCGGCCGGTGTCTTGTACCTGACATATCAGTTCTTTGCCTTCAAAAAGTCTGAACTTTTTGCTCATAGCGCGGCTTCTCACAGCTTTTTAAGCGATGTTGTTACCTTCATTTTCAATTATTTAAGCTCTCACGCTGAGCAGAGAGTTCCTCTTATTATTACGGCAGCTGTACTTGGTGTCATCTATCTTCTCCTACCTACCCTTACTCAAGCCTCTGCTATTCAGATTATTGCGCGCCATAGAAATGGACAAGAAGCAGGCATTGGAGATGGTTTGAAGTACGGTCTTTTGAGCTATCTTCCTCTTTTTGAGTACCATACGTTTGCAAAAACCTTTGGTCTCTTTACGATCTTTTTTGAAGCTGCTTTTGTCCTTCGTAACCTAGGAACTGAGATTTTCAAAGTTCTTCTTCCGTTCTTTCTCGCATACATGGCCATCGGGTTTGTACTCACGCTCCTTTTTACCTATGCGGATCTCTATATTATTATCGATAATGAAGGGGTCATGTCCTCTATCGCCAAGAGTGCAAAAATTGTTATTCTCCACTGGCAAAAAACGTTTTTGATTACTGCTCTTATGTTGATCATTGGAGCCCGAATCATTCTTCAGATTATATTACTTATTGTTGTTCCGGGGGCGGTTATTATTGGAACCGCTTACTTTGCTTCGGCCGGAACTTTGGCCCAAATTGGCATTGCTATCGGAGTTGTTCTTGGAATAGCAGCTTTGCTTTTCGCTGCTTATTTGGGAGGTATCGTAGAAATCTTCTCTTACGCGGTGTGGACATATACATTCCTAGAACTCACTTCTGAAAAAGAACTTTCCGCACGAGAAAATACCCTGTCGGCACGAGATGAGGTTCCGCATCATGATGGAATGGAGAATTAGCTTTAGATTTTCAGCTTTAGGGTATGAGTCACTGCTTTGATTTTTAGTAGCGATTTTTTGTTTAACGTTAGCCAAAACGCACCTCTAGATCATTGACTTAAAGTGCTTTTTCTGTTATAATTTACTCGTACAAATAAAAACAAAGCTGAAATGATCTTACTTCCACAAGGTCGAAAAATCGCCCTTATCGCAGCTTCCCTCTTCGTGGCAACTTTCTCCCTCGTGTTCTTTGTTTCGTCTGCTCCGCAAGGACCCGAGGCCTCTCATCTCAAGGCGAGTGTTTTTCAAAGCTTCTTTGAGCATGAAAAATCTGCAGAAACTCCGGAATCTGATGTGCCGAGTATTATTCTCGATGGATCGGGACATATTGTGAGTGTTTCTGATTTATTTAACTCTTCTTTTGGGTACGATCATGAGAACTTGGTGGGAACTCCATTCTTTCATCTTGTCTCACCAGATGATCTTGCCATGTTTGCTGGTGACTATGCTCGTGTGGTCTCGAGTGGAAAGATTGCTGTTAATGAAGGACCGTATCGTGTCGTAACCAAAGATCACTCATCGCGTCTTGTTTTAGCTACATTTACTCCTAGCGAAAGTGATGAACGTGGGAAGGTTGTGACATTAACGTTTAAGGATATTTCTGGGTCGGTTCAGTCGAAGCAAAAATCAGAAGAGGCAACATCTGTGCCGCCGGTTAAAAATCTCCAGAATTCACACGGTGAAAAAAATAGAATTATTGTCGATAGAGTGAATTAATATTCGCAATCGCTTGTCATCTTAGTGGGTGCTGCTGTATGATTCGCCTACTATGTACGAAGCTTCTCAGGTCGAAAAGAAATGGCAAAAACGTTGGGCGGACAAGGGTCTTTATACGGCTGCTCTTCATGATGAAACTCGACCAAAGTATTATAATTTGGTGATGTTTCCGTATCCATCTGGCGACAAACTTCATATCGGTCACTGGTTTAACTATGCGCCCGCAGACTCGTGGGGGCGATATATTCGCATGAAGGGATATAACGTTTTTGAACCTATTGGATTTGATTCCTTCGGACTTCCTGCAGAAAATTATGCGATCAAAACCGGCATTCCTCCTGTAAAAAGCATTGCGACGAATTGCGCGAAGATGGAGGAGCAACTTGCTGCGATCGGAACGATGTACGATTGGAGCAAGAAAGTTGTTACGAGTGATCCAGAATACTATCAGTGGACGCAGTGGGTGTTTTTGCAGTTGTATAAAAAAGGTCTCGCTTATCGCAAACGTGCACCTGTGAACTGGTGCCCTTCTTGTAATACTGTTCTCGCAAATGAACAGGTTGCCGAAGGAAAGTGCGAACGATGTAAGAGTGAGGTCACGAAAAAGGACATGACACAGTGGTTCTTTAATATTCGAAATTATGCTGAACAGTTGCTGGATTTCAGCGGTTTAGAATGGCCGGAAAAAACGATGCTCATGCAGAAACATTGGATCGGACGAAGTGAAGGTTCGACTGTTGATTTTGATATCGAAGGACATGTTGGGGAAAAAATTACGGTGTATACGACGCGTGTTGATACGCTCTACGGATGTTCGTATGTCGTGCTCGCTCCTGAAAATCCTCTCGTTGAAAAAATTCTCACACCGGAATACAAGGCGGCATTTGATGCGTATTACGAGCAAACGAAAAAAGAAACTGACATCTTGCGCAGCGCTGAAGGAAGAGAAAAAACAGGTATCTTTACTGGAACGTATGCTATCAATCCGATCAATGGAGACAAGGTTCCTGTCTGGGTTGCAGACTATGTTCTCATGACCTATGGAACTGGTGCCGTCATGGCTGTTCCTGCTCATGATGAACGCGATTATGATTTTGCAAAGAAGTACGAGTTGCCAATTACACAGGTTATTAAGCCAGCAAATGGCAGTAAGGTTTCGCTTGCTGATGGCGCGTATACGGATGATGGTGTACTTATCAATTCTGAAGATTTTGATGGTGTTGAGAGTGAGATGGCACGAAAGAAAATTACTGAGATTTTGAAAAATGAGGGAACGGGTGATTTCAAAGTGAACTTCAAATTGCGTGACTGGCTCGTTTCAAGACAGCGATATTGGGGCGCACCGATTCCAATTATTTATTGTAAAGATTGTGGCGACGTTCCTGTCCCTGAAGAGCAGTTGCCGATTATGTTGCCAGAGAATATCGACTTCGTTCCACGTGGAAAGTCCCCTCTCGCTTTTGTCCCTGAGTTTATACAGACGACCTGTCCGCGTTGCGGAAAGCCTGCTGAGAGAGAGTGCGATACGATGGATACGTTTGTCGATTCGAGTTGGTATTTCTTGAGGTATCCGTCTGCTCGTGCCAAAGAAAAACCATTTGATCGAGAACTTACAAATCACTGGATGCCGGTCGATATGTACATCGGCGGACCTGAACATGCCTGCATGCATTTGCTGTATGCGCGATTTATTCACATGGTGATGCGAGATCTCGGATACGTTGATACCAAAGAACCGTTCAAGCGACTTGTTCACCAGGGACTTGTTACGAAAGATGGTGCGAAAATGTCGAAGTCAAAGGGCAACGTCGTCAGTCCTGACGAGTTTGTTGAACGATATGGAAGCGATATTTTCCGAATGTATTTAATGTTCATGGGTCCGTTTGAGGCCGGTGGCGACTGGAATGACCAGGGCATTACTGGTGTCGCACGATTTGTTGATCGCTTCTGGACACTCATGACGAATCGCAAACAAATGAAGGCGTCTGATATTGAAGAAAGTGTGATGCGCGATCTTCAGCGCAATATTCATAAGACGTTGAAAAAAGTTCATGATGGTATCGAGGCGTTTACGTTTAATACCGCGATTGCAGGGCTTATGGAGTTCGTGAACGAGGCGATGAAAACCGGCATCGATACTGATAGTAGAAAAATTATGGTACGAGCGATCGCTCCTCTTGCGCCGCACTTGGCTGAAGAAATTTGGGAGTTCCTCGGTGAAAAAGATAGTATCTTCAATGCAGAATATCCTGAACACAATCCAGAACTTCTTGTCGAAGATTCTGTCGAAATTGCGATTCAGATTAACGGCAAGGTTCGTGGAACGATTACGATCGCGGTTGGCACTGAAAAAGACTCGGTTCTTGTCATGGCCAAGGCTCAGGATAATATCAAAAAATACTTGGAGGGTGTTTCTATCAAGAAGGAGATTTACGTTCCAGGAAAGATGGTTAGCTTTGTGATCTAGCTTTGATTTGCGCCTAATCACTTGCTATATTTTTAAAAAGTGCTATATTAGGCGTCCGTATTTGATACTTTTATTGTCATGTCGCTTACGCCCTATAGTCGTTTCGAAGACCTCGCAGAAGATTTATATGATTTAGATGATCCGATCGAGAAAGATGGGATGTCTCTTCCTCGTTTACGATATGACGAAAAAGAGCCGATCGATAGTCCCGTTCTCGTGCACGATAATATTGAATTCGGTTTTGTTCCGACCGCTCGAGGCGGGGCAGCTATTGGATTTAGTTCTTATCGAACAATCATGCCATCAGCTCAGCTCATCTCTTTGCAGGGCTACATGCAAGGTCCAGCGGTTGGCATTACCGATAAAGCTATCAAGCCCCTCTTGCCATTTCTTCATGAGCAAGACGTTGTCGGTCTCAGCTATGCTCATGGTAACCGAGGAACGTCGAATGTGCTCACTCGGCAGGGACGATATACCGTAGGCGATATTCAAGAAGATGTCGCGGCAGATCTTCGTCAATTTAATACACAAGTAACCCCGGATCGTAGCAAAAATCTTCCAGTTGTCCTTATGGGACATAGCCAGGGCGGTCAGCATGTTGCTCACATTCTCGCGAATCCTGAAAAATACGGACTTACTCGAGATCGAATTCGTGGAGTCGTTTTGATGAACTCAATGCTTCTTCCTCATTCTCAGCCGATGATTATGACGCCGGGTTTTGCGTGGGATATTGCGCGTAAGTCACTTGGTCAAGTTGCCTGGTCGATGGTAAGGCCAAGCGGACGAGGACTTCTTTTCCGTGGTCAGCAAGCATTTGATGCCTTTGTTGGAGAAGGTAGTCCAGAGGGCGTGAATGAACGACGCGTTACTGATTTTAGTTTTCCTGATTCTGGATTATTTTTCACGCAAACAATCACCACTGGAACATCACCTTCCTTGAAGGATGCGAATCTTAAAGGCCTTCCTGTTGCGGTAATCTCTTCGAATGACGATCAGCTTATGTCTCAAGAACTTCAGCATAAGACAGCGGAATACCTTGAGTCACTTGGTGCCGATGTTCATGTTCACGATATTCCAGGAAAACACTTTTCGCCTATCGTCACTGTCACTGAAGAGCCACAGGATCGAGCTGAACACATCATGCGCGAAAATGGACGTGCGTATCAGCATGCGTTCCGAAATATCTAATTGATAGCGTATAGCAGAGATTACAGCTCCCTATCCTTCGAGGAACGGAGTGTGTCTTTCCGCGTAACTCAGGAGGACGACGAATTCACCCTTTGGTGCGCGCTTTTTGAACTGTTCGGCAACTTCTGTGAGTGGACCACGAATGAATTCTTCGTGCATTTTTGTGAGTTCTCGGCCGAGAACGATTGACCAGTTTGGAGCGGAATCGCCGAAGTGCTTCACGAGATCTTCGAGTGTTCGCTGAATGCGGTGTGGAGATTCGTAAAAAATAATCGTCTCGTCGAGATCGCCAGCCATCGCCTGATCGCGCCAGCCGGTGAGAAGTGTCTGACGGCCTTTTTTCAATGGGAGGAAGCCGTAGTAGCGGAAGTGGTGCATGGGGAGGCCCGAGGCAACGAGGGCCGTAAGAAGCGCGGATGCGCCTGGAATTGGAATGATTTCGATGTTATGTTCGAGGGCGGCCTGAATGAGCGCGTACGCTGGATCTGAGATGCCCGGTGTTCCTGCATCAGAAATAAGCGCCACCGACTTCCCCTCTTCGAGTGTCTGAATAATAAAGTCTGCTTTTGCGCCAGTAGAATATGAATGATAGCTCGTCATGCGAGTCTTAATCTCAAATTTCTGAAGAAGAATCCCTGCATGACGTGTGTCCTCACAGGCAATTAAATCGGCTTCTTTGAGAATTCGGATAGCGCGAAGTGTGATGTCTTCGAGATTTCCAATAGGTGTTGCGACGATATAGAGTTTTCCTTTTTCCATAGAGTATTATCGTTTTTTATTCTTAAAACTTTTGAACTTTTTAGCGAGAGCTCTGAGTGGAGAGAAACTCTTTTTTATGGCTTTCTTTTGAGCTTTCTTAGGGGCTACTTTTATTACCTTTTTTGGCGTAACTTTTTTAAGTAGCTTTTTAACTGGTTTCTTTGCTGGCTTCTTGGCGACAACTTTTTTGGCAATGTTCTTTGTAGGTTTCTTTTCTAATTTTTTAGCGATGGCTTTTACAATCTTCTTCTCTGTCTTTGGAGTAACTTTTTGTACTGGTTTTTCGGCAGGTTTTTCAACGGTTTTTACAACTGGAGCCTTTGGAGCCTGAGCTACTTTTGGAGCGACGAAATCCGGAAGGCCGTCGAGCTTAATCTTTACGACGAGCTGCTCTTTCTTTGATTCAGTAATAACTGGTGGCTTGGCATAGCGAGGTACGGCTGGTTTTACCGTTCCCTTATCATGAATTCCAAGCGTGACGCGTCCGAACGAGAGAAGGTCTGTCTCGATAATCCATGTAAATCCTTTGATTCGATTAAGCTCCGTAAATTGTGTTGGCGTGAGCTCTCCGTATGCGATGTACTCGTTTCGTTTCTTACCTTTTCCAATATATTTCGTGATGAATTTAACCGCATCCTTTAGCTGCATAACTTCACCGTCGACATAGAGTTCCTGCTCAGTAATACGAAGAAGGAAGTGTGGTTTTAATTCTTTGTCTTCATCGCGAAGTCGCATTGGCCAAATATCGTGAGATGAAAGTTTTACTATTGATGCTTTTGTCGCATATGCAAGCGCATTTGCAATGGTGACACCTACGCGTGTCCCCGTGAGTGTTCCTGGACCTTCACTAACAATCATTCTCGTAAGTTTCTGTGCGAAAAATGGTTCAATATCATTGAGATGCTGGATTGTCTTCATGATCGTCTCATCCTCGTTCATATTTGATCGCCAGTCACGTTCAAAAATAATCGCATCATTCTTTAGAAGAACGAGGTGGATTTTGTAGCCAGTGGTATCGAGGGCGAGGGTGTACATACGTATGAGGGTAAAGAAACAGGAAAATATGCTACCGGTAGCTTAGCATTTTTTTATCGTTAGTACACTTTTTCGATCGTGACGTTCTGATAATAATAGTGAAGAATATCTTCATATGTTTTGCCACTTTTGGCCATTCCAAGGGATCCACAGCCACTCATACCGACACCATGACCTGCCTGACTCATGCCTGCACAATACGGATCGTCGACGCTCAAGAGGAAGTCGGCGTCCTTCCAGCTCCACGCGCTCGCAGCACTTATTGTTCGACCAGTATCTGATGAGAAATATGGCGCGCGGACAACCTTACCTTTGTATTTGATGACAACTCCTCGAGTTGCCTCGACGGTTGCGACTGAGTTCGGGGAACGCTTCTCATAACCGTAACCTGTGTATTTCTGAGAGTGCGCTGGGTCATCATCGACGTCGTACGGTTTACCCGGAAATTTTGTACCCTTTCCGACTGTTGAGTAATAAAGAACGTAATTTCTAGCCGCTATGGTAATGGCTTTTTTCTTTTCTACCGGATCGCCATTAAGTGTTTCTGCGAGGCCTTTGAGATAATCTTCGATCGGGAGCTCGTTAATGACGATCGGTCTTGCACCATCTGTGCGAACCTCGAGGATGCCGCGGAACTCATTGTCATTGATGGAATTGTCCCAGCTCGCGCGACGCTCCCAGTTATCGACACGTAGAATTGTTCCGGAATCTGGAATTATTTGAACGGGACTATTTACAATTTGAAAAAAGTTATTTGCAAGAATTTCATACACGCCATTTTGTGGCTGAATAGTAACCTTCGTATCTCTCTGGAAACTTGCCGAGTACGAGCCCGACTTTACGGTGAAAGATCCATTTCCTGAGATAACCGGAGTTCCTGAAAAACTGAGAAGTACGCGGACATTATTACCTTTTGAAGAGTCCGAAGAGCCTGAAGAAATTATCCGTGCCTGTGGCGCCTGTGCTGTTGGAATCGGTGTAAATGGCGACGTATTGAATACTGGCGATGAAGACGTTTGCACTACTGAAACCCTTTTGGCGTTTATCGTTATTGGCCTTAAAGTTGCCTTGATAGAGCCAATATATACATCTGCTTTTACTTTTCCAATTTTGAATCCAGATGGAACTGCGACCTGAACTATCAATGTACCTGTAGCTCCCGGCTTCACTTCTACGTCCTGAAGAGAGCCTGAAAGAATTTTGAGACGAGAAGCCCCTGTTTTTCTGAGCTGAGGAGTATTCTGGAAGTTCCATGTCGTGCCGCCGACGTTTTTGAGTTTTACTGTCGCCACTTGAGTGGAATTTGGGAATGCATCGATTTGCGCAATGCCTCCCGATTCGGCGGCAATATCTTTTTCATACACGAATGTACTGAAAAATATATTCTTATCCGTCATCCATGTTATTCCTTCAACAACTGGTGCGAAGTGTTCCTCGTAATTACCTGTAGCCTTTGGAGCCGTGAGATTAAGGACGAAATGACCTACCTCCCCGGGACGAACGATATCTTGCGTGAGGGAGCCCGCGCGCGCGGATGGTGGCGTTAAAAATACCGTTGCTCTATCGCGCGCCTTCTCCGTACCAATCTTCACCGTCTTGCTCCCTTTATTTTGCCAACTCACATTTCCAGTATTCTTAAGGTCGATCGTCATAGCAAACTTTTCCCCCGATTTCATGATAGGCGGCACGCTAGAAGTCGAGACTAGGTCATACGTAAATTGAGCTGGTGTAGTTTGCACTGATAACTCCATGCGCTTATTTAACTTCGTCTTTCCATTGATAACCGGAACGATACTTATCGTTCTCATGCTACTTTTGAATCCACCAACCAACGTGACGGTAAAGTTTGCCGTGCCTCCTGGATATACCATATGCATACCATTCATCGGAAAGGTTACCCGACCTGGCGGCGTCTGTACCTGCATAAATTCCTTTATGGCGCTTATGTCATTTACGACTACTGATGTAGCGTCATTCCACGTTGCGGTTCCCGTATTTTTAAGCGTAATAGTGAGGTTCTTTACCTGTTCCGGATTGAGATCGACATACAGCAGTCCACTTATATCCTCAAAATCGTAGCCCTTTTCTTTCTGTTTCTTGAAACCCGCATCTTCTACTGTTGTCTTTATTGATGATTTTGCTAATTGTGCAACGAGGGGTAGTTTATCGTAGAGGCTTTTTCCTGGACATGAGGTCGACATCACGTCTCGGTGACCGAGAAGATTTGCCGTTGTCTGGCCACGAAATCCTGATCGACCCGTTGGATCGATCCCATGAATTTTTGTCTTTTCTGAGATGAGCCTCGTAAGTGCTACGAGAGATTTTTCTGAAACGTCACCTGTCTCGTAATTTCCCATGACTGAAATTCCAATTGATCCGGTATTTGCCCTTCCGGCGTGCGCACCAACCACCATTTCTCCACCCGCGCGACCTTCATAAATATTTCCATACGGATCGATAATATAGTTGTATCCAATATCTCCCCATCCTCTTCCCTTCGTATGCCAAGAGTATATGTCCCTGAGTGCTTTTTTTGGATTATCAAGATTTGCAGTTGAGGCAGTATGGTGAACGATAATCTTTGATATTTTTGCTGGATACTCTTGTGGCCACGAAAGAAGTTCTCCTTTTTCGTTTGCGGTTATTTTTCGTACGATTTGAAGTTCATCAGAAAACTTATCCTGATAGCCTGAATCCAACCTCTGAACGGGTGCTTCCGGTAAGTCTCCGTGATATACGCGAAGATTTTCATCTGCACCCCACTGACCACGAGAAATAATTTGTACCCGATTAGGCGCAATCATATCTTGCGTAATCTGCGCCGCTAGATGCGACTGAGCCACAACTCCTGGCGAGTCCTCTGCATTTATGACGGTAACTTTTATATTTTTGATCGTTGGCGTATCTTTCCCGTTTCCCTGCAATACCACTTTATATTGATAAGCATCGGTTCGATTCATCGGAAGAAAGGCATCCTGAAGTCCATCTGGACCAAGATCTTTTTCGTCATCATTTTTATGATCGATATCCCGCGGAACCTCCATCCAATCACTCCATGTATCACTCTGAAGCAATCGAATAAAAATCGCGGCTGACGTTTTTTCTGGAACATACTCGTTCCAGGTAAAACCAACTCCTGAGAAGGCAATTTTTGGTCGAACAACATCAGCTATTACCTCTTTATAAGATCCATATGGACTTGTTTCTGGAATTAACGATGCCTGAAGGGCTCGGTCCATCTGAAAAATCTGCTCACTTCCAAACGTAAGCATTGGAATATAGGCACCACGCATCACCTCGGGTCCTGAGGTTTTTACACCCAGAAGACATGCGATAAAAAGTCCGAATATGAGGGTGTTTTTGAAGCTCATTGGGTTTTGATAATAAGCCAGAATACGGCTTTGATCTACTCTATTTTCTTTACAAGATAGTCGGAAGTTGGTATAGTAGAGGTACTTTTTCCCCAAAAGGGAATTTCCGTTTCCAGATTCGTTTTCCTTGGTTGTTCACTTTTTTACATGTCTCTTTCTTATAACGTACGGTTTCGTAAGGTTAATCTTGCGGGACGGGTCCTCCTCGAAAAGGAGGGTGAGATTATTTTAATCGATAAGGGTTTCCGACTTCGCGGAAAAGGCGCCCAAGATCGAGGCGAAATACTCTATTTTTCTGATGTGAAAGAAATTTCCGTTAACGGTGATGTCATCTCTCTTATTACTTTTGGAAAGGATTATTTCGAGTTGTGCCATATTGGAAGCTTGATCGGACAGCTCATAAAAGACATCTATAGCGCACGTAACGCATTTCTCATTGATGCACTCTTCCTGAAACAGGGAAAGCTTGTGAATGAATTTGACGCGTACTTTGAGCGATCAAATCAGGCGGATCGTGATCTTGGAAAAGGCCGAGCTCGCATTCGACTTTACGAAGAGAGCATTGTCGTTATCCCAGAAGAATATGATGCTTTTTCCCTCTCGTTCAATTTCATGCAAATGCAAGATTTTGATGATGATGAATATTTGTTCAGAGTAACTATGGACAACGGTACCATCGTCCTTCTTTCTCAATTTGGAAATACATATGAAGAGTTCCAAGAACAGTTTTACTCTCAGATGAGCCACATGTATCAGACGGTCATCGACCAGTTTGAGTATCTTTTTATTGAGTTTCCAAAAGAAAAACTTGTAAAACTTGCTCACTTCATGCGACACGGAAGGGCGGTTAAAATGAAGGATATTACGAAAATTGATAAAGACCTGGGAATCAAGGTCATGGACTGCGTCTTTAAGGATGAGGCATATGCAAAAACTATAGAACCCCTCAGAAGTCGAGTTGATGACGATCATTTATTTGTCGGACTCTGTGTTTCGGATGGAAAAAAGGATATTTATCGATTTATGGTTATCTTTGCCCTAACTGCCGACAATATCATGGCATGCACTCTCGGTAGTTATGAAAAGGATCTTCGAAAGGTTCAGGATACCTATTTTTTCCGCATTATCATGGAGCAAGGTGTTCCAGAAGACCAAACTACTCAAAAGGTACTTGAAATCAATCAGGCATGCCTTCTTCTTAACTTCGTTCCAGATCCTCTCTATAAGGATAAGCGTGAGTTAAAAAATTCGATCTACAAATACGCTATTCGCAAACTATCATTCCTTCGAATTTTACGTAGTTCGTTTTTAGCTCGATGTCCTTCTATTCTTCCTGAATTGTTCGCTCGAAACTTTGAGCGAGTTATGGCTAAGGCCAAGATTCCCCAGAACATTCAAAAGGATCCTGATATGACAGAATAGATAGCGAATCTATTTTGAAGTCCCTGGCTTTTGGTATACAATTTTTAAGCACTTAACCCCTTCCCTTATGGCTGAATTTACCTTTACTGATGCAAATTTTGACGCAGAAGCGATGAAATCATCAATCCCTGTCCTTGTGGACTGCTTTGCTGTCTGGTGTGGTCCTTGTAAGATGATGGCACCTACAATCACGGAAGTTGCCGAAGAGTATGGCGACAAGGTTCGTGTTGGAAAGATCGATGTTGATGAAAATCCTGAGGTTGCCCAGAAATTTGGCATTCAGAGCATTCCTACCCTCCTCTTCATTAAAAATGGTGAAGTTGTCGATCGAACGGTCGGCGTTCAGAGTAAGGACAAGATTCTCGACAAGCTCGATGAACTTTTGAAGTAAAGTTTTCTGGCGATTTGAAGTTTAACGTTCCTATTTGCGAAAATATTTAAAAACGAGAGATTTAGTCTCTCGTTTTTTTGTTCTGTTGTTTCGTTGATTCGGCGACCGCAATCCTATCGACACGTTGATTCATAACGTTGGTCGAGTGTCCTTTTACCCAGTTCCATGTGAGTTCGAGATCTTCTTTTGCATCGTCCATCATTGCCCAAAGGTCGGTGTTCATTTTTTTCTTCCAGTGTTTCGTAAGAGTATCAATAATCAATCTTGAGTCGGAAAATATCTCAACGAGGTATTTTTTTTCGTCACCCGGAGGAATAATATTTTTTTTCGTCCAATTGAGCGCAGAAATAATTCCCGTCATCTCCATTCGATTATTTGTCGTGTATTTTTCTCCACCTTGGAGAATTTTTTCTTTTTCGTCATACTGAATAATGGCTCCCCATCCACCTTCTCCAGGGTTTCCTAAACAACTTCCGTCGGTATAGATTTTAATTTTTTTCATAAGTAATGCGATGTCATTGTTACACATTTCCCATAAAAAATATGTAGATTTTTTATCGTTTCATATTTTTTATGAAGTATTTCGCACGATATGTGCGAATTCTCTTTACAATTATTCTCATTTTGGTAGTATTGTAAGTGAAGTATTTTTTAACCTCACTTCACCATGGCAGCAGCAAAACGAAAGGCTCCAAAGAAGGCTGTAAAGAAGGCAGCTAAGAAGCCAGCAAAGAAAGCAGCAAAGAAGAGGAAGTAAATCTTCTCTGTTTTTCTTTCAAAAAAGGATACTTGGTCTCAAGTATCCTTTTTTATTTCTCGTTTTTTTAACGCCTACTTTCGAAAGATTTTATTTCAGAACTTTTCTGAAAATTGATGAGATGATAAACCATGCGATTGCTACGAGGACGATCGTTCCTCCTGCCGGAAGATTGGCATAAAAGGCTATAATAAGCCCAATCCAGACTGACAAGAGTGCGAAAATTATTGAGATTTTTACGGATGTTTTGAAGCTTTTTTTAAACTGATGGGCGGCAATGACGGGAATAACCATGAGAGCACTAATGAGCAATACACCGATTGCCGTGATTGAAATAGAGATCGTGACGGCCGCGAGAATCATAAGAAGGTAGTTGAGTTTTCCTACTGGGATTCCTTTTACGAGGGCGTACTCTTCGTCGAAGGCGATCATGAAGAACTCTTTGAAAAAGATGAGAATAAGTAAAATTCCTACGATGCCGGCGCTGTTAATAATCAAAAGATCATTTGATCCAATCGTTGTGATACTTCCAAACAAAATACTACTGATGCTGACAGTGGCTGTTTTTTGAAAACTGAGAATGATAGTTGCGAGGGCGAGACTTCCCGAGAGAAATAATGCGAGTGATGTTTCTGAGTTGACCCGTTTAGAAACGCGAAGCTTCTCGAGGGCGATTGCGGCGACAATAGAGCCGATAACGCTCACTCCGACCGGCGTGACTCCGAGCGCAAATGCGATAGCGACACTTAGGAATGAGACGTGTGACAATGAGTCTGCAAAGAGTGAGTACCGTCTAATGACCAAGAAATTTCCAATGAGTGGTGCGATGACTGCAATAACCGTTCCTGCGATGAAGGCGCGGATCATGAAGTCGTATTGGAAGATGGAAAGTATGGTAGACATTTGAGATTTTAAAATTCTTGGAAGATTTGAATAATTTAAGGATGGTGATGCCCACGATGGCTAAGAGCGACGAATCGTTTTTTATCCTTTGCGATCATATCTTTCGTGCATTTACAAATTTCCCCTTCGTTCATAAGCATAAGATAATCTGCCTCGTGAGCAACGATGTCGAGGTCGTGCGATACGAGAATTAACGTGATACCGAGTTTTTTGTTGAGATGCTGGAGGAGGGCATAGAACTTTTTCTGCACGCCAGCATCAACCCCCACGACTGGCTCGTCGAGAAAGATAATTTCTGGTTTTCCTGCGAGGGCGCGTGCGATGAGCACGCGCTGCTGCTGCCCTCCAGAAAGCTCACTCAGAAGCCGTTTTCGGAGGGG
>JBAYUX010000007.1:0-35996 GCA_041674865.1 Candidatus Altimarinota bacterium
AAGTCAGAAAAGTGATGATCTGGAACGTACTCGTCAGCAACCTCAATAACTGGAGCTTTGTTGATAAATCGTGAAACATCAATCTTTCCAACCATCATAGCGCCGCTATTTCGAGTTCGACCGTAGCTTCCACGGTTTCCACCGCCAAAACCACCATTTCGTCCTCCCATTCGGCTACCACCTGAAGAACCTCCTGATGATCGTCCGCCGCCAAAACGGCTTCCGCTTGAAGGTCGTCCTGATCCTGATCCATATCGATTTCCGCCGCCAAAAGAACCTCTTGAAGTGTACTCGCCAGGAGCATTGTCCCTATCCCCTGACTTTGCCGGAGCACGGTCTGAATATGGACGTGGGGCACCGCCGAAACGGCTTCCACCAGCGCGAGATGCAGTATGATGACTTGCCGGAGCAGCACGACCAGCACGATCGCCAGCACTACTACTGTGACTAGGACGGGCCGTGTGGCCTGCACTATGACTTGGACGAGCTGTATGGCCAGTTGTATGGCTGCTTGAACGAGGAGCGTCAGTATGACCACTCTTGCTAGTACTGCTGTGTCCTTCCTTCTTGTGGGGAGCACCCGAAATGTCAGAAGGCGAACTCTTTTTCGACTTCCCAAAACCAAATAACTTTTTAAACATGAAATGTGTTACTGAAATATCCGAGCTCAGAATCTATAATAAATATATGGAGATGTCAAGAGCTAGAACGAAAGAGCCATTTAACCGGCAAAACGAGAAGAAACAAAAAATCCAGCTTCAGAATACAAAATATTCACCTAAAAGGATAGCAAACGTACTAAAACTTCTACAAATGAAGGGATAGATACGAGATAACCCACCACAAAGGTCCTCCAAGAAATATCACCGAAATGGCTGATATTTTTTTGGATACATAAAGAGCTACAAGAAGACCAGACATCACTATTGCTCCAAAAAACGCACCCTGCGATTGCATCACAAAAAACTTAATGGCACTCGCGGTAATAAGTCCAAGTACGAGTGGCCTAAGCGCAAGCTCAACTCTTTTTAAAATCTGAACCTCTCGATGTTTTTCGAAATAAAACGACCCAATTCGCATCGTAATAAGTGACCCAGAGTAAATTCCAGCAAGCGCCACGAACCATCCTAATATACCCGCAACCATATAGCCAATTACGCCACTCATCGCCATATTAGGACCAGGAACAAACTGTCCAATGACATACGCATCAATAAAGTTTTTTGCACTCATCCAATGATGAACATCTACGACAATACGCTGCAGTTCTGGAAGCGCACCAAACGCACCACCAAATGAAATAAAGCTAATCTTGAAGAACGCAAAAAATATATTAACGTAAGTCATTATGCGAGAAATTCAGTTAAGAGGCAGAGAATGAGTCCGCTAACCAACGTAAGTAAAAACGAAACACCTGAAAGAATTGAGATTGCCACAAAAATAAATACGAGGATTCTCGAAACATATTTCAAACGAGGCAGAGGGCCGGAGAGATGGTGCCCATTGATACCAGCAAAAAGCTGCGCAATAAATACCGCAAAAATTGCAATCGACGCGATTGAAAAACCGAGAAAAATTTTCGCAATATCAGGCTGATCAATAGGAACAAACAAAAGGATGATGAGCGCCAATAAAGCTCCAGGGGCAACGAGGGCTAGAACGCCCAATATACCACCTAAATTCCCGAGTAATTTATAACCAATATAGGCAGAAAGATTTGAGATATTTGATCCAGGCAAAACCGAGGCAATGGTATATATTTGATGAAATTCATCGTTGGTAAGCCATTTTTTATCATGAACAATAATGTCTCGAACCAACATTGCTCGTCCTGCGCCGCCAAAAGACAACGCACCAATTTTCAGACAAACAATCAACCATTCTTTGAGAGTTGGATGATTATGAGAAATATGTGTCGTCATTGCGCGTACTATAAAGTAAGTGCCATCTGTTTGTAAATCGCCTTTCCTGTTCCCAGCTCCTCTCGCAATCAAAATAGGTCCAATTACAATAACCAGAGATACAAGCCACAGAACCTTCGCTTACTTCCCCATATAACGTCTCCTCTGCTCTTCAGAAAGTCTCTCAATCGCATATCGAAGCATCGTTCTCGGCATAGTTTTGTAATGCTCGTCGAGGAATTGGAGTTCGGTTTTTTCACCACATCGCTTCCCTACTTCTCGAAGCATCCAGCCGACAGCTTTTTGAATCAAGTCGTGTGTATCATGCAAAAGCATCCGCGCAATTGCTAATGCATCAGTAGCATCTCCATCTTTGATATACGCAAACGTCGAAATAATAGCTATCCGTCGCTCCCACAAAGACTTCGAATGAGCAAGCGTTGTGAGTATTTTTTTACTGCGATCTTTGAGAAATTCTCCAACGATATATCCCGCACTCGAATCCACCAAGTCCCAATTATTAATCCACTGCGTATTCGCGAGATAAAAATTATATATAGTCTCACGCACCTCATCGCTCTTCGCCTTTTGAAATTGAATAACCAAAATAAAGAGAGCCAGAAGCCGAAATTCATGCTCCGGCGAATGCAACAACGTCTCGATATCCGCGAGCGACAGCCCAGCATGCGTTCGCGAAACCTTCCTCAAAGAAGGAACCGTCACACCAATAAACACATCCCCTTCACCATACTGCCCCGGTCCCGTCTTAAAAAACCACACCGAATTCTTCGCGCGCTCGGTAGTTCCCAGCGAACGGACTTCTTGTTGCAATGAATGAAGTTCAGAGTGAGTCATGGAGAAATAATACTAGAACCTAGAAAAATGGCAACAGGGAGAGTAAAATACAAGTCATGATACGAAAAATTATCGCCATCGGCGGCGGAGAAATCTCAAAAGGCGAAACACTTACCATCGATAAGCGAATTATAGAGCTCTCCGGAAAACCTCATCCAAAAGTACTTTTTATTCCAACCGCCAGCTCTGACAATGAGGCATATTGTCAGAAATTTTCTAAATATTATGGAGAAAAGCTCGGCGGAAAAGTATCGACACTTCTCCTCTATTCAAATCCAAAAACCATTTCGAAAAAGGAAATTGAAAATAAAATTCTCAATACAGATATCATCTACGTCGGCGGAGGCAACACATTAAAAATGATGAAACTATGGCGTCGACTTGGCATAGATAAACTCCTCGAGAAAGCATGGAAACGCGGTATCGTCCTCTGCGGAATCAGTGCTGGAGCCATTTGCTGGTTTGAAAGTGGACATAGTGACTCCATGTCATTCTACAATTCCAAAAAGTGGGACTATGTCAAAGTTCGTGGCTTGGGGTTCGTGAAAGGCATTATGTGCCCTCATTATAACAGTGGAACTAATGGCGTACCACGAGAGAGAAAGTTTCAAGAAATGATAAAAAAGACTGGAGGTACTGGCATAGCCATTGATGAGGGCTGTGCCGTAGAATTTACAGATAAATCGTACAAAATTATAAGCAATAAGCCGAAGCTGGGTGCTTATGAAATTAGAAGAAACGAAGGAAAAGTAATTGAGGGGCGAATGCGTAACCACACTTAATCAATAAACCTAATTATGTTTGTCTGCATCAAGCATGACGACGAGAAAGAGACATAAAAAGGTAGTGTCAGAAAAAAGCATCATTCCGCACTCAATTGGCAACTCGCAAGTAAAAGAATAGTAGAGATTACGACAATCAAAGAATTGAAAGACCGTCTCGAATCAGATTTTTTAATTACAACAATAGATTTATTCATCGATACACTGAAGCAATACAGCGCCATTAAAGCAAAGGACGTTTCCCAGAAATAAAAGGCGATACCAAGATAATCCACGATATACTCATCCCCTCCCTCATTTCTATAAAAAGTATGTAATTGCAAAGACTGAAGCCCAAGAATAAAACCGGCAGCTGCCCAATACATTCCTGCTCGATATTTACCACTATTAATCAGCATCAAGACAACAACCAATGTTATATTTGAAAACCAGGCAAACTGACCGACAAAAACCCCTAAAAAACCGCTCGCCAAAACATTATATCCATACCAAACCAAACTTTCATTCGGCCAACCCTCATCATACTTCAAGATAATTGCAGGAGCGCTAAGCGCAACAAAATACGATAATAAAGATGCCCAGTATAAAATCTTTGTTTTCATAAATAAATCTTTAAAAGGATATCTAACAATTTTATGGAGTGCAACTCCATGAAATATTCCTATTTTACAGTACTTCAAAGTTGGCTAAGCTTGTGGGTCTAGTACCCATCTATCATCCCTTTTCCTCCCAATGTTCAACACCTTTGTCTTGCAAATACTTGGCATAATCAAATCCTTCCGGAGAAACCCCGACAACCTTCTCTACTATACCATCAGCATTTAGAACCCAAATATTATTTTTATCTTTCAGGTAATACTCGGGATACGCCGGGGAAAATTTATCAAAATCTTTAAAAACAAAAACAATTCCAAAAGTAATTTTGTCAGCCCCTTCAATCTTAAGCATCTTCTGGCCTTCAGCCAAATAAACACCATTTTTGTCCGTAAAATATTGTTCAGTCGCTAAACCGCCACCAGGCTGTATCGCCTCAAAAGTCTCGACATCCACTCCCGTAACCTCACTTAAAAATTCCTTACTTACTGTATAATAAAATCCTTTTGTAATCGGCACTTCTTCAGAAGAGCCAAAATAATATACCTTGCTCTTATCTTTAAAATAACCAACAATGGTCAAATTTTCGAACGTACTTGTTAACAGCTCAAGGGAGGTCAAGTCAACATAATCCAATTTTTTTATAATAATGTCGTCGCTCGTATAACCATAAGATTTCATCTGCTTTGCCATATAAAGATTTCCCCCATCCGCAAACAAAATAACACTTCCAAAATCGCCAATCAGTTTAAAATTATCGGCATGAAACAATTCAATTTTTCTAGGATTTTTGAAATCATCCAAGGCATAATAAAAACCATTTTTATCCTTCAAGAAAGATCCGATACTTGAATCATATACAGTATCAAACTTGGCTTTATCCAACGCTAATTGAACTTTATTCGGAGTTTTATCGGTCTTGTGATAAAGCGGATTCTCTTTGTCAGTCACATAAAAATTATTTTTATCTGATGCATACTGACTGATTATATCCGGATGAACCTCAAAAGTTTTGGCATCAGTACCTTCAAGAACCGTAAGCTTATGATCATATGTATCAGGAGGATAATTATATATTCTATTTGCATCCCTATAAAGTTCTGACTCGACCAACTCACATTCGTCTTTTCCATGGTCATTGAGCCCACAATTCGACGTCCCAAGCATTATTCTCTTAAAAGTGGAAGAATCCACTCCATCTGGAACTCCGTTCTCCTTTAATGTATGTCCGTAAAATTTCTGAAATCTATAAGCAAAATTTGCTTTTGAGGATAAGTTGCTCATAGAGACTAAATCATCATAAGAAAGCGATATGCCAGTACTAGCACCAGCGCTAGACACTACGAAATCAAGAACAATTTCAGCCATTTCTCCCCTCGTTAACAAATGATCAAATCCGGTAATGGTAAAAGGAATGGCCTTTTTTCCTGCCAAACTCTCAACATATTTTTCATACCAAGGATTACTGACTTTAGTATCCAGCCCTTTGGAAAGATTTCTAAAATTATAAATAATTTTACTTGCTTCGGCTAAAGATATATTCGCCTGAGGCTGAAAAGTTCCGTTCTTGTATCCATCCACGACCCCTTTTTCATGCGCACTACAAACATATCCAGCGAACCATTGATCTTTCACGTCACTAAAGCAATTAGTACCGCTTACGGGAACATGAGAATATCCAATAAGATTAAAATAACCCATAACTATCTTCAAAAATTCTGCTCTATTAATGAGATTATTCGGAAGAAAAGTCTTATCAACATATCCTTTGACGACACCAAGCTCATAAAGTGATTCAATACTCGAATAATAAAGCTGATCCTGATGAACATCCGTAAAATATTTCTTGGAATCACTGGAGGCATTGCAAGATAAACCCGCGCCAAAAAACACAAAAAAGCCAAAAAACAAGCAGAATAATTTTCTCATAAACAATAATTAAGAACGAGCACATTCCTATTACAGCACTTAGTCAAAAACTCCTCAAGAAAAAACCTTACTGGCAGTATTCATGAGACCATCCCTCAACCCTAGGGATGTGGGAATACAATCTTGTTAGTGTACGTGTTGGCTGAGCTTGTGGGTCTAGTACCCTTTATCTGGACTATTGGTGCCAGCTCAGGCTGAGCCGGATTCATCGTATCAGAGGTTGGAAAATGAGACAAATGAGACAGTGGTAGGGGTGGTTTTTGATGGAGACAAAAGATAGTTGACTAATATGATATTAGAATTATGGTATCTTAATATACATTTCATCTTTTGCAACGCATACGCCGTCTTTGATAGCGAAACACTCAACCCTATGAACTCCGGAAAATAAAGGTTTCTCACCTTCTCTTTTTTTATAACCTTGATCCTTATGAATCTCACCTCGAAGCTTTCCAAGACTCTTGGCTTCATTGCCAGAATTTTTTATCTTCCACATAACAGAGTATGTACCAGTAATGTCAGAATCAACTACGCGGTATACTGGTCGATGCTCTCTTTGAAGGTACAGCAACTTGCCTAAAAAATTCCCCATAAATCCATTTTGCTCGATCCATGTGTCGATTTTGAAAGTATGCCCTGACGGAGAATACTGTATTCCATACTTGGTCTGTAGATCCTCCTCTTCAGAAGAATATTCATCAAGAAAATCACGCACAGAAGTAACATATTTCGAGGTAGATAGTGTTTGAGACATAACAGGCCCTGCGAAATCCTCTCCGAAGAGATCTTGCCATAACTCTAGACTTCTGACTTCATCCTGCTCGCTATAGGCGTCCGCAGCAAGCTTGGAATAACGATGGATACAGTCCCTGAACTCGCGATAGTCCTCCTGAGGCAGGTTTCTATTAAAATTCTCTGATTCCAATACAGGATTCTTTACAACAGGAACGTTAGGATTAGCCTGCAGATAAACATCCAAACGAGATAAGAGCGTCACAAGTGAAGTAGGTAGATCCGAATACTGAATTACAGTCGCATCACTATTGGTAACAAGATTACCAATCATCGTCGTAAGAAAAATAGATTTAATATCAAATTCTCCCTTCGAATCTCGGAGGTATTTAATAAGGCGGATAACTTTGATTAGGTGCTTCTTTCCAGTAATCGCATTCTGGCGCTCAAACCACTCAGCGTAACCGTCGCCATCCGTTGGCTCGAAATCGTTAGTTATTTTATTCATGACGACCATTCCCACGCCCGAATCAATAGCTGGCACTAAATCGATATGAAAGTCACTTTCGTAGTCGATCGTTACGCAACGAGTTTTTCCCTTCGTATCAACCTTCTTCTCGTAACGCGATAATTTTCTGAGCTGCACAGCAAGTTTCCTTGGATAGTCTTCTGGCTCCCAGCCATCAACTTTTTTCATCTCAAAAAGAATATCTACGTCGAATTCTTTCTTCGAATCCACAGGCTTAATGATTGTTTCCTGCCTAAAAGATCCTTGAGGGGTGACACTGATAAAATAATCACCAAAAACTTCGTCGTTTTGTAAAAATCTCTTCATGACACCAATGCCATCCTTGGCTGTTTGAAATCTTGTGTCATTGAGATTCACGATATCTTTCAAAAAAGACCTAAAAGAACCCTCAAGCTTCATGCTAGTTTATGGATAGGAATAAATGATTCAGCCTCTTCTGTAAAAAATACCCCCAGATGTGACATTGCCTTACGAGCCTCGCTTTCGCCAAGTCCCTTTAGTGAAACGATGCCACTTATGTCATCCAGCTTATACTTACCCTTAGGAACAGGCGGACTGATTCGGATTACATTTGCGGAGCCAACAAGAAGCTGCGCGGTTCCCAAGGAAGCCGAAGATTGAGCACTCATAATGAGATCAACAATTGGAGATGCCCAGCTTAAGAGACCCATTGACTTCCTTTTAGCTGTTCGAATATCCACCGGTTCCGTGGTACACCCAATACTCAAAACCTTTATCTCATCTCTCGACCAATTCAGAACGCCAATGGCCTCAACAACGGCTGGTCCGACGGGATTATTTGCCCATAGACCTCCATCGACTAAAGGTATGCCTGATGCGGACTCATAAGTCGGAAAGTAAGTTGGAGCAGCGGATGCTGCAAGAGCTACTGTCCATGTCTTCGCTTTAAAATCCGTCAGAAACTTAGAATGATGAGCCGTTTTATAAACATGCACCTCTCCTGTCTCGAGGTTAAGGCTCGGAATAACAAGCCTGTTCTTACTTTCGCCAAGCTTGGAATCTCCAAATTTAGAAATCAGAGCTTTCTCGAGAGGACCACTGCTATACTTAGAATACCCAATTCGCCGAAGGGCACGTAAAAATAAATTTCCTTCAAAAATTTTAGGACCCAGTTGTTCATAAAATTCCAGAAGTTCCTTTGCGGAGAATCCCATGCCTAGGCCTAGTGCAATTATTCCTCCGGTGGAAGTACCAACGATGAGATCAAAATAATCGGAAATTTTCTTACCTGTAGTTTCCTCAATTGTGCAAAGAAAAGAAGCAGGAAAAACACCCTTGATTCCTCCTCCGTCGATTGAAAGGATTTTACGCATTATCGGATTTGATTTTTAATAACTCTCACAACGACACCATTCACCAAATATTGAGATGTTTGGATGTCCTCTTCATGAATTGTAATAGGAGGAATCTCATATGTCGACTCTGATACGAGACGAATTTCCTGCCTCTCCTCATCTCTGAAATACTTTTTAAAATTCGCAGCCCCATCGATCACGGATAACACATAATCTCGGTCTTTTGGCTGCTTCCTGCAATCTACGATGACGTAATCCCCTTCTTCGATACTGTCACCCAATACATTTGCCTTATTCAAGGAGTGTCCAACGGCCTTCACGGCAATCAAACCATCTACCTTCGATCTGCCTATAGCATTCTCGGAAATTTTTATATATCCGCTGATATCCTCTTGGGCAAGCTCGGTGGCAGGACCGCAATTAGCCGATCCCACTATAGGAATATTAAAGAAGTCACCTGAGAAAAAGGCTTTCGGCTTAGCGATCCGTGGACGCATACCTGAGTCAGTATAGAGTAGCTGCCCGTTTTTCTTAAGCTGATCGATGTGATAAATCACGGTTTGTGGATTCGCGATTCCGAGCTCGCGAGCAATCTCTCGATAACTCATTTTTGAGATATCTTTCCTCTTGGCAAGCTCGATAATTTTCGTCTGGTTTTCGTGCATTTTGCGTGATTGTAGCGGATACGTAGCCTATAATATTATAAGTATTTATAACTGTCAACGAATTTCATTTACAGCGTTGACACCAAAAAGAGAAAAGATTACATTATGTATGCAAGCATATCTTAACCCCATCGCAAATGTCAGATCGCAAAACGCACGACGCAGGACGAGACTCAAAGGATGGTCGTTTCATAACTGTTAAGGAGGCCAAGAGCCATCCTTCAACAACGACTGTCGAAAGAGTCCCAAATCCTGGGCGAGGAGACACGAAATAATTCTCTCTTCCTTCCTTGTTAATTGACAACTCGCCCTACCAAAATCGTGAAGAATATCCTTCTTCGCTGAAGCGCCCAACGCTGCAACTTACCCAACAATAACTACAAGTATCTACCTCACCCACTTGTATGGCATTTTGTTGGGATGCAAAACGGGCGCTTTTTTTGTGCCCAAAATCAGAGAATATACCACCATTTAGCTACTATTTAGATCATCACTAACCCCTTGCATATGACTACAGAAAATCTCTCCATCGTTAATGTTCCCGTATCCGACCTCCGCTTCGCCGAATACAATCCTCGTAAGCACAGCAAAGAACAGTCCGGCCAACTCAAAGAATCCCTGAAGCGATTCGGATGCGTAGATCCGATCATCTGTAACCGTGCGCCCGAACGCCTGAACGTGATCATCGGTGGACATTTCCGGGCCGAAGTAGCGAAAGAACTCAGCTACGCCACTATACCAGTCGTCTACGTCGATATTCCCGATCTTGAGCGGGAAAAGGAGCTCAATATTCGCCTCAACAAGAATACGGGAGAGTTCGATCTCGATCTTCTCGCCGAATTTGACGAGTCCTTTTTGGCGGATATTGGTTTTTCATCTGAAGAACTCGATGACATCTTCCCTGCCGAGACGAATATTGAACAATTTGATCTCGAAAAGGAGCTTGAGAAGCTCAATATTCAAAATATAACCGTCCAAAAAGGAGACATCTATGAGCTTGATGGCTCGCGACTCATGTGCGGCGACTCAACGATTCCGGAAGACATACAGAAGCTCATGAACGGAGAAAAGGCCGATATGTGCCTAACTGATCCCCCATATATTCTCAATTACGCCAAAGGAAAAACAAAGGGCAAGGAAGGCGTCACAACGGGATTCGGAGCGAAGAAAAACCGCCGATATCTAGAAACGGAAGAAATTCCGCCCGACTTCACAGAAAAGTGGATGGGAAATATCCACAACGTAGCCAAAGACAACTTCTCCATCATCTGTTACGAAAACTGGAAGAATATTCCAACCATTTGGGGCGAGATGGAGAAATATTGGAATATCAGAAACATGATCGTCTGGCATGTCCCGAACCGCATGCAGGGATACACGCACAAGAACCGTTTCTACAATAAGCACGATATCGCCATGGTCGGTTCATCGGACGGTATTGAGGCAACCACCGAAGATGAAGGCGAACTCCTCGAAGAAAAATATGAAACTGCCCTCTACGCAATATCGGGAAAAGCCCACTTCGAAGGCTATGAGAAAGGCAAAAAAATCTGCCCGACCGACTTCATCGACTATAAATGCGATGACGAGAAAGCCTCAGGCCAAGGCATCATCTTTGGCACAAAACCTCCGGAAATCCTCATCCCCTACATCAAAGTCCTCACGAAGCGTGGCGATCTCATTGTGGAACCTTTCGGAGGAAGCGGATCGACCTTAATCAGCGCAGTACGGATGCAACGTCGATGTTACCTTATGGAAAAATCCCCTACCTACGCCCAAGTCATTCTTCGGCGCTGGGAAATGGAGACTGGCAAGAAGCCTGTAAAAATCAACTAACATGATAGACGAAGTAACCAAAAGGGCACTCCTGAAGGAGTTAGAAAAAACCGATAACATATATGCGGCATGTCACAAGGTTGGTGTAGCTCCAGCAACATATTACCGTTGGATACAGAATGACAAGCAGTTCAAAAAAGATGCCGCTGCCGCAAAGCGCATAGGGCGGAAAAATATTGCAGATATCTCCGAACATGGCCTCCTGATAAAAATCAAGGAGGGCAACATGGAGGCTATCAAGTATGGACTAAGACATAACCACAAAAGGTACATGCCGAAGAAGGAAGATAAGGTTATTATCGAACATCGCTCAGGACCAAAGGCATCCGAAGAACCCAAGCAGACCATTGAAGACTTTATTGATATCATGACCTCTCGGAATGAAGAGGAGGCCGCAGCAATGAGGGCAAAGTACGAAAAGATGGGACCACTACCACTTAAATCGGATGGAACTCCGATCAGTAATGAGGAGATTGGTATGTATGAAGGGTTTATTATTGAATACTTTAAGAAGAAAAAGGCGGAAGATGAGAGATGAATTATTAAAAAAGAGCTCGGACATCCGAGCTCTTTTTTGTAGAGAAATCACTTACTTAACAATACAGTCACGAAGAATCACATTCATAAGCAAGCCAGAATTCTTACCCTGAACGACAATACGCTGACCCTTCTGAAGTCCAGCTGCCTTTGATTTTTCTGAATTCTCCAGCATGCACTGAACAACACCAATAATATCATCGGTCTTTAATGCCACATATGGAGAATCAAGAATGTCTTTTCCAATAGTGCTCACCGTACCAGAAACCTCAAGAATCTTTCCTTTGTATTTATTGTCAGCATCAATCTCATTAGCCCTGTAAGCAGCGTATAATTGGGATGCTGTTACCTTGATATCTACCGGTGTTTCGGCTGCTGCGGTAGGAGTGCTGGATGTAGTTCCGGCACTATCTTTCTTGCCTCCAGATCCAAATACAGTTCCGATAATTATAAGAACCAGAATAGTACTAATAATCCAGTGCTTGAGAAACCAATTTCTCAAATCACTAGAGCAGTGCTGACATTTTTTGGCATCTTCCGGCACCGACGCCTTGCAATGTTTACATATTTTCATAGGGGATAAGGGGTAATAGAGTAAAAAATAAATAAGATATCGTTGAGAGTTCAGCTTCATTTTAGCTAGTATGATGACTATAAGTACCCAACCGGCAGTCATCGTACCATAGAAATAATGATACTCATAGTCCGTCGCCTTATAAGTATCACAGGCCTTATGCTGAATTCGTGCATAAAAACAGTAATACCCTCATAAAATTCGGCAAAAGAGTAAGGCAACTGCGACAAGAGCGTGGGATAGATTCTCAAATGGCGCTATCTCTCAAATCCGGGATTGATCGTACGTACATCGGCGGAATTGAACGCGGGGAAAGAAACGTCGCACTCAAGAACATCGAAAGACTGGCCAATGCTCTTGGAGTAAGTATTGAGGAATTATTTCGGTTTTAAAAAACTCCATTTGCACTTGATTTATATTAGGTATGGCCTATAAATCAGTTTTTTTGAGAAGTTCGTCGAAAAAATTAGGAGCATATAAATAAGCGATAAACAATTGGATTCACTACATTCACCAGAAAGTAAATCGCCATGTGCCATTCTATTTCGTAAATTATGACCAAGTGGTTTTGTAAGGAGAAAATCAATAAAACCACAAAAATTTCTGCCAAATACGTCGGATACACCGGATGACATTAAAAAATCAGAAGACATCATTTTTTCTCTCGTAACGAGCTCTCCTGGACGAGATCGATCAAGTGCAATGCTATCAATTTCCAATCCGGCCGCAATTTTCATAAATACATTTTCAATCCTTGGAATAAGAATGTGAATTGATGAGACGTAGTCTCTGGAAAAGAACCTCTCTAATCCCTTTTTAATAAAAAATAGATCTTCCGGATCGAATAGGCCAAGGCGTTCAATATAATCCAACAATTTATCTAATGTTAAACCTTTTTCCGTAACCAAAAATTGCCAAAGATGTTGAAAATATGTACATCTTCGCGCATCATTCATTTTGTACATTTCACTAAACCAGACTTCGCTCGCACTTGATCCCTCGGGGAGCAAATGACCAGACGGAGACTGTGTTGTTAATGAAACAAAAGCCAAAGTAACAGGAATTGAATTCTTTGCCAGGTTAACAATTGAGTCATAAGGTGGGCATAGTAATGGATCTAACCCAATGCGCATCAGGATACTCTCGATTTCTTTATCTTCTCTATACCCCTCTAAAATCCTGTCTAGCTCACACTGCTGAACTGTATCTGTCCATGTAAATTTTTCAAATCCTTCGGCGGCCTTTTGGTTTTGATCAGTCAAGGCAGTTTTGCAAATTTGTTGATTAGCAGAATCACCAATGTCCCGAAAAAACATCAAGGCTTTACGAAAATAATGGGAAGATTCGAACGGTTTTACATTCTCTGATTTTTTAGCCATTTCTAAATATTCTAACGCAAGCTTACTCTTCTCTTCATTTGTCATTTGTAGGGAGTTAAAATCTACAGCATTGTAACATTTAATCTGATATCAGCTAGACTTAGCTACAATGGGGCGGCATGAATGGTGTTGATACAATCTAACAACACCTCCTATGCCAGATGCACTCTTAGAGAGATTTCAAGGAGATATGACGATTTCTCGGGCGGCTCCAGCCTTGACTTCAGCGCTTAAGTACTGCCTATATGCTCGGAAATCTTCAGAATCGGACGAGAAACAGGCTATGAGTATTGATGCGCAACTTAGAGAAATGCAGGCAATCGCCGAAAGAGATCACCTAAACGTCGTCGAGATCAAACAAGAGAGTAAGAGCGCCAAAGCCACTGGCGTGAGAACAGAATACAATGAGCTGATACGAGAGATTGCGGAGGGAAAGGTAAATGCCATCTTAACTTGGGCTCCTGACAGACTGAGCCGTAATGCGGGAGATTTGGGCTCTTTAGTAGACCTAATGGATCAAGGAAAACTCCTACAAATCAGAACACATGGGCAGAATTTCACCAACAATCCGAATGAAAAATTTCTCCTCATGATTCTCTGTAGTCAGGCAAAGTTAGAAAATGACAATCGAGGTAAAAATGTAAAACGTGGCATGAAGTTCATGTGCGAAAACGGCAAAAGACCAGGTCGTCCCCCGCTTGGGTATAAATTATACCGAGACCCCACTAACCTCTCACAAAAGAGCCAAATTATCATTGATCCCGAAAAGGCACCGTTTGTGAAGAAGATGTTTGAGTACGTTATTAGTGGATGCAGCGGAAGACAGACCAATGAGTATGTCTATGACGAAGGTTTCCGAACGAAAAAAGGAAAAAGAATACCGCTGAGCATGATGTACCGAATGTTTAAAGATCACTTCTATCACGGAGAATTTGAGTATCCGAAAAAGAGTGGGAATTTTTACCGAGGGTCATTCGAAGCAATCATTACGAAAGAACAGTGGGAGGAAGCAAATAAAATACTCAAAACATGTGAGAAATCGAAGTGGGGCAGCAAAGTTTTTTACTACAGCAAGTTGTTCAAATGCGGGGTATGTAATTCAGGCGTTTGTGGCGAAGAAAGAACCAATCGGCACGGAAAAAAGTACATTTACTACAAATGCACGAAATACGGTGGAAAAACACGATGCAACGAAAAATACATCCGAGAAGAAAAGCTTATCGAATCGATTGCAAAGATGGTCGAAGAAAACAAAGAAAAGGACGCACTTGTAAGCAAGAAAATCCAACGAGAAGTAGAAAAGATAAACCAAATCCAAAGGCTGACCGTAGGGCCAAACGCAAAGGAAGTCACGAACAGCGACTATATCCAATACATCCTCACCGGAGGGACAAACTTCGAAAAAAAGCAGTTCCTCGAGTGTATTGAAGGGCAGCTCTATCTTATGGGAGGTGAGGTAACGCTTGAAAAAAATTAGCACCCATCAAGCTTACAGATCTCCCCCTCAATTTCCACCTCAATAGTTGAGTGCTGCACGTTTTCTTTTTGCACGAGCTCTTTTACTTTGCACTTTATGACAAAAACATCTTCACGTGTGGCTTTTTTTGAAAGAAGTATGTGAGTCGTCAAAATATTATATTCACCATCAAGTGACCAGAGATGAGTGTCGTGAATGGATTGAATGTGACCTATGTGAAGCATCTCCTCTTCAAGTGATTTGATATTGATAGATTCAGGAACTGCCTGAAGAAAAATGGCCACCGTTTTGCGGAAGTTCTTCAAAACCTTCCAAAGTACATACAATGAAACTAAACCCGAAAGGATGGGATCAAGTACATGCACGTCCCTGAAGATAATAATAACAGCTACTACAAGTACAGCTGCCCACCCGAAAACATCGTCCAGCAGATGCCAAACAATAACTTTTTCGTTGATGGATTGGCCTTTGCGTACGCGGAGTGCGGCAACTAGATTTACGGTTATGCCGATAATGGCAAAAAGAATCATTCCTTGCGCATCGGAGTGAACTGGATTTTGAATGCGGCGCACTGCTTCAGAAATAACAAAAAATGAACCTGTAATGATGACGATACTATTGATCAAAGCTCCCAAAAGGGAAAAACGCCTGTATCCATACGAGAACTTTTGATTTCTTTGCTTTTGAGAATAGTTTAGCAAAAACCAAGAAGTGCCAAGACTCAATGTATCACCCAAATCGTGAAGTCCTGTCGAAAGAATAGCAAGGCTGCTGGTAAAAAAACTTCCCGCTATCTCAAAAATAGCAAAGAAAAGATTGAGAAAGAAGGCTAACTTTATGTTTGAACTGGAGCTTGTATGTTGATGGGGGTTCATGATTTTAGTTAGCAACTACAGAGCTCTTCTTCCCGTAAGGCACTATACCCTTCCTTGAATAAAAATAAACAAATAACAAGTCCAGCTGCTGGATCAGCCCACCAGATTCCATATAAATAATTTAATCCCAACCCTATCAACAATGCTATAGACATGATCGTGCAGATCATGGTTTGTTTTGAATCGGCAACAAGACTTCTACTTTGAAGCCTCTTCCCAGTCTGATGTTTTAAAAATGACAAAAAAGGCATTATGATAATAGAAAGAATCGCAATAATAATCCCCAGAAGAGTCGTCTCCGGCTTTTCCTGAAAATAAAGTTTCGTGCCCGCTTCATACAGAACATAAACACCAAGAATAATAAAGCTATATCCAATAAGCTTAATTGCTCTTTTCTCAATAGCTTCCGTCTGTTCATCCGTGAGAACATCATGTTTGCGAAATCTCCAAATCATGACACTTCCGGAAATGGACTCAATAAAACTATCTATTCCGAAACTAACAAGTGCGACACTTCCTGCCAAAGAACCTGCAAAAACCGAGACAACCCCCTCAAGGATATTATAACCAACGGTAAAGTATGATAACCAAAGTGCCTTTTTGGACAGAATTGAGGACATAAGCCTTTTAACTTTTTTATTAGTGGACAGAGGCATCTGCACACTATCAGAATTTAACAAAACACTCTACGAAAAAAATCAGTCACGAACCCTCGCCAAGCCCGCCACGACAAAAAATCTCCTTTCGCTAGACTATTGGCGTCACTCTTCCTAGGGGTAAAGGGTCTAGTACCCTTGGAACGTTCGTTGAAGGAGCTTAGAGCCTCGTTAAAACCGCCCATGCACTTTTCTACAGAAGTGCGTTACCATAGGGTAAGGTGTCATAAATGGCTTACACAAGCTCTTTGGCTGGGGATGAGGGATTCGAACCCCCGAATGTTGCCTCCAGAGGGCAATGCCTTACCGCTTGGCGAATCCCCAGCGTGGTACTTCGACGATCAAAAAGATACGGAAAAGCGCATGAAGTTTACTTGAAAGTAGGTCCGAAGGCAATGGCTTCAACAAAGCTAATTTTGGATATCACCAGCACCGTGAACATCGTGATTGACGGCAGCGCGAAGATCACCCAGAAAGCCCTTCGTAGAATCAATCCCCTCGCCAGGCGTAATAAATGGACGAGGCTCAGGAGAAGCACCTCGAGCCTGAATCTCATTTCCCGAAGGAGCTCTCGATGGAGGCGGCATCTCACCGGGAACATAATCGTAAAGAGGAATACTCACATCACCAATCTGACCTCGGTCTTCTCGAATAAGATCACCAATAATAATCATTCGTTCGTAATCAGTTAGTTCATCGATCTCTACTCTCGGCGTAGGAACATCGGCACCCGGAACACGGTCATCCTGTGGAATATGAATCTCCCACGGATCACGTCGCGTATCTCCACCAGGACCTTTCAGCTGGTAGGATTCGGGTCGACGAAAATCCCCGCCATGTGGCGTGTTTGTGTCCATAAACAGCTTTTAATATGTAAGGAGTAATGATAATCCTCTCACAATAAAAAGCAAATTATTTATCAAAATATAAGAGAAGGCATTTTAACCACCACCCTTATCGCCACAGGCATTAAGAACAGCAGATGCGCTAGGATTAAGTTCTGGATAGAGTTCTATGCAGGCATATGTCTTACTGCCAATTGGTAAGTCACAAGCATCTCCACCAAGACCGATGTAATCAGAGGTCAGCTTGAACAAATCCTTGCAGTCATTTTTCGGAATGAGCTGATTGTACCAAAAAAATTTTCCACACGCCTTTTCAAGATCAGGGGAGAGCTTTTTGCCAGTTTTTTTGGCTTCAACACAGATGTTTCTAAACTTATCCCACGTCTTACCGGACTGATTAGGCTGCATATTCTGACAATACTGAAATTTCGAAGCCTCTTCGCCGGTAAGCGTATTCCAGCCATAGATATTCACTTTCATAAAAAGAGCATCGCAATCATCTGGGGACTGCTTAGGAACTGAAAACCAACTACTTGCTTTCTTACACAAAGGAAGAATCTTCTTCAATTCCGGAGGAAGAGTAGCTTCAGTGTAAATGCCTTTCTCCAAGAAGTTTTTAATTCGAGGACACTGCTGAAGAAGACTATAATCAGGACTGTGTCCATTTGGGCAAACAAGCTGCCAGTTCCAATACCCATCCTTTGGAGTTTCCTCACCATCACCACCCTGTGAAGGAGGGTACTCACCAGAAACAGAAATGCCTGGGATATTACCGACACCAGGAAGAGTGCCACCAGGAGTCTTGCCTTTAAAAATCGTATCGCCACCACGACTGCCTGACCCAGAAGATCCACCTGATGTTCTCGATCCACTCGTAGTTCCAGATTCAATCTTCCCAAATTTACCGCTGATAGACGCCTTCATGCCATCAATAGGATTTTGAATCTTGGCAGTAAAGTCCGGCTGACGGAAAGAGCCTCCACGCTGGAGCCCAGGAGTATACGCACCAGAGCTATAGCCACCCGGAAGAGGAACACCCTTACCATTACCACGAGAAACGGAAGGAGTATACTCGCCGCTTGTGCCCTGGGGCGGATGATAAACTGGATCTTTGATACACCACCAAGGAACAGCCTTCTTTGAAAAATCACCAGAAATATCAACACCCGAAAAAGAAACGGCGCCCACGACTAAAACAACCAAAACAAGTATAGAAACCAGAGACTTAGTAGAAAAAACCATAGATAAAAATAAAAAGTGAATTAATCAAATTATATCACCCCTAGGCAATAGCGCAAAGTTACAACCGAATCTCGTTCTCGATAATCTCCTCGATATGCTGAACTACTTTTTCGATGTGGCCGAATGGACTCTCGATTTGATAATTACAAACACTCATCTGGTCGATTTCTTTCTGAGCACTTTCCATGCGACGAGCCATCTCTTCGTCACTTACGGGCGCACGCTGTGTAATTCGTTTTTTCAACTCATCAAGATCTTTCACTAATAAGAAGATGCCAACCACTCGATCACGTGGAAGAATAGAAATGACTTTTTTGAAGCCCTGGATATCAACCTCTCGAATAATAATTTTACCAGCGGCAAGTGCCTCCTCGATCGGAGCCTTCAAAATACCGTAATAATTGTCCTTATGAACCTCCGCCCACTCGAGGAAGCGACCTTCGTCGATCCACTGACGGAACTGCTCCTTGGAAATATAGCTATAAACCTCCCCTTCTTTTTCGCCGGGACGAGGGTCTCGAGTCGTACAAGAAACGGGGAAAATATAGTCGCTGTGCCGCTTTTTAAGCTGAACAATGGCAGTTCCCTTGCCGGAGCCCGAAGGGCCGACAATGAGGAAGAGCTTACCTGGGGAAGTTGTAACCTGCATGCGGGCAGTATAGCAGCACTATTTAGTTGAATAAAGGAGCAAAAAATGATACAATACGTAGATTTAATTCTTCTAAAGAGTTAGATCAATGTTCTTTCACACTTCATGCTTTTCGATTATAGGTACGACGATACCTGACCCCACTCAAAAACGTTCGTTCTTGTCTTTTCTCTTTTATAATTTGAGAAAGACACAAAAACAAAAATAAAATAGATGAAGGTGAAACTCATCTCTAAACAAGGCACCAAAGAAAGGCATGAATAACTCTCCGATTTGCGGAGCACATATATGAACTCGTCGATTCATTGTGTGTACTAACTTTCTCTTTGCTTCACCTGCGCATGTACCCGTATTTGCGTCAGATGGGAACAAAAAGAAAGAAGGTCCAAAAGAGGCGTCTGCTATTCCCTAAGAAAGATATCAGACGCCCTTTTTTAATGTGAAATTGTGTCGGCCTAAGATCGACTTTAGCGTCGGTCTTAGAAAGGAAGATCGTCGATGCTGATCTCTTCTTCCAAGTCCGGAGCACCAGCGGCTACTGGACTTCCGGAATTTTCAGATGAAGTACTCTTGATGGCAGAATGTTCGCGTGAACTATCCATACCTTCTGAAGCGCCCTTCTTGTCGAGCATGATCATATTGTCGAGAATAATTTCTGTTCGGTATCGCTTTGCACCATCCTGACCTTCCCACTCACGAGTCTGAATTCGTCCTTCAGCGAAGACCTTACTTCCCTTTCGAACGTATTGAGCGCAGATCTCTCCGAGCTTTCTCCAAGCAACAAGGTTATGAAACTCAGGCTTGTCCTGACGCTGACCACTTGCATCTTTCCAAGAGTAGTTAGTAGCAATAGAAAAAGTAGCAACGGTTGCGCCGCCAGGAATCTGACGAACTTCAGGATCTTTCGTAACATTTCCGATGAGCTGCACGCGATTCAATGACATAGCCATGGTTCAGGTATTTTATAGGGGTAAGAAGTATCCGCACTCTAGCAAACGAGGTTGTAAAACTCAAATGTTTGAGATTGACGATACCTTCGTACAAACCTCCTGCACGGTCACGGGACGAATAACAGACTTACCCGTCGAAGCCGATTCAAAGCGAAAAACAGTATAGCCAATGAAGAAACTCACCAGTATACTACCGGCGATACAGAAGGCGAAAAGCCATAACTCCCACATTGTTATCCGAATATCTATGTCCACGAGCACGTACCTCTTCATCTTAGGAAGAAAACCATTACTCTCACTTGCTGAAATCATAAGTATTTGGGGTGAAAAAAGTATTAAAGCGTTTGAGGACGAGATGGCAATTTTGGAGTTATCTGACGAAGATCCACTGGTTGCAGACCTCCACAAGACACTCGAGCGAATCGGTGGAACGATGAAGATTGCAAAAATCGTGCAAGTCTTTGACCGTGATCCTGTTTTTGAGGATCTGATTGAGAAGTCCTACGATGGCGTCCACTCACGAATTATGGGGCTCAAAAAAGTATTATTAGGAGTGAGTATGTACAACGTATCAGAACGACATAACCAACTTCCTACAAATTTCTTAAAAGTTTTTAAAAAATATCTGACAGAGCTCGGTTACACCGGTCGCTACCTCAACAAGTCAAATGCGAATTTAGCAAGCGCTGCAGCCCTGGATGAAGACATTATTCACAAAGGTGTCGAGTTCAACTTCGCCCAAATCGAAGGAAAGTTTTACGTCGCCGCAACGGTCGCCGCTCAAGACTTCCGCATCTACGCCAAGCGTGACTACAATAAACCATATCGCGACAATCAGGCAGGCATGCTCCCACCAAAACTCGCACAAGTTATGATCAATATCGGACGAGGACTTCAAAAGGAAGTTCAGCCAGAGGTCGTCACTCCCCTTCTCTATGATCCATTTTGCGGAAGCGGATCAATGCTCATGGAGTCGATGCTTTGCGGATTCAACGCCATCGGATCAGACATTCGTCTCGAAACCGTCGAAGGCGCTCATGTGAACTGTGAGTGGATTCAAAAGGAGTTCCCTGACAGCAGCCACAATACCTACGAAATTTTCGAACAAGACGTCACCGCTATGAACCCAGCGGAGATCACTCAGAAATATCACCCAACCATGATCGTTTCCGAGAGCTACCTCGGCCCGTACTTCAAAAAGCGACCAACTCGTGACGAGATACAGAAGGTCCAAGAAAACCTCGGCGACCTTTACAAGAAAGCCATGGAGAAGTTTGCGGCCTTACAGGTTCCAGTAGTTTTCGCTATCGCCGCCCACAAACATGGAACTGAACACATTTTCAACGAAGCGATTGAGCAAGGCATTTCCGAAGGCCATCTCAAACGTGCGCCAATCATTCCAAACTGGATCCTCAAGCGCTTTTCGCCAGAAGAAGCCTTGGTAAAAGGCTACGCCATCGACCGCCAAACCCTCGTCTACGACCGTGATGACCAGATGGTCGCCAGAGAGATCTTCATGTTGGTTCCTGGCAAATAGGCTTCATAAAGCCGGAACTTCAAAGCTAGAAATTCGATTGAACTTTAGCCTCGTATTCGCTATAGTTTCCCCGCAATTTTCATTTTCACGTTGTGTTTCCGCGTTCCCTGATAGCTCAGCGGTAGAGCAACCGGCTGTTAACCGGTAGGTCGTTGGTTCGAATCCAACTCGGGGAGCCAGATTAGAATATCAACTAACTCTGGCTTTTTCTGCGTACAACGATGTATTTCGTCAGCCTCAATGCAAATCACATTATGTTAATGATTGAGGCCGACGTATAGTTATCGCACGCTAAAGGACGTCAAAAAAAGATAAACGGTAAATATTATTTCTAAACCTTGCCCTCAGGTTTCCAGCTTCATTCATCATAATTTCTACGCCTTCCAAGTAATCAATACGACCGAATGGAACCCCTTGGCGGCCATGTATCAAATAATTTTGCACAAACGCAGCAACATGGAATTCATGCGTTACGTCTATGCTGAGTGTCCCGCTAACTGCATCCCTCAATTGGGTATGAACAAAGGTTGCAATTTTGTCCGCAACTTCCAAGGGAGATTTCGTGCATTTATCCAGCGGCACATCATTTTTTCCTAGCCACTCCATCATACTTTCTCTCTCTGCAGTCAAAACCGCATCTTCCCTCTCGGCCTCCGACGAAGCATGTGCTGTAGCCAATCTTGCATCAACTCTATTTTCAAAATCGCCATTAGGTCCCAAGAACACCATGCTCATAGAAAGAACTTCCGTTTGATGACAAGGAGTATCCGCCCCGAAGCCTCTCGTCACGGCCGCTGCCGTATCTATCACGCGCTGCCTTGTGCTCGTGCAAACACTCTGCAGTGGTGGATGCATGAGCCTTAAACGTCTACCAAGAGCTTCCGCTTCCTTTATGCCATTTACCGTGAGCGCACCATTTAGACCTTTTTCCCCATGACGCATTAAAATAAGAGTACGATCAGTTGGTGATTTTTCAATTTGATTATTCATAATATATTTGTTGATAATAAAAAAACTCCCTTGAGTAGTGCCCAAGAGAGATAATGAATGTAACAATAGTGTTACTTACACATAGCGATAGCTATCTCTCCAGGCGGAAAGATAGTAATAAAAACCATGATGTAAGCTTGATAAAAACATATTTTCTAATAATCTTATTTCAGATTATAACAATTATCACAATAATGTCAAATTTATAATGAAACATTGCGAATACAATATTACGTCGAAAGTGTGGATATTCCCCGGGGTGGCCAGTTGGCACTTCGCGACCATTCCACTGAAAGAGTCTGAAGAAATAAAATCTACATTTAGCGGATTAAAAAGAGGCTGGGGATCGTTTCGAGTAAAAGTTACTCTCGGTAGTAGTAGTTGGGAAACGTCGATTTTCCCGGACAAGAGAGCTGGAGTGTTCGCGCTTCCACTCAAAAAAGACGTACGCAAAAAAGAAAACATTACGTATGGAGACACGATCAGCTTCGTGCTGACGATAAAAACGTAATGATTCGATGAAAACCTTATGGTATTTTAGCGAGGCCGAGCACGCACGAACTATCGGCAGATAATCTACAAACCTATGGACAAACCAACCCCAATACCCGACGAAGGCGAACCATCTATTACGGAACTTGCCGACGGAATAGGAAAGTTTGCGCGAGTTCTTCAAGAGGCAGTGACCCTCCGAAGAACAGGAAAGGCATACATGGCGGTTGCGAGCGATAAGCAGATTCTTGAGGCAATCAATCGTCTCGTGAGCGAGCCAACGAAAATGAAGATCACGGGTATCGTCAGAACGAATGGCTTGGATGATCCAGAAACCGAGAGATTATTCAAAGCATGGGTCGATGCAAACTTAGCAAGAATTGAACTCACCACGGAAGCAAATGATCCAAGACCAGGAATTGCATTTTTGGTCACACGAGCAGGCATGTATTTCAGCGCAGGCTATTTAGAAGAGGCATCAGAAGATCTTGAAGATGCAAAGAATATAGCTATGGGTACAAGTAATGCTGACCTCATCGAAGAGCTGCGCATAGAAGAGAAGATTAAATTGTGTAACTAAAGACGCCAAAGGGTGTATCATCAAGTACGGTATTCAATAATCATACCTTTATGAAGTCGAAAAACACTCTAGCGCTTTTAGCGGTAATGGGAATTTTGGTAATAAGTGGATGCTCCTCGGCATCAGTACCTGCGCCTAAGCAAGTACCAATACCTAACCCTGAGCAGAAACAAGAAGAGAGCAAGCAGGAAGCAAATATTCCAAAGGCAGACGCTTCATCGGAAGCGGAAGAACAAAAAGCCACTACTCCTGAAAAAATTGCGGAAAGAACCGTGAAGCTTTTTTATTACAATCCTGAAAAAGACAAGGATTCAACGGGAAATCTACTCTGCACTTCAAAGGGACTCGTAGCCGTAACTCGAACCATACCAGTGACAAAAACTCCTATTCAAGACACGCTCAAGCTCCTCTTGAAAGGCGAAATTACTCCTGCAGAAAAAGCACAAGGAGTAACAAGCGAGTATCCCCTACCAGGATTAAAACTTACAGGAGTCTCACTTAAAAACGGAAAACTCACACTTTCACTCGACGATCCACAAGGAAAAACCAACGGTGGCTCATGCCGCGCAGGAATTCTCTGGGCTCAAATCAAAGGAACCGCCATGCAATTTCCAGAGGTCACCTCAGTAGGACTTGCAACGGAGTTTCTCTTTCAGCCGTAGGCTAAGTGGAAGCTTCAACCTCGCATAAACATCAAAAGCTACATTTTTCTGCTGTCATATGCCCAGTGAAGAACCGCTTGACGTTGCTTTGGACGACAAGACATATCCCCTGAAACACAGTTTTTTCGTATCTGAGCGATGTGTCTAGAAATCGCCTTCCATCGCTTGATCTGACGAAGATCCTCCTCTGGTATACGTCGACCCATGTAATATCTACAATACCATTGAAACCAGCCACGCGGATCTAAGGGATAAATCCACCCTTTCTTCTGCCAAACAGAAAGCGGCTGACTCGCATTCACTCCAAAGTAATTTAACGCCGGATCGTGTTTCTTGTGACACAATTTTGCCTTCACGAACCAATCCTCAGGAAATTCTTTCGCACAGTCGGTCATATACTTTCCACCAAAAACACCGAGGGAAAGCATTTGTTTCGGCGTAAGTTCAGGCTTAAAGTCGGGATGGAAGTTTTTTCCAACGGGCTCAATGAGCTCATATATATAGTGCTCCTGCATTCGATCACTCACGCGAACTTTTGTATTCATAGTCTGAGTATATAAAACTCGAGGCGGAAATGGTATTTAAAAAAAAGCGTGCTATACTAAAATCGATACTACCTAAACTCTCTGTATGAAACCTCTCTCAAAACTTACAGTTGCTGGCCTGATGGCAGGCATGATTCTTTCAAATGCGGGCATTGGACTCGCTGAAACGAGCAATCCATTATTTAGTGATGTAGATGTACACACCACCTACAAATCAGGTATTGAATTTCTCTATACGCTTGGAGTTATCGAAGGATACAAAGACAAAACGTACAAACCATACAAAACGCTTAGCCGTGCAGAAATGCTCAAGATTCTCACAAAAGCATCTGTTCCAGGAACTCCTGGCGCCCCTACTACGAAATGTTTCGAAGACGTTCCCGTAACCGAGTGGTACGCTCCATATGTTTGCTGGGGAAAGGATCACGGATGGGTCACGGGATACGACAATGGAAAATTTTTCAAACCAGATCAAATCGTAACATCAGTTGAAGGCGTGAAAATGGCGCTCGAGGCGTTTGCTATTCCATACGAAAAAACATCTGACGTCTGGTATAAGGGTCCCGTAAAGGCGGCAAGTGCAGCAAATTATATTCCATTTGATATTCACGGATTCAACGACGGTCTTCGACGTGATCAGATGGCCGACCTCGTGACTCGTATTGTCAAAAAAAGTGACAACGTTCTCGGGACCTATCTCGGCGATCGAGAAAAATTTGTCGTAAGTTATGAGTCCATGGAAACAGATGAAAACGTAGCAAGCGAATATCTTGCAGAGCAAGATAAAATCTTGAAAGAGCAAGAAGGAGCTGCGGCCGAATCAGCAGCAACTCCAGGAAAACCATATGTCATGGTAACTTCAATGGGAGATAAAGGAAGTACATTCATCATGCTGAAGATCTATGAATCAGACAAAAATGGAGGCTTTCCTATCGATACATATGTCGTCAAAAACTCGTAGGCACTACATACAAACCTGTTACTGTTTTGAGCAAAAAGGCTTCTCAGGAAAATTATATCGTTGAAGGATTTAACCCTGGAGAAATTTACGCACTGAAAGTAAGCGCCGTAAATAGCATGGGTAAAGAAAAAGAAAGCGACATAATTGCTTTCACTATGGGTGACATTGCGACGATTACAACAAACAAAGGAGCAATTCCTGACAAGGCGTCTATTCTCGTAACAAATCAGGAAGATGGCGCATTCACGCTACAAATCACACCAGCTCTCAAGAACGGAGGAAGTTCTATTGCTGGATATTTAGTTGAAAAAAAGGAAGGAGAAGTCTTCATGCCATATAGCATGTTGTCAAAAAATCAATCAGGACTCTATGTGTTCAGCAATCTCGACAAAGAAAAAACATACTTCTTCCGAATCTTCAGTGTTAACGAAGAACATGAACAAAGCGCCGACTCAAAAACGCTCACGATTATTCCAAAGAAGAGCGGAGAGTTTCAGGTCTATTAAGTCGACTAACAGAGAAAGTGCGCTATCAACAATATAAAAAAGCTCTCGATTACGAGAGCTTTTTTTGCTCCTGAATTGATTCGCGCAATACGATCTCCCAAAGATCGTGAATATACACAGATGAAAGGCCGTATTCGCGGCCAAGTTCTTCAAGTCGAGCAAAGAGAACTTTCTCGCGTTCTTTATCAATAACAGGAAGGTCTGCACTTTTTTTGAGCTCACCAAGTTCTCGAACAAGATCCATTCGCTGAGATAAGTGCCGAAGAATGCTCGCGTCAATTTTATTAATCGCACCACGAATTCGTTCGAGATCATCCACCTGCTTTTTGGAAGTCGACAGAGAGTCCAATTTCATATTCGACGACTTCTCAAACCGAATAATCCGCATAGGACAGGCCTCAGCGGCGGCGCGATTCAACTCCTCATCGGCATCATGTAAATCAGCAACATATAAACTCCCCTTTTTAACACCGCCCAAAAGTTCCGACTTTCCGTCAGTTTCATTCATCGTCCAGTTTTGCGGAGCAATACAAACGCACGAGTTGCATCCGATACACTTCCCCCGATCATGAACAATTTTAAGCGACACGGGTAGAACGTTTACGGATTACATACATCTTATCATTGCGATGAACGAGTCGACGAACCGGAATAGTAAGAACATCGCCTTGTTTTGCTTTTTCAACAGGAGCGTCTTCAACTTTCATTTCGTTAACCGTATCTTCAAGTACTCCCGTTATCTTTCCCATAATGGCATATTCCTCACCTTTTTCGAGGTTTGTTGCCTGAACTTCAATCTCAGCAACTCCAACTCGTGGATAATAATGGACAACATTTCCAACGAAGATTCTCTCATGCGTTGCATGATTTCCGGGATCACCGCTCCACTCAGGGAGCTTGCGTCCAAGATAGTACCCATCAGTAAATCCACGATTATAAACTTTCTCGAGTCGCTTCATCCACTCATCAACTTTTTCTTGAGAAAAGGTTCCATCAAGAACAGCATCTGCCGCCTCGCGATACACACGAACGACTGTACTTACATAGAGAGGTGATCGTCCACGACCCTCGATTTTCAAAACAGAAACACCTGTCTCGATAAGTTTATCAATGAACGGAAGTGCACACAGGTCCTTCGGACTCATGACGTACTCATTATCAACAGTCATTTCTTTTCCAGTTTCATCATCAATAATACGATACTTCCTTCGGCACTCCTGTAAGCAGGCTCCGCGTTGAGCAGAGGTATTGTTCTGGAGAAGACTCATATGACAACGTCCGCTCTGGGCAATACACAGGGCGCCATGAACAAAAACTTCAACTCGAACAAGTTCACCGGATGGACCACGAATCTGCTCTTTCTCAATTCCATCACAAATTCGCTTCATCATCGAAAGATCAAGCTCGCGAGCAAGAACGATCGTATCAGCAAATTGCGCATAGAACTTCACCGTCTCGAAGTTAGAAATCGAGAGCTGGGTCGAAGCCTGAATAGGCATATTAATTTCACGTGCATACTGAATCGCGGCCATGTCCTGAACGATAATAGCGCTGATACCGGCCTTTTTTGCCGTATCAATAATCTGTCGCATCATCGACATGTCATGTTCGTAAAGGAGAACATTCAGCGTAATGTAGCTTCGAATGCCGGCGTCTTTGCAGCGCTGCGCCACCTCTACGAGCTCTTCAAGGGTGAAGTTGTGGGCAGCGCGAGTTCGCATATTAAGCTGCTGCACACCAAAATACACACTATTACATCCAGCCTCAATAGCGGCACCAAGGGCCTCAAATGAGCCAACTGGAGCCATAATTTCGATTTTTTTCATGCGCCAATTCTTCCTCAAAAGAGGTAGAAAGTAAAGGAAATTTACTTCTTCTTCGCCTTGGCCACCTTCTTCACCACACGGACTGGATCATCAACACTCTTCGCATAATGAACCGTCAAATACAGCTTCTTTTTCGCCTCATCAACAGAAATTCCAAAACCAATCTGCTTATAATCAGAACTCATAACACTGTTGTAATGAGGACGGTACTTCTTCCCCTTTTCGGCCATATAAAAATCAAACGTATACCGAATTGCCCTAATCATCTCGCTCGTACAATCCTTCTTCGTACAAGAATACGGACTCCAGCCAATATTTTCAGTAACAAGCGTCCCAGTAGCTTTTCCAAACGTAACACCCTGCGCAATGAACCACTTCTTCACAAGATTATAATCATAATACGATGTCTGACCATCTCGCTTGTGATTCATATAACCACGCTTCTTAGCGGTCTCTGACCAGCTAAGTGCCGTCTTGTCGAGCTGGGCATTGTACGTAAACGCATAGAGTTTCGCCGACTGTCGAGCAGTATTATACCAACCAATCCAAGTCGCACGAACTTTCGCCATATCAACATTCTTTGGATATGAATCCGCGAGAGCCAAAGAAGAAAATGACACGGAGAGAATCAGCAGAAACAACCCGCCACTCAAGAGACGAAAAAAACGCGACCAACTTGTGGAGATTAAAGCCATAGTAAGGTAAGATGTACATATTCAGTATAGACACACTTTACCTTATCAATCTAGTAAACATGGTAGCTATCCTCTTCGTGGTCCTCATCATTAATTTGATGGTTATTGTTTCCTTTGTGTTCATGTTTACGGGCGCACCTTATGTTCCTTCGAAAAACGAAACAGTGGAAAAAATGGTACGGCTAGCCAGCATTAAGCCAGGTCAAAAAACTCTCGACATAGGATCTGGAGACGGACGAGTGGTTATTGCTATGGCAAAACAAGGAGCAGAAGCGCACGGATACGACAATAATCCCCTTCTGGTCTATCTCGCTCGACGAAATGTCAGACGAGCCAAGCTCACGGAAAAAGCCTTCATCCACTGGGGAAATCTCTGGAAAATCGACTATAGTCCATACGATGTCGTCACGGTATACATGATGCCATACGTCATGGGTCGTCTTTATCGAAAACTCAAAAAACAGCTTAAATCAAAGGCAAAAATCATTAGCAACGCCTTCGTTTTTCCAAAAGTAGAGCCCAGTAAAAAAGAAAAAGGGGTCTACATGTACGAAATGTCCTAGATTCTCGTAACGGACGATACTTCTTAACGTATATCTAAGCCAATGAAGCAAGCTATATTCTATATTTTTGGCATAATGCTCATCTTTGCAGCCTACCTTACGGTTGGAGATGAGGTCATGAAGAAAACGCAAAATAATACACGAGAAGCCATGCCTGCCATTAAAATCGAGGAACCAAAAGAGGACCAAAAAACAGTCGCTCAAACTTCGACAACCCCAGTAAAATCAGTTCATCTTCCTATTCTCATGTATCACTACATTAGGACCGTTACAGATCTTCGCGATCCAGTTGGAATCGACCTTTCTGTGCCAGCAAGCATGTTCGAAGAACAGATGAAGTATCTCGATAACGCAGGATACACAACCATAACACTTGATGATCTCGTCGCGACATGGAAAGGAGAGAAAACACTTCCAAAAAAACCAATCATCATGACATTTGATGATGGCTATGAAGATCTCTACACCATTGTTTTTCCTATACTCAAAAAATATAATCTGAGAGCAACGGCCTACATTATCGCAGGCTTTATTGACAAACCGCACTATCTCACAAGCGAACAGCTCAAAGAACTCAGCCAGTCGCCTCTCGTTACTATCGCAGCGCACACCATGCAGCATCCTAATTTGAGAAATACTACCGGATCAAAACTCATAGATGAAGTTATGGGATCGAAGAAATGGCTAGAAAACTTTACCGAAAAGACAATTCTTCACTTTGCCTATCCGTCAGGTCAGTATAATAAAGAGACGATAAGGGCGGTAGAAAAAGCCGGTTATATAACCTCTGTCACAACTGAACCGGGAGAAGATCATCCATCTACAAAACCATTTGCCATAACTCGCGTTCGAATACGCGGAGCTGTAACTCTCGAGGCATTTCAGAAACTTCTTCCATAATTCTTTCATTCCTTAATTCAATCTATATATGCATAACTTCTTCGATCGCCCGTTTTCTAAGGCAATCGCAAGCATCACTCTCGGTGCACTTCTCGCTGGCGTAGCGTTGTATTTCGTATTTCCATCACACAAGGTATCAAAGCTCAACGCAAAAGATCTGGTCTTAAAGGCACAATATCAGGACGGCGCAGGAGTAACAGAAGACTCGCCTTTCATACTTTCAAGCAGTACCGCTCTCGATCTCGATCAGGTAAAGGCGCTTATGAACGTAGAGCCAAAAACTCAGCTAACCTATAACAAGAAATCAGACAAAGAGATTGAGATTCAGGCATCAGAGAAACTCACAAAAAATCGCGTCTATCAATTTTCTATTCCAACTCAAGATCAAAACGCATCATGGGCTTTTCAAGTAAAAGGCGAACTCCGAATACCAACGACGATTCCGGGAAATCACTCAACAGGAGTTCCGGTAAATACGGGAATCGAATTTATGTTTACTCATGAAACATACAAAGACTATGAAAAATATTTTTCTATCACGCCAAAGGTAGATGGCCGTTTTGAAAAACATGGACGAACACTCGTATTTATTCCATCAAAACTCGAGCCAGAAACAATATATACCGCATCAATGAAAAAGGGGCTTCCACTTGAGAACAGTGACGTAAAACTCGAGAATGACATTACGATTCAATTCGAAACAGCAAGTAGCAAAAAAACTCCTGACTACTTCGAGGTAGGAGGAGATCAAATTGAATGGAGTGCGGAAAGTGATCAAAACATCATTCTTTCGATGAGTCAGAATACAGAAAACAAAAACTTACATATCGTTACCTATAAGATGAATAGCAAAGATACGTACATAAGCTCCTATGAAAAACTTCTCAAGACAACATACTGGACAACCTTTAATCGATATCAAGTACAAAACGTTATCGAAAATTCAGCAAAAGTAAGGGAAATCGAGGTGCCAACAAAAACAGCAAATTACAGAACGTATGCCACTATTCCGGAAAAACTTGAAAAAGGTTATTACCTTCTGGAAATACGATATCCCGGAATCGATGAACCGCGATATCTCTGGGCACAAGTAACAAACATCAGCGCCTACCTCACGCTAAACGATAACAGCGCGCTGATTTGGACAAACAATCTCGAGGACAAAACAGCTATCAAAGGAGCAAAGGTGACTTTCTCCGGCGGAGCATCTGGAACGACAAATGACAATGGAGTCGTAAAAATGGCAATTCCATCTATCTTCATAAACAATCCAGAAAATCCAGAGGTCGCAAAAAATAAACCGGCCATTCATGCAGAAGTCGTCGCGCCAAATGGCGATCGGGTAATTTTGTTCTTGAATAAATTTTCAACAAGTAAGAGCGTAGCTGACAATTACATGTCCTATATTTATACTGATCGAAGTACATATAAGACAAGTGATACGATTGGAATTTGGGGCATAATGAGGCCAAAAAACGGAGGAAATCCACCGAAGAAAGCGAAGCTACAACTTCTCTCCGGATATGCATATGACTACATGGGTTTTGGAGACAGCCCTCAAACTATCATCGATGAAAAAGAAGTTGATATTTCAGATCTTGGTTCATACACAACGACATGGAAATTAAATAACTTAAAAACCGGCAGCTACTCAATTCAGGTAAAACTTGGAAAAGATGATATCAATATGGGATGGTTCTCTGTAGATGCATATACAAAGCCTGCATATACAATCAACGTCACTACACCAAAAGACAAGGTCATGCTCGGAGAAAAAGTACCTGTAAATATTGATGCCCGATTCTTCGAAGGCACTCCTGTTCCATTTAAAAAATTTAAAATTCGAACACGATTCAACTACAATGATGATTCAGAAAAAGAGGTTACTACAGACAAAAACGGACATGCTGCATTTGTTTATATGGTTCCAGATATAGAGGAATTAAGCACAAATTATTACGTATATTGGCCAAAAAACATTGAATTCAATGTAACTCCAGTATCCCAAGAAGAAGGTGAGATTTTTGGAACAAAAGCTATCGGCGCATATGGTCCGGATATCACATTTGAAAGCAACTCAACCTCAAACGAGAAGGGGCAAACCGTAGAAATGATTCTCAATAAACTCGATATTACAAAAGATGATACCAAAGGCGCCCCTCTTGCTAGCCATCCAATTCACGGGACAATTGTTGAAACGCATTATGTTGCAACAGTTACGGGACAGACATACGATTTTTTGAACAAGAAGACGATCGACCTAATTCGATATGACATAAAAGAAACCGTAAACAAAGAAATGGATTTCACGACAAATGCGAGCGGAAAGGTAACGGTAACTATACCTTTTGAGGAGGGAAAGATGCAGGATCTACGCATAAGCATCAAGGCTCCAAATGGACGAATGCATCAGCAAGGCATCTACATACCATCATCATATCGGTCTGAAGACTATTCTTTAAGCATGGGAAAAGGTAACGATACGTATCTATTCAATGAACAAGGTGTTGTGGCAATTAAAAAAGGGAATTCAGTGGCGGAAGATGGAAAATACCTCTTTGTTATCAGTAATGAAAAGGGAACAGATTATGTTTACCAAACTTCGGCAGTTTTAAATTTTAAATTCATTGAAAAGCTCTCTCCAAAAGCAAAAATTGAAGCGATTCAATTCACAGGAGAAACATATAGCTATATTGGAAGTCAGGTTATCCAGCTGAATTTAGAAAAAGAGAAGAAAATCAATATTGATATCACGACAGACAAGGAGTCGTACGCCCCGGGAGATGAGGTAAAACTTCATATTCACACATCGAAGAATGGAAAGGCAGTATCAGCAGATACAAACATTAGCCTCGTAGATGAAGCGTATTTTGCTATCTTTCCACAAACGGCAACACCTCTCGATTCGCTCTACTCGATGGCAGGACTTGGTCGCTATGGAGGAATCGGAAGCTACAACTACGCAACTCACAACCCAGAGGCATCAGGGGGGCTTGGCGGAGCAGAAGGAGGTGGGGGCGGAGGTGGTGATGAACGAAAATATTTTCCAGACAATGCTTTTTTCTCAACCATAACGACCAACGGAAATGGTGACGGGGACGCTACCTTCAAGATACCGGACAACCTTACTGAGTGGAGAGTCACGTCTCAGGCAGTTGATAAAGACTTGAATGCCGGAACAAAAACTCGCGCAATTAAAGTCAGGCTTCCGTTCTTCGTAGACGCTATCATTGCAAGTGACTATCTCGTTCAGGATCAACCAATCATTCAAATCCGAACATTTGGTGAAAATATTCCAGCAGGAAACGATGTAACATTTTCAATTAAAACTCCAGGCCTCGCAGATAAAGAGGTGGTAGTGAAAGCTAAAATATTCGATGCAATTGATTTCAAATTACCAACTCTCAAAATCGGAAAACACACGATCACCATCACAGCAGAATCCAATGGGAAAAAGGACATGCTCACGAGGGAGTTTTCCGTCGTCTCGTCCAGACTCACGGCATACGATGTCATAACTCAAAAAGCACAAGATGGTGGAACGGCGCCAAAAGAACTTCTTGCATCAACAAGTAACATAAAAATTGCAATTCAGGATACGGAACGGGCAAATCTTTACGGAGAACTCTGGCAAGAAATATACAATGCAGGATCAAGATTTGATCAGGTAGTTGCAAGCGAGAGAGCTCTCAAGATGATGGAGACAGTATTTGGAGAAAAGGATCTTCCAGGCATATCGATCACCAACACGTCACTCAGTGAAATTTATCAGGACGAAAATGGAGGTATCAAACTTCTTCCGTATTCGAGCGCCGATCTGGAACTTTCCGTACGTGCCGCAATTCTCGCACCAGAATACGTAAATCAAGGATCCCTAAAAGGATATTTCGCGAACATTCTCAAGGAAGAAGCAGCAAAAAAATATCCAAAAGCAACTCGTGAAAGATATGTTATGGCAATCAGCGGACTCGCTGCGCTTCACGATCCGGTACTCAATGTACTTCAAAATTTGAGCAAGGAAACCGACCTCTCCCCTATTGAAAAATTATATATTTCAGCAGGATCAATGGCAATTGGAGATCAAGATACTGCAAGGAAATTAGCTCAAGAGCTTATTAAAAATAATAGCGAAGTCATCGCGCCATACCTTCGAATCAAGGTAGGAAAAACCAATGACGAAATTCTTCGACACACCGCACTTTTAGCAGTAATAAGCGCAGATTTGAATTTAGAAGAGCGAGGCGCACTAAGCCAGTATGTACTAGAACAGAATGCAGCCGAGATTGACGTAAGCCTTGAAAAGAGCGGATACATCGAGCGACGAGCACCATTTATTGTGACAGATGATGAAGAGGTCACGTTTACAGTAAATGGAAAGAAAGAATCCAGAACGTTGAAAAATGGAGATGCTGTGATTTTAGAAGTTCCACCACAGCTCTTATCGACATTCAAGATACACTCATCAAAAGGAAATATTTCCGTGAGTTTTGTATATGAAAAATCAGTAAGCACGGGGGCACTAAAGAAAGATCCGAACATCTCTATTGTACGAACGTACAAGGTAAACGGGAAGACGACAAATACGTGGAAAAGCACCGATACGATTATCATTGAGCTTACGCCAAAATTCGGAAGCCAATCGATTGACGGATGCTACAGCCTTACGGATTACCTTCCATCTGGAGTTACTCCATTAAGTTGGCGGGTAAGTATTGGCGAAGCAGACAAAAACACCATTCGTCCATACTCAATCATAGGACAACGCGCTCAATTCTGCGTATCAAAAAACTGGACAAAATCAGTAAGATTTCCGGTACGAGTTATTGGAAAAGGAGTATATCGAGCAGAGTCAGCGATCATGCAGATTGCAAACAAGCCAGGAAGCATAACAACATCCGATGAGACATCTATCACCATTGAATAATAGAGATAAAAAGAGAAAAGTTATTGCAGTCGCCGCCGTAACGGCGGCGACTGCCCTCGTTCTCACCTTCATAACCAACACCCCCTATCTGGAAAATTCGCAAGAAAAAGCACCAGAAATAAACCAATACAAAACGCAATCTAAAAACCAGGAGATAGTAAAACCTATCAACCAAAATAATCAAAATCTTAACTACGAACGCCTTCATCCAAAGAGCTTCTTTGAAAAAGACTCTTTTTGGCCAGCTATTTCTTCCGTAAAAGAAAAACCTCTCTTCACCCTCACCAATCCAATTTTCGGCGCCACGATCCCACACCACCTCATCCCCTCTCCCGCGATCGCAACCTTCTTCCAGGAACTCAAAAGGCAGAATCCAAAAACGCTCATCATCCTCTCCCCAAATCATTTCAGTGCAGGAGAAAAACAATTTCTCACAAGTAACGAGTCCTATCCAACGCCTTTTGGCAATGTAGCCGTAGAGCAAGCTATCTA
>JBAYUX010000008.1:0-35065 GCA_041674865.1 Candidatus Altimarinota bacterium
CCAGTGCCAGTCCTTCCACCACCAGTTGTCGTTCCACCTCCAACGGTTGATACAACGCCAGTGCCAGTCCTTCCACCACCAGTTGTCGTTCCACCTCCAACGGTTGATACAACGCCAGTGCCAACAGTTGATACGACACCAATACCGGTCGTTCCACCTCCAACGGTTGATACAACAACACCAGGAACAGGAAACAATGGTGGCAATAATGGAGGAGGATCCGTCAATCAACTTCAGGAAATTCAACAACAAAAAGATGCTGGAATCATTGCTTTTGCAGGAGGTCAAAAAGTTATCACAAAAACATTTGTGGGAATCACTGCTGATGAGTTCGTAAAAAATCTTCAGACGAAGATAGAAGCGGAATACAAAAAAGCATACGACACAAAAGCAGCAAAAGAAATTATCGAACAGGTAAAAACGGACCTCAAAAACAACGAGACAGTAACGTCTGAAAAATATATAAAAATCCGTGGGGCATATTATGCAATACTCGACATTCTCAATATTACTGAAATTGAAGCGTGTGCTCAGAAAATTTTCACAACGTGTGACTGGGCCACAAGCCAGGATTATTTAACGGACACAATCCAAAACTCCCTCTTCCTTGGCGCAAAAGACTATCTCACGAGAACTATAAGCCAAAAAGCAAAGAAGACTGACAGTGATAAGGATGGACTCAGCGATTACGATGAAACATTCACGTACGGAACTAATCTCAAGAAATCAGATACAGATGATGATAAAATTTCCGATGGTGATGAAGTAAAGAAGCACAAGACAAATCCTCTCTCATTTGATTCAGATGGCGATGGCCTAGCTGATGGCGACGAAGTAAAGAGTTATAAAACTTCTCCACTGCTTATCGATACAGACAATGATAACTGGACGGACAAACAAGAAGTTGACGCAAAGACAGATCCAAAAAATGCACTCAGTCATCCAGAAGAAGATGAGGATATCAGTGGTACAAAAGATACCGATGACGATGGTCTTTCGGATCTTGAAGAAAGTCGAATTGGAACAAGGCCAGATATGGCAGATACCGATGGTGATAAATTTTCCGATGGTGAAGAGTTGGACCGTGGTACAAATCCACTCAAGTTCGATGCGCCAAACGTAGAGATAGAATTAGGAATTACAAATCTTCGAACAGGAATGAAGATGGCAGAGTCGCCTCTCGTTAAAGGTAGCTCAAAAGCAAATGGAACTGTTATTATTTATGCTAAAAATGAAATTGGCATTAAGCGAGAAATTGGACGGGCGATAGCATCTTCAAATAACCTCTTCGCCGTACAAACAAAGCAACTTGCAAACGGCCTATACTATATCCAAGCACAAAATGAAAAAGGAGAAGTGTCAGATCCTACACGGATTACCATCGATTCAACGCTTAAAATTGAAAGACCGCATCTCGTAAGCTTTAATGGACGAGAAATAACTGAGGCAGATTTTGAAAAAGCAAAACAAGATTCAAATTATCTCGAATCCGACTCTCGACCAGAACTTGAGTTAAGAGTTCCAAAAGGCACCAAGATGGTGATGACGAACAGGAGTGCTATCGGAACAGCCATCCTGATCTCCGATACACCAAGTGGAATTCTCGCAGTACGACCACCAGAAGAACTTGAATTAGGAGAACATGAAATCATCGCTTATGCTGTGAATGAAAAAGACAACACTGTTAGCCCTGTAACTTCATTCAAATTCAAGGTTACGGAGTCTTCAAGTTTTGATAGCTCGGCTTTCCGAATTCAAAACAAAGGAACGAATGGTATTATCAACTTCCTCCGTCAAAATAGCGTTAAACCTATCTTCCAGAAAATCTTTATTGGTCTCGGAATCGTTCTCATTCTCTGGACACTTCTTTCTTACTACCAAGACAGAAAGAAAAAGTAAGAGTAACGTTCCACGAAAATAGCTGTAATTACTATCGACTCCACCCTTTATTACTTCATTACCCTTCCTTATGTCCAACATGTCTCCTAGGCAAGCTACTGCCGGAATTATCGGCCTAACCATACTACTAACACTCACTGGCTGCGATCTACCTTTCGGAGGGTCAGCCGCCGATGATGCAAAAGTCACAAATCTCGAAAGTCGAGTAAATGAACTTCAGGCAAAGCTTGATCAGGCAAAAAAAGATGCTGACGCGCAAGCCGCAACAGCCACGCCAACCACCACAAATCCAACAACTCCACCAGGAACCACAGTTCCGCCGGTAACACCTGTCGTACAGACTCCTCCGACAACGACAGATAACTTCATTTATATTGAAAGTCCATCAAACGATCAAAGCTTTTACTCCGTTCCAGTAAAATTCCTCGGACACGTCGCTCCAAATGCATCAAAAATTACCGTTCGTGCCACAAACCCATCTCACACAAAAGTTGATGAGTACACGCTTCAAAACTTCAAAGAAGGAAGCACAACATTTACCTACGGAGCATCTCCTGAGTGGAACAATCTCCAGGAAGGAAGTAACACGTACATTTTCACTGCTTACTTCAAAGACGGATCAACAAAATCAACAAGCTTAACAGAGTACTACGTTCCAGGAGGCGCAGAGATGGGAAAGCCGGTTATCTATCTCTACCCAACAAAAACAACAAAAGTTTCAGTAAACGTGAAGCCTAATGGAGGCATTAGTAAATCTATTCCCGCAATTGGTAACGGATGGAACGTCACGGCAACACCAGACGGACGAATCACGAACGCAGCCGACCAAAAAGTATACCCATACCTCTTTTGGGAAGGTTATGCTGCTAACTTCGTAACACCTCCAGAAGGCTTTGTAATAAGCAAAAACCAGGTATCTCAATTCTTCGACATGAAGCTTGGATACATGGGCATGAATGCAAAAGAAATTGCTGATTTCAAGGAATTTTGGGTACCACTACTTGGAGACAAGCCATATTACTTCATCACATTCATTGATCAAGCAGCAGTTGACCAGTACGCACCTTTGACTGTCTCACCAAAACCTGACACCGCTATTCGAGTATTTTTTGACTACAAAGGTCTCGATGCGCCTACACGAGTTCAGCCACAACAGTTAAAAGCAGGAGTTCGTAATGGATTTACACTTATTGAATGGGGAGGAAGATTATATCGATAATTTTAGGAGGATTGATCCTAAGCGCACCCCTAACGGGGTGCGCTTTTTTGAATAAACCACCCCCAACCATCGTGAAATCTCTTTACGATGGCGACATCAAAATGTGGCAAAACATTTTCACGCAAAAAATCGACTCACACTTCCCTGCTGCGCCGGGTGGGATCGTACTTCCTCATCACATGATTGTCGCCAATGAAATTTCAAAAACATATCAAAAACTCGCAGAAGTAAGCCATCCATCGCTTATTGTTATCATCAGCCCAAATCACTACGAAGACGGACAAAGTCTCATTCAAACGTGTTCATCGTGTGAATATCAAACCACCGAAGGTAATACCATTATCGATACATCGCTCGCAAAAAAACTTACCCAAAACAATATCGCTACTGACGAACCAAAAACATTCATAAAGGAACATGGCGTCTTCAATCACGCTCCATTTATCAAGCACTTCTTCCCAGAAGCAAAAATGCTACCAATCCTCATCAAATGGGAAGCCCCAAGTGAAAAAACAGTCGAACTCAGCAACTGGCTCGACGCAAACATTCCAAAAGACGCACTCGTCATCGCGAGCGTCGACTTCTCTCACTACGTTCCCGTAGAACATGCAAACTTCCACGACATCTCGTCATATGCCACGATCAAGAACTTCGACTACCAAAACATGTACGATCTTGAGATCGACTCCCCTCCTTCCATCTCCACCATCACTCATCTCATGGAAAAACGTGGATACATGAGCGCGGAACGATTTACCCACACCAACAACCAGCAGTTCCAACCAGAACCAATCCCAGAAACAACAAGTCATCAATTTATTGGCTTCTTCAAAGGAGAAAAACGCCCTGAAAAAAGCCTCACTATCATGTCGTTTGGCAATATGTCTCCAGATCAAAGAAAAAATGATGATGGATCTCAGCTTGGACTATATGACAACTACCGCTGGAACATTGACTGGCCAGATGGGGTGACAGAGAGCAAAGCCATCAACTTTAACAAGTGGCTCCGTGACTTCCGGGGAAAAGAAGATCGCATGCTTATGGGTGCAGATTTTCTTGTTTTTAACCTACCGGACTTTTGCACACAAAAAGCCCAAAACGGCATAAATATTACTTTCTGTAAGATAAGGACTTCTTCAGCTGGCTACGAAAAGGACCTTAAAAACTGGACAACCTTCTTTCAAAAACAAAGCCAAAAAAATAATACCACCTTTTATGTATCCATAGACGACTCCCGTAACTATCAGCTATCCGCCTGGCAATGGACAAACCTTTCTCACCAAATCGCAAACTTAAGAAGATCTATCATTATAGGAACAGGAACAAATACATCTACTCCAATCGAACACTATAAGGGAAGTCTCCTTATTCAATCTCTCGGAAACTTCACCACTTCTCCAGATATCAAAAAATCATTCGGGAAAATCGCAGAAATCATCATTACTCCAGGCGAAATCAAAGCTGAAATCTACAAAGTAGACATACTCAATGGCTACCCTCAACTCCCATTCAAATCATCAAACAAGAATCAGAACATCAAGCCACTCCAAAAAGGATAAAGATGTACACTGAAACAAGGCTAAAATTTGATTTGACATCTAAGACGACTATCCCTAAACTACCTGCGCAAAGTCCAGTTTGAGTGTTCAACTCAAGCCTTGCATATTAAGCGGAGACGTTCCTTACAGAACCACTCGCTGACCACAGGCCCCTGAGCCGCCATACGATCTTCTCTAATCCGAAAGCATTGTACGGCCAGAACCTCCTCTCAACCCTTTTGCACACGAATTTCAACTAATTCATTATTATGACTGGCATCCTCGGAAAAAAAATCGGCATGACACGCGTTCAGGGAACTGACGGCAAGATGAATCCAATTACGGTCATCGAGTGTTCACCAAATGTTATCACTCAGGTAAAGACTGTAGAAAAAGACGGCTACACAGCTTTGGTAATTGGTGTAGACGACACAATGAAGAGCAAGAAGACACGACCATTCCGTCACATGAAAGAGTTTAAGATCGCTGCTGAAGAAGCTGCGAATTTTAAGAAAGGTGACCAGGTCACTCTCGAGAGCATGAAAGATGTAGCAATAGTTACTGTTACAGGTACTTCCAAAGGTAAGGGTTTCCAGGGTGTTATGCGACGTCATAACTTCCGTGGTGGTCCAAGATCACACGGTTCTCACTTCCATCGTGAGCCGGGTTCTGTCGGTAACCGTGCTAAACCAGGTAAGATCGCTCACGGCCGTAAGTTACCAGGCCACATGGGATCAGACACAGTTACACGAGCCGCTAAAGTTGCTTATCTCAATCCAGAGCACAACTTGATCGGTATCAAAGGTGCTGTTCCAGGAGCTGTTGGAAGCATTATCGTTATTACTAAAAAAGCTTAAACTCTTAGACCATGAAACTCGACGTATACAATCAAAAAGGTGAGAAAACGGGAACTCTCGAAGCTCCAAAGCAGTTCTTCGATATCTCATTCAAGGGTGGTCTCATCCATGAAGCCTACCTTCGACAACTCGCAAATGGTCGTGTAGCTATCGCTCACACCAAGACAAAGGCAGAAGTACGAGGTGGTGGTCGAAAACCATATCCTCAGAAAGGTACAGGACAGGCTCGACAGGGTTCTATCCGAAACCCACACTATATGGGTGGTGGTGTTGCTTTTGGTCCACGAAATAATGCAAACTTCGAAAAACTTATGCCAAAGAAGATGCGACGACTCGCTCTCTTCTCAGCTCTTTCACAGAAAGCTCGAGAGAACTCAGTTATGGTTCTTGAAGACTTTACTACTGAGAAGCCAAGCGCAAAGGCATTTGCAGCACTTATGAAGAAGCTTCCAATCAAACAAGATGTTCTTCTTGTTACTGGACTTAAGAACGAAACACTCGAAAAGTCAGCTCGAAACGTCGCAAACGTAAAGACAATCTCTGTCGGCTACATGAACATCAAAGACTTCATGAAGTACAGCGAGGTTCTCTTCCTCAAGGACGCTCTCGAACAGATGGAAAAAGTATTCACATCTAACGCCTAATTCAAACTCAACTACTGACCATGATCGATATATCAGTTCTCTCAACACCGCTCGTCACAGAAAAAACTTCAGCAAATATGGAGAAGGGTGTTTATACCTTCCTCGTAAGAAAAGATACCAACAAGATTGAAGTTAAGCAGGCTTTTGAAGCCATCTTTGGAGAAAAAGTTGCAACCGTTCGAATGACACAGGTACTTCGAAAGGCACGACCACTTGCAAAGGGAAACGAAATGGAAAAACGACAAGCACAGAAGAAAGCAATCATCACTCTCAAGGGTGATAAGAAAGTAGACATTTTTCAAACAAAAGCTGTCGCTTCCGCTAAAAAAGAAGCAAAAAAATAATTCTTACTACCAACTGAAACACTCCTACCATGGGAATCAAGACATTTAAACCGACAACAGCAGGACGCCGACATATGGTTTCACTCACATACGATGAAATCACACACAAGGGTCCAGAAAAGAGCCTCATCAAGCGTCTTAAGAATAACGCTGGTCGAAATAATCTTGGAAAGATTACAACTCGACACCGCGGAGGTGGAGCACGACGAATCTACCGAATGGTAGACTTCAAGCAGACAGACAAGCTTAATATTCCAGCAACAGTAAAGACAATCGAGTACGATCCAAACCGATCATCATTCATTATGCTTGTTGCATACCGAGATGGTGAAAAGCGATATCATCTTGCACCAGCAGGAGTTACCGTCGGAGAAGAGATCATCACAAAAGTAAAAGCAAAGCCAAAAGTAGGAAACAGAATGAAGCTCGAGAACATCCCAGTAGGTTTCCAGATTTTCAATCTTGAACTTACTCCAGGATCTGGAGGTCAGATGATTCGATCAGCAGGTTCAAGTGGAAAACTCGTTTCTCTTGAAGGAGCAATGGCACACGTTCAACTCGCATCTGGCGAAGTTCGACTCGTTAGCAAAGATTGCTACGCTACACTCGGTGTTGTCAGCAACTCAGACCACGCAAACGTTATTCACGGAAAAGCAGGAACACGACGCCACATGGGTTGGAGACCAACCGTTCGTGGTAAGGTTATGAACCCTTGCGACCATCCACACGGTGGTGGTGAAGCTCGTAACTCTATCGGTCTCAAACATCCAAAAACTCCATGGGGTAAGCCAGCTCTTGGCCACAAGACTCGAAATCGAAAGAAGCATAGCAATGCAAGCATCGTCACACGACGACCATCACGAAAGCAGAAGAAGTAACATTATAATCTCACGTTCCCTTACCTAACACACCATGTCACGAAGTCTCAAAAAAGGTCCATTCATAGATCCAAAACTCATTAAAAAGGTTGCCGCTCTCGAAGCGATCAATCAAAAGAAACCAATTAAAACTTGGTCTCGAGAGTCTGTGATCTCACCTGACTTCGTTGGTCACACCTTCGCTGTTCACAACGGAAAACAATTCATCCCTGTATTCGTTACAGAACAGATGGTAGGCCACCGTCTTGGTGAGTTCTCCCCTACTCGTAAGTTCAAGGGTCACGGCGGTAAACTCGCAAAGACCGTAGGAAGCGCTTAATAACATCAACAACTCTCTTACTAAATTCTCAAAATCCTTCGCATGAAATCCGTTATAAGCAACATCCGCATCTCTCCAAAAAAACTCAACCTCGTCGCCGAAATGGTACGACGGAAGCCAGTCGCTGAGGCCGATGCACTTCTCCGTTTCACAACAAAGAAGGCAGCAGAAATCGTTCGAAAAGCTCTCGCTTCAGCTGTTGCAAACGCAGAAAACAACTTCAAGCAGGATCGAGCAAACCTCTACGTTGAGGAAATGATCGTCAACAAAGGACCAACACTTAAGCGATTTAACCCAGTTTCACGAGGAAGAGCACACCCAATTCTCAAGCGAATGGCAATGATCACCGTAAAAGTCGGAGTTATGGGAGAAGTTCCTACAGCAAAGACAGAAGAAGTAGATACATCAGCAGAAACAACTTCTAAGAAACCAACTAAGAAAACTACAAAAGCAGTAAAAACATCTGAACCAGTAAAAGCGACAGCAAAGAAGAGCAGCGTAAAAGTCACTAAAAAAGCATAACCTAAACCTCGTAACTACCTACAAACTCTATGGGAAATAAAATCAATCCAAACATACTCCGATTAGGCAACTACCGAACTTGGGACTCCAAGTGGTTTGCTAAAGGAAAAGAGTTCACGAAGATTCTTCACCAGGATTTAAAACTCCGAAAGTTGATCGAAGTACGACTCAAGGAAGCTGGATTATCCCGAATTGAGATTCTCCGAAGTGCAAACAACGTAACACTCAACATTCACACAGGTAAGCCAGGAAATATCATCGGAAAAGGTGGTACGGCAGTAGAAGATATGAAGGTAGAGCTCGAGAAACTCACAGGAGAAAAGTTCCTTATCAACATCAAAGAAGTTAAAAAGCCAAATCTTGACGCAAAACTTGCCGCAGAAATCGTCGTTCAACAGGTTGAAAAGCGAGTTTCCTACCGACGTGCAGCAAAGATGCTTATCGACAAAGCTCTCGAATCTGGCGCTCTCGGAGCAAAAGTACTCTTGGCTGGTCGTCTCAACGGAGTTGAAATTTCACGAAGTGAGTTCTTCACAAAAGGAAAAGTTCCACTTCAGACAATCCGAGCCGACATTGACTACGCTTCTATTCCTGCGCACACAGCCTACGGAATTATCGGTGTCAAAGTCTGGATTTACCGAGGAATGGTCTTCAAGAAAAAGCAGACAGAAGAGATGATCACTCGAACAGCAGAATAATTCACCTACATACACTTCTCCCCTAAACTCTTACTATCATGTTGTCACCAAAGAAAACTAAATTCAGAAAAAATCACCGAATGCGAGGTCATGCAAATGGCTTAGCAACAAAAGGTAACACTCTCGTCTACGGAAGCTTTGGACTCAAGGCAACTGAGGCTGGAGAAATTACTTCTCGACAGATTGAGTCTGCTCGTAAGACAATGGCTCGATTCACAAAGCGTGGTGGACGTGTCTGGATTCGTATCTTTCCTGACAAAGTTGTCACACGAAAGGCTGCTGAAGTCCCGATGGGTGGTGGAAAAGGTGAACCAGAATTCTTCTGCGCACAGGTAAAAGCTGGAACTGTCCTCTTCGAGATCGATGGTCTCCCAGAGAAACAGGCTAAAGAAGCTATCACACTCGCATCACACAAACTTCCAGTTACGACACGATACATCAATAAAGAACTTATCTAAACCTTCCAAACACTCCCCATGAAATACGCAGAATATACCAAAATGAGCCAGGAGCAACTTGCAAAAGAACTTATCGTAGCTCGAAAATCACTTTTCGACATCAGCTACCAGGTACAGAATAAGCAATCCAAAGCTAATCACGAGATCAAAGCCCTTAAAAAGTCTATCGCTCAGCTCTTGACCGCATTGAACACTGGAAAGACAGCAAATAAGCTTGAAAATACAGAAGAAACAGTGCAAAATGCACCGGCTAAAAAGGAAAAAGCTGTTAAGGCCCCACGAAAAGCTAAAGCTAAGCAGGCGTAACCCAATAAACTCTCTCTAACTTACTTCATATGCGAACAGTCACAGGAACAGTCACGAGTAACAAGATGAACAAGACCATTGTTATCACCGTCGACTCATACAGAACACACGAGAAGTACCACAAGAAATACAAGGTATCGAGCAAGTTCTATGCTCACGACGAAAATGGCCAATACAAGATTGGCGACACCGTCACAGCTTATGAAACAAAGCCAATAAGCAAGCTCAAGCGATGGACAGTCACTCCACCAACCGTAACAACTACAAAGTAATACCAGAAGTAATTCTCAAACCTACCTATGATCCAAGATAAATCACAACTCGTTGTCGCAGATAATTCCGGAGCTAAAATCGTAGCTTGTTTCAAGGTTCTTGGAGCATCAAAGCGACGATATGCAGGTGTAGGCGATGTTATCGTCGTCTCAGTCAAGGAAGCAACACCACGAGGTATCGTAAAGAAAAAGGCTGTTGAACGAGCCGTAATCGTTCGAACAAAGAAGACAATTGCTCGTAAAGATGGTTCTTACGTACGCTTCGATGAGAACGCCGTAGTTATCGTCAACAAAGAAGGAGAACCTAAGGGTACTCGTGTCTTTGGACCAATTGCACGTGAACTCCGCGAACGCGGTTTCCAAAAGATTATTTCTCTTGCCCCAGAAGTCGTATAAACACTCCCCTACTATGAAATTGAAACTCAACGATAACGTTATCGTCATCTCCGGAAAAGACAAAGGAAAGAAAGGAAAGATCATGAAACTTGATAATGCCAAGAACACGATCGTTGTTGAAAAAATCAACATCCGAACACGACACATGAAGAAGACTCAGACAGAACCTGGTCAGATCGTGAAATACGAAGGTCCAATCAATGCGTCAAATGTACAGGTTCTCGATCCAAAGACTGGAAAACCAACTCGTGTTGGTTACAAAGTAGTCGGAGGTGAAAAAATCCGTTTTGCAAAAGCATCTGGCGAACCACTTCCTTCATCGAAATCTACTAAATAATTTTCTCCATGAAATTCGCAGCAAACTACAAAAAGAACATCCTCCCAGCACTCCAGAAGGAGCTCGGAAAGAAAAATCCAATGGCTGTACCACAGATTAAGTGCGTAAAAGTTCACGTAGGTATTGGATCAATTATGACTCGTGGAAACAAAGACTACGAAAACGTTATTGCAAACGTTGCAACAATCAGTGGCCAGAAGCCAGTTGTAACAAAGGCAAAGAAAGCTATCTCTAACTTCAAAACTCGTATCGGTCTTCCAACAGGTGTTGTTACGACACTTCGAGGAGAGAGAATGTTCGACTTCATCAACAAGTTGGTCAATGTCGTTCTCCCACGTGTACGAGACTTCCGAGGTATCAGTAAGCGCGCATTCGACGAAGGAGGTAACTACTCAATCGGTCTCAAAGAGCACACTGTCTTCCCAGAAATCAATCCAGACGATATTGAGAAGGCACACGGAGTTCAGATCACAATCGTTACAAGCGCAAAAAACAAAGAAGAAGGTTCAGCACTCTTAACTGCACTCGGATTCCCATTCAAGAAAGACGAGCTTATCGCAGAAAAGAAGAGAAAGAAGAAGAACTAAGCTTTATAACTCCTACACACTCCCCTATTTTCTCATCCTACTATGGCAAAAAAATCACGCATCAATAAGACAAATCGACTCAATGAAGCTTTTGCAAAGAGCAAGGCTGCAGGAACAAAGCCTGTCATGCCAACACGTGTTCATAATCGATGCGCCCTCTGCGGACGAATTCACGGATACATGCGAAAGTTCAATATGTGCCGAATCTGTTTCCGAGAGAATGCCGTAAAGGGACTCATCCCAGGTCTCAAGAAATCAGCTTGGTAATCATACAATCTACACTCAATTTATCTTAACGTTCCCCCAATGACAGACCCAATAGCAGACCTACTTACAAGAATCCGAAACGGCGCAGCTGCACGACACAGCAACGTCATCGTTCCATACTCACAAGTCAAAGAGAACATTCTCAAGATTATGAAGTCAAAGAACTATGTTCAGGACTACACAGTAAGTAAATAGGACCGAGAAATCGTTGTTACATTCAACGACAACTCAGTAAAAGCAAACTTCAAACGTGTAAGCAAACCAGGTCAGCGAATCTACAAGAAGTCTGAAGAAATCTTCCGTGTTAACAACGGTTTTGGTATCAGCATCGTATCAACTTCAAAGGGTATGATGACTGGCAGCCAGGCTCGAAAGCAAAAGCTCGGCGGAGAGATCATCTGCGAAATATTCTAACACTCCGAGCGAAGCGAAGGAGCTTCCCCCGCCCCCTTATTAACAACTATAATAAAGCAAGTAATCTCAATACATTATGTCACGAATCGGAAAACTACCAATCACAATCCCAAACGGCGTTACTGTTGATGTCAAAGGAACTCACGTCAAAGTAAAAGGTTCAAAGGGTGAACTCGAATTCACTTTCCACCCACGAGCTAACATTCAGCTCGATGGATCAACCCTCAAGGTTGTACGAACAAGCGAAGAGAAAATCGACAAGAGTCTTCATGGAGTTACCCGAACACTTCTCTCAAACATGGTAGAAGGTGTATCAAAGGGATACAGCAAACAGCTTGAAATTCAGGGAGTTGGTTACCGCGCTCAGATGGCCGGATCAAAACTCACACTCTTCCTTGGATTCTCTCATCCTATCGAATTCAACGCACCAAAAGGTATTCAAATCACAATCGATCCAGAAAAGAAAAACATCATCACTGTAGCAGGTATCGACAAACAGCTCGTCGGTGAAGTTGCTGCAAAGATTCGTGAATTCAAGAAGCCTGAACCTTACAAAGGAAAAGGAATTCGATATGTCGGAGAATACGTACAAAGAAAAGCTGGTAAAGCAGCTGCCAGCGCTAAGTAACACTTATCACAACCGAACACTCTCTAAATATCTAACAATACTATGGACGCAAAAGCTACAACACGAAAACGACGACAGATTCGAATCCGAACTCGAGTCAATGGCACAAGCAGCCGACCAAGACTCGCTGTCTTCCGAAGCAACACTCACACATACGCTCAACTTATTGATGACGAATCAAAGACAGTCCTTCTCGCTTCTTCTGACGTAAAGGCAAAGAAGACAGGAACAAAGACTGAAAGCGCAAAGAAAGTAGGTACAGAAGTCGCAAAACTCGCAAAAGAAAAGGGTATCTCCACTTGTGTCTTTGATCGAAGCGGATACAAGTATCACGGTCGTATCAAGGCTCTTGCCGAAGGTGCTCGTGAAGGTGGCCTCCAGTTTTAAATCAAACCTTAATCAATTCTTACCGTCCAAATCACTATGGGAAAACCACAAAATCGAAGATCAATGACACCAAGGGAGCCAAAAGAGTTTGAAGAAGAAGTTCTTCAGATCGATCGTGTTACTCGTGTGGTTGCAGGTGGACGACGTCTCCGATTCCGAGCAACAGTTGTTATCGGTAACCGAAAGGGCAAGGTAGGTGTTGGACTTGGAAAGGCTGGTGAAGTTGCAATCGCAATTCAGAAAGCTATCGCCAAGGCAAAGAAAAGCCTCATCACAGTATCAATTGTCAAGAACAGCATCCCACATCCAGTTGAGCAGAAGTTCAAGGCAGCTATCATTATGATGAAGCCTGCTTCTGAAGGTACTGGTATTATCGCTGGTGGTGCAATCCGAAAGATTCTCGATCTCGCTGGCGTAAAGAACGTATTGAGCAAGCGATTTGGAACAACAAACAAGATTGCAAATGCACGAGCAACTATCATGGCTCTCAAGAAGCTTCAGCAGCCAAGAGCAACAACAACTGTTGCTACAGCAAAAGAAGCTCCAAAGGCAGCTAAGGCAGGAACTACAGCTCCAAAAACTGAATCTAAAGAATAATTTCAACTAAACTATCTCTATCATGTCATCATTAGTAAACATCAAGCCATCACACGGATCTAAGCACTCAAAAAAGCGAGTTGGACGCGGAAACGGTTCTGGTCATGGATCAACATCAACCCGAGGTAACAAAGGTCAGAAGGCTCGAAGTGGTGGAAACATTCCAGCACGATTCGAAGGTGGACAGACTCCACTCGTTCGACGACTTCCAAAACTCAAGGGATTCAAGAATCCATCACGAGTTGAATTTCAGGTTGTCAACGTAAGCTCTCTCAACGTTTTCGATGACGGAGATACGGTTGATACAGCAAACCTTTACGAACGAAAGATCATCAAAGACAAGACACTTCCGGTCAAGATTCTCGGAGGTGGAGAACTCACAAAAAAACTTTCTGTAAAAATCGATCGCGTTGTAGACGCTGCTCGTGCTAAAATCGAAAGCGCAAAGGGTTCAGTACAAGAGCTCATGAAAAAAGAGCCTAAGACTGAAAACTCTCAAGAGGCATAAAGAGTTTAAACCTGGCAGGCCTCGTTTTAATTTCTTTATCTCCCAAACGCTGTGACGAAATATCTTCTCCAAATCTGGAATTCCCGTGATCTTCGACAGAAGATTCTTTTTACCGTATTTGCTATCGTCGTATTCCGATTCCTTGGACAAATCAGCATTCCTGGTGCAAACCTGGATGCCATTAAGGGTATTTTCACAAAGAATCAACTTCTCGGCGCTTTCAGTGCGCTTACAGGTGGAAGTGCAGAAAACTTCTCTATCATCTTGATGGGTCTTTCTCCATATATCAATGCATCCATTATTATTCAGCTCTTAACGGTTATCATCCCAAGTTGGGAAGGTCTCTCAAAAGAAGGTGAAATGGGGCAACGAAAAATTAGTAAATATACTCGATGGCTTGCAGTTCCACTCGCTCTTCTTCAGTCATACGGAACTATCATTCTTTTAAACACGCAGTCACAGGTAGCAATTGTTGAGAATATCAAGGATCCAAAGGTTATCATTCCTATCATGCTCACAATCACAACAGGAACAATTCTCCTCATGTGGCTCGGTGAACTTATTAGCGAAAAAGGTATTGGAAATGGTATCTCAATCCTTATCTTCGCAGGTATCGTGAATAGTATTCCTCAGTCTCTTGGCGCCAATTTACTTGTTGCTGGTCAAGATAATGGAAAATTAATTTCGTTCGTACTCATGCTTCTCATGACGGTCATTCTTTCCGTCGTCGTTATCCTGATTACTGAAGGACAAAGACGTATTCCAATTACCTATGCAGGTCGTGGAGTAAAAGCAGAAAATAGTGATGAAGCTGCGCTTCCAATTCGAGTCAATCAGGCTGGAATGGTGCCAATTATCTTTGCATTTGACATCATCTCATTTCCAACAATCATCTCCCAGTTCCTTCAGGGCGCTAAGACTGAATGGGTCCGAAATGCCGCTCAGTGGTTTATCGCTCACTTTACGACATCTTCAATTGCCTACATGGTAATATATTTCCTCCTCAATATTCTCTTCACGTATTTCTACGTTTCAATCACCTTCAATCCAAAGGAAGTTGCCGAAAATATTCAGAAACGTGGTGGTTACGTTCCAGGAATTCGACCAGGAACACAGACAGCTGAATATCTTGGAAAGGTATCCAATCATTTAAATCTCTTCGGAGGTATATTCATTGGCTTAATCGGTGTTATTCCTATGATATATCAGCGTTTCTTCCCAGGAAGCATTGGAAGTCTTCAGAGTGTCTTGAGTGGTGCTGGTATGATCATCGTTGTTGGTGTTGTACTTGATCTTATTCGTCAGGTAAACGCTCAGCTCATCATGCACGATTACAAGAAGTTTTATTAACAGTGCGAAGCTTGCTTTAGCAAGCTGAAGCACCAGTCCAGCGACCGCTGGACACAAAATAATCGTTTGTGAAACAAACACATTATTAGTAGGTTTATGGACATTGTTCTTCTCGGAATTCAGGGCTCAGGAAAAGGAACTCAGAGTAAGTTTCTCCAAGATCAATATGGTCTTATTTACTTTGAAACAGGCAAGGAACTCCGAAAACTTTCATCAGAAGATTCTGAATTAGGACAAAAGGTAAAATCCATTATTGAGGCAGGGCATCTCGTTCCAAGCGAAGTTGTTATGGATATCATCGCAGACTTTATGAGCAAACTACCAGAGGGCGCTCAGGTTTTATTTGATGGCATTCCACGAAAAAAAGATCAGGCAGAAAGTTTTGAGCAAGTACTGAAAGACGCTGGACGAGAGTTCACGTGTGTTTACATCACCTTGAGCAAGGAAGAAGCAATGAAGCGACTCACAACTCGACGAATTTGCGAGAAGTGCAAAACAGTCTATCCGGCTATGTATACAGAACCAACATGTAGCGCATGTGGAGGAAACCTCATTACTCGATCCGACGACAATCCAGAAAGCATCCAGAACCGTATCAACGCATTTTTCAACGAGACAACGCCTGTCGTCGAAGAGTATCGAGCACGTAATATGCTCATCGAAGTCGCAGGTGAGCAGTCGATCGAAGATGTCACAAAGGAACTTTTCAGTAAACTCGACCCACTCCTCAAATAAATCTTCCAATGAACATTTCATACAAAACTCCCAAGGATATCGAAGCCATGCGTGAGGGAGGAGCTATTTTAGGACAGATACTTTTGGACTTAGCACATTTTGCCGAACCAGGCATGACGACACTTCAGCTCGATCTCAAGGCTCGAGAGCTCATCAAAAAATACGGATCACAGCCATCATTTCTCGGCTACCGAGGATTTCCTGGTGTGATTTGTACAGCGGTAAATGAAGAGGTGGTACATACGATTCCTGGTACGCGCGTCCTGCAAGATGGCGATCTCCTAAAGATCGATGGCGGCGTCTATCATAAAGGCTTTCATACCGACTCCGCGATTGCCATACCGGTCGGGCCGCTCGGTCGCAAATCTGACAAAATCAAGAAACTTATCAAAACCGCAGAAATCGCGCTCAGTTCAGCGATCGATCTCGTGCGGCCCGACGTCCCCGTTCGAAAAATCTCCCAAATCATCCAAGACACTATTGAACGTAACGGTTACTCGGTCATACGTGAACTTTCTGGTCACGGGATCGGCAAAGTCCTCCACGAAGATCCATCCATCACAAACTATGGTTCTGACGCACCAGCGTTCAACCTCAAAGCAGGAATGACCATCGCTATCGAACCAATCTTCTGTATTGGTAAGCCTGGCGTCAAAACCCTCGATGACGGGTGGAATATTATCACCAAAGATCGCTCATGGGCTGTTCAAGTCGAACACACGATGCTCGTAACCGAAACTGGTGTCGAAGTCCTCACTCGTCGTGCCGAACTCGACCCACTCTACCCTACCCTCCTCCAAGGCTAAAAAGGCTCTTTTTTGCCCTTTTTCCACAGGGTCTACTTTTGTCTATGGATCATCACCAAAAATACATAAAAAATTTCTTGCAATGCTAAATTCAATAGTGTAGAATCCAGTCGCTTTTTGTCCGTAAATCCAGGTTTTTTCCTTATAGATATGAGCAAAGACGACTATATCGTGGTCAATGGGGTCGTCATTGAGACTCTACCCAACACTATGTTCCGGGTACAACTCACTGACTCAAAAAATCCTCAAACGGGAGCATCTGAAGAAAGCCCGTTGAAAGGCCAAGTCGTTCTTGCTACTGTTTCTGGGAAGATGAAGATGAACTTCATCCGAATCCTAGAAGGAGATACCGTCACCGTAGAAGTAAGTATCTACGACATGACAAGAGGCCGCATTATATTCCGCAATAAATAAGCACACATGAAAGTACGATCATCTGTTAAGAAAATTTGTAACAAGTGTAAGGTAATTCGACGCAAAGGCGTCATTCGCGTTATCTGCGAAACAAAAAAGCATAAACAACGACAGGGATAATCATTAACACTTTTCACTGCTATGGCACGTATCGCCGGAGTCAATCTTCCTAAGGAAAAACGCGTTCAAATTGGTCTCACCTACATCTTTGGTGTCGGAAAGGCTATATCAACTCGAATCCTCAAGGAACTCAACATCAACGAAAACAAGAAAGTTCAGGATCTCACAGAAGAAGAGGTAAACAAGCTTCGTGAACGTATTGCAAAATTTGCTACTGAAGGTGACCTTCGCCGAAAGGTTCAGGCAGACATCAAGCATCTCGTAGATACGGGAACATACCGTGGCTTCCGTCATCGAAGAGGTCTTCCTGTTCGTGGACAAAAAACACGAAAGAACGCTCGTACTCGAAAGGGTAAGAAGAAGACAGTAGCAAACAAGAAGGTCGTTACGAAGTAATTTTATCTAACCTAACTGAAGAACATGGCAGAAAAAGATACCAAGGCAGCTGCAAAGACATCTGAAGCAGTAGTCGAAAAGCCAAAAGCTAAAAAATCAAAGGGTAAGCGAAAGAGTGTTCCAGAAGGAAACTTCTACGTTCACGCAGGATACAACAATACACTTGTTTCAATTGCAGAACCTAACGGTAACGTCATTGCATGGTCAAGCTCAGGTTCTTGTGGCTTCAAGGGAGCACGAAAGGCTACGCCTTACGCAGCTCAGGTCGCTGCAGAAACAGCATGTGAGAAAGCAAAGGCATACGGTCTCGAACGAGTTCACGTCTTTGTAAACGGTGGAGGCCCAGGACGAGAGCAGTCTCTCCGAGGTATCGTTAATGGAGGTGTCACTATTGAGTCAATTACAGACACAACTGGGATTCCTCACAACGGTTGCCGAAAGCCACGTCATCGCCGAGTATAATAACGTTTACGTACATCCACTAATTTTTATCTTTAATGAAATACACCGGACCAGTTTGCAGACTTTGCCGACGAGAAGGAGAAAAACTCTTCCTCAAGGGCGCACGTTGCGAAGGCCCAAAGTGCCCGATCACCAAAGGTCGACCAGCACCTGGACAGCACGGACTTACCGCATCTGCAGCGAAGAAATCAGAATATGCTAAACAAATGCGTGCTAAGCAGAAGGCTAAGCGCATCTTTTCACTTACAGAACGTGCTTTCTCAAACTACTACGAGGCATCAGAACGACGACAAGGTGTCACTGGTGATGAACTTCTCAAGTTTCTTGAGAAACGTTTTGATAACGTCATTTACCGAGCAGGTATTGCTAGTTCACGAAAACAGGCACGTCAGCTCATTGGTCACGGTCTTTGCAGACTCAATGGCCGAGTAGTCGACATCGCATCAGTACAGGTAAAAGTCGGTGATAAATTTGAAATCAAAGACAGCCGAAAACAGCTTCCAATTCTCAAGGACTCTTCTGCAAAGAAGTCATTAGCTCCTCGATGGTTGAAGGTTGATCTCAAGAATTTGTCTGGAGAAGTAGTCGCAGAGCCAGCAAAAGACGACTTTGAGAAATCGATCGAGAGTCAGTATATTATTGAGTACTACTCTAAGTAACAGCGCAAAGCGCACGTCCGGCGATTAGGCCGGACATACAGAGAAAGTCCCCTTCCGTATTCGTTCCCTGTCCCTACCCCACCCCCTTTTACCTCTCTATCCAAAGCCACATGCATCTCATACAGGAAGAAATTGGTATTCCAAAAATCAAAACGGCTAAGATCGGTGATAATCATGTTATTTTCACACTTACTCCATTGCCACCAGGCTACGGCGTAACACTTGGTAATGCACTTCGACGAGTTCTTCTCTCTTCTATCCCTGGAGCTTGTGTATCTGGCGCAAAAATTGAAGGTGTCAGCCACGAGTATTCAACGATCAAGGGAATGAAAGACAGTATTCTCGATATCGGCTTGAACCTCAAGCTTATCGACGTAAAAAAGATTTCAAAGGAGCCAACATGGGTTACTCTCGATGTAAGCCGAGAAGGCGTTGTAACAGCAGCAGACATCAAGACAACATCTGATGTTGAGATTATGAATCCAGATCAGTACATCACGACTCTCGAAAAAGGAGCTCGTCTCAAGATGGAGCTTCGAATCGAAAAGGGTGTTGGATACGTTCCAGCAAACTTCAAACAGCGAGAAGAGGTTATCCAGAACATCATCACTCTTGACTCAGTTTATAGCCCAGTTAAGAAGATTCGATATGAAGTTGAATCAACTCGTGTCGGTCAGATGACAAACCTCGACAAGCTTACACTCGAAATCAAGACAAACGGCTCTATCTCACCAGAAGACGCTATGAAGTTCTCTGCAAATATCTTGCAGTCATATTTCAAACTCTTCAACGAAGAGAGCATTGTTATTGAGCCAGAGTTCATGAGCGACATCAACAAGATCATGACAAAACAGCAAGAGGAAGAGCAAAAGAAGCCACCACAGGAGTCATATACTCCAATTGAGATCCTTGGATTCTCTCCACGAACACTCAATGCGCTTATCAACGGTGGTATCGGATCAGTCGAACAACTCTCACGATGTACAGAATCCAAATTGACAAATCTTCGAGGCTTCGGTAGAAAGGCTCTCGGAGAAGTTGCAGCCGCTCTCGAAACACGAGGCTTAAAATTATCAGAAGAATAAAACAGTAATTCCCCAATACTATGCGACATCGCGTTAAAAAAACCCAGAAAGTTGGAAGTGATCGAAAGCATTCGACATCGATCATCCGAAACCTTGCTGTCAGCGTCATCATCAATGAAAAAGTGCAGACCACTCGACCACGAGCAAAGGCTGTACAGCCGTTCGTTGAGCGACTTATCTCATATGCAAAGAAGCACGATGCTGCTAATGCCATCCGATTGATCGAAAAAGATCTTCAACATGACAGCGCATCAAAGAAGATTCTCGAAGAGCTTCTTAAGCGATATGAAGACAAAACTTCAGGATTCACACGACTTCTTCGTGTCGGAAACCGAAAGGGCGACAACGCTCCTCTTGTACAACTAGAACTCGTATAATTTTAGAATAAACAACCTATCAAATGGAAAGAACACAGAAAACATACTCACCAAAGGAAAAAGAAATCACACGACAGTGGTTTCACATTGATGCCAATGGAAAAGTTCTTGGAAAAGTTGCTACACGTGTAGCAGATCTTCTCCGAGGCAAGGCAAAGACTATCTTTGCTCCACACGTAGACTGCGGAGATTTCGTCATCGTTACAAACGTTGATGGTATCGTCCTTACTGGAAACAAAGAGACACAGAAGAAATACATGTCACACAGTGGTTACCAAGGTCACGAATCAGCAATAACTCCAGATGAACTTCGACGAAAGGGACAGGCTGACAGAATTCTTCTCGAGGCAGTAAGAGGCATGCTTCCACGAAACAAACTTCGTGATGAAGTATTGACCAAGTTGAAGATTTTCACTGGCGATGTTCACAACCACGAAGCACAAAAACCTGTAACCATTGAACTCTAATATCTCTATGCCAACTACGAAAAAAACTACATCCAAGCCAGCAGCTGCTAAGAAAACTACCGCAGCCAAAAAACCAGTAGCCGCAGCAAAAGCAGCTCCTGAAACTGAGGCAAAAGCAGCAGCTCCAAAGGCTGTAAAGGCAGCTAAAGAGAAAGTAACAATAGCACCCCTTCGAACTGGTGAGTTCTTCTACGCTGCAGGACACCGAAAAACATCTGTTGCTCGTGTTCGTCTCTACCCAAAGGGTGAGGGATTGTTCACAGTTAACGGCAAGAAACTTGAAGAATACATTGTTGTTCCATCAAAGCGAGATGCTGTTAAGGCACCACTTCGAACAACAGGTCACCTCAAGACTTTCGACATCTCTGTAAAAGCAGAAGGTGGAGGCTTGGGAGGTCAGGCTGATGCTATCCGTCACGGTATTGCAAAAGCTCTTCTCGAGTTCGATCCATCACTCCGTATCACACTTAAACGAGCAGGTTACCTCACACGTGATCCACGTATGAAGGAACGCAAGAAGTACGGTTTACACCGAGCACGCCGAGCCCCACAGTGGAGCAAGCGTTAGTCTCTGGAGATTTTTCTACGACAATTCAAAAGCCCCTGTTTATCAGGGGCTTTTTTGTTATACTTAGAGCCGTTATTACACTTTCATTACCCACCTACCTCTATGTCTAAAAAAGTACTCAACCTTATTGTCACAAGTATCTTACTTATAACGCTCACCGGATGTTCAAATCCACCGAGCGCGCCAGCAACTCCAGCTCCAACCCCTGTTGCGACCACGAATCAAACAACGGTCTATATGATCAAGCTCGACGACAATGGAGCAACTACGGGAAGTGTTCAGGTTGGCTGTGGAGACAGTGCCATTCCAGTTGCAGCGACAGCGAGTTATCAGTTCATTCCAACTGACCCAGTCGCCTCAATCAATGCAGCAATGCTCACCCTCCTCAACACAACCGCAACTCAGTATCAACCACAGAGTTTAATGAATTCACTTGCAGGTCAAACTATGACCATCCAGTCAGTTGATCAAAGTGGCACACAGTATACCGTTCATCTCAATGGAAGTTTCTCTTTCGGAGGAACATGTGACATGCCACGAGTAAAGGCTCAAGTTGAAGAGACCATCAAGAAAGCAGCACTTCCAGGAAACACCTTTATTATTGACTGGAACGGCGGCGGTCAAACCGCCTGGAACAAGGCATTTAGCCTCAAAGACTAGTTCACGAACAAATTGATACATCAACCGATAAACTTACCATATGCGTTTCGACATTCTCACCATTTTTCCCGGCATGTTCAGCTCGTATTGCGACGAGAGCATGGTTAAACGTGCAAAGGCAAAGAACATTCTCGATATTGAAATCCACGACATTCGTAAGTTCTCAACCGAACGCCACGGAAAAGTAGATGCAATCCCCTACGGCGGCGGACCAGGCATGGTGATGACACCGCAGCCACTCTACGACGCAATCATGCACGCTAAAAAACTCAACAAAGGACCTGTTATCTATCTCTCTCCACGAGGAAAGCTTCTTACACACAAGAAAGCGCAGAAACTCGCCAAAAAACCAGGACTTATTCTCGTATGCGGACGATATGAAGGTATTGACCAGCGAGTTATAGATCTCTGTGTCGACGAAGAACTTTCGATTGGTAAGTATGTTTTAACCGGCGGAGAACTCCCCGCTCTTGTCGTTTTGGACGCTGTCTCACGCTTCGTACCAGAGTTTATTGGAAAACATGAGTCCACGGTCGAAGAATCGTACTCAGAGGCACTGGATGGCAAGAAAGAGTATCCACACTACACACGTCCTCCAGTATTCATGGATTTAGAAGTTCCAGAGGTTTTGCAAAGTGGTCACCACGCAAAAATTAAAGAGTGGAGGAAGGATAAATTAACGTAAAATCATGAGCTCATTCAAAAAACTGGTCAATAGATCAGTAGCAGGAGTTCGCCACTTCGTTCACGGAGTGGGATTTTTGATATACGGAATATTACAAAGCAAAAAAAATAGAACAATTATATGTTATCCGCGAACGCCATGGCCGCTCTACACGCTCTGGAATATGGCTCAAGTGTGCGGATTCAAGCTCTTGAAGCACCCTAGTCAAGAAACAAATAGTCCAACAATCCTCTTTCAGGATATAACCATCGTGAACCCAGAATCGATTCCCAAAGAAGCATTAACATGGATTAACGGACGATGTCTCGACATTCAAAAGAGCACCGTAGCAAAAATATTTACCAAAGCAGTTCAAAGAGACTTACAGGTAAATCCAATGGAATATATGGGCTACATGGTAGAAAAATCTGAAAAAAATCCTGCTCATGATGGTCGCATTATTAAGGGACCATTACAAAGTAGCGAAGAAAAGGCCGGATACGTTTATCAACGACTCATCAACAACCTCACAAAAAACAATGAAATAGAAGACTTAAGAACAGTAATTGTTGGATCAAAAATCCCTCTGGTGTACCGAATAAGACGGAATCAAAACGAGCAATTCGAAGGATATGGAAGATGCATTGAAGTGATAACAGCAGACGAGGCCTTCTCGGCAAAAGAACAGCAAGAGCTTATAGAGTGCGCTCAGCAAATCGGCCTCGATTTCGGAGAAATGGACGTATTACGGGATCAAGGCGATCAGATGATATATGTAGTAGACATCAACAAAACAACTGTCTCGCCACCAGCCGATCTATGCTTCAAAAACCAGATCGCGGCACTTCAAAAGGTGGGTGAGGCATTTGAAGCCGAATTCTGATATATTACTATCAATGAAACATCATAATACTAAACTAGGCCTAAGCACGAGCGAAGTTGAGGAGGCTCGCGTAGAGTACGGACGCAACACACTTCAGCTCAAAAAGAAGAGATCGCTTATTCTAGCCTTTCTAGATGAGTTCAAGGATTTGATGATTATTATATTAATCATCGCTACGGTTATTTCTTTTGCCGTAGGTGAAACAAAGGATGGAAGTGTTATTGCGTTTATTATTGTGCTCAATGCGATCATCGGATTCATGCAAAAGTATCGGGCAGAGAAAGCTGTAGAGGCCTTGAACAGCATGCTCGCACCACAGGCGCGTATTTTGAGAAATGGGGAACAGGCCTTGATTCCAGCAGAAGAGCTCGTGCCAGGAGACATAGTACTGCTTTACGAAGGCGATCGTATTCCGGCAGACGGAGAAATTTTTCAAGAGAATGAATGCGAAACACAAGAAGCAATACTCACCGGAGAATCAACTCCAGTGAGTAAAGCCGAAGAGGAAGGCCAAAATCGAATATATATGGGAACAACAATAAGTCATGGAAGCGCACGGGCAGTTATTACGCAAACAGGAATGCAAACAGAATTTGGAAGAATTGCCACGCTCACAACTTCAACAGAAAAAGATCTCAGCCCACTTCAAAAGGAGCTCAACAGTGTTGGAGTATTTGTCGGAAAAATGACTTTCGTCATCACGGTTATTTTAGTAGGAGTTGGAATTTTTCTTCAGCATCAAGCCATAACCGAGGCTATTCTTTTTGGAGCATCTGTAGCTGTTGCTGCCGTTCCAGAAGGCCTTCCCACAACAATTACCATCGCACTTGCAATTGGCGTTCAGCGACTCGCGAAGAAACATGCCATCGTGAAACAACTCTCATCCGTAGAAACACTTGGCTCAACAACAGTTATTGTGAGTGACAAAACCGGAACACTCACAAAAAATGAAATGACCGTTGAAAAAATATTTGCAAATAACGGGACATCTCTTACGGAAAAGGAGAATGAAAAATTGATAGGACTCGTTTGCAACCTTTGTAATAATGCAAAGATTATCAAAGGAAAAACACTTGGAGATCCAACAGAAGGTGCCCTTATTACATTTGCAGAAAAACTCGGATTTTCCCAAGAGGAAGCCATGAGAAACAGTGAAATTCTTTACGAACTTCCGTTCGATTCGAAGAGAAAACGCATGACAGTTATTGCTCGAATTGGAGAAAAAGTTTATGCACTTTGCAAGGGAGCCCCAGATAACATTCTCGAAGTCTCATCAGCAAATCACGAAGAAAAAAAATCAATTCTTAAGATAAATGAAGAAGGAGCGAGTCAGGCACTTCGCATGATAGCATTTGCATATCGAGAACTTTCCAACGAAGAACTTTCGGGAAAGTCAGAGGATCATAAAAAGAAATTCACTATTGCTTCAATAGAAAAAAACCTCATCTATCTTGGCATGGTCGGAATGATGGATCCACCTCGAGAAGAGGTTCCTCAAGCCATAAAACTCGCACAAAAAGCAGGAATACGAGTTATTATTCTCACTGGTGATCACGGACTTACGGCAAAAGCTATCGCAGAAAAAATTGGGCTCATTGAGAAAAACAAACAGTTCACTATTATCACAGGATCAGAACTCGATAATACTTCAGATGAAGATCTGATAAAAATTCTCTCAAAACCAATACCAACTATCTTTGCTCGAGTAAGCCCGGAAAACAAACTTCGAGTCGTAGAAATTCTCAAGCAACAAGGAGAAATAGTCGCAGTCACAGGCGATGGAGTCAATGATGCACCAGCGCTCAAGCGTGCAGATATTGGCGTTGCTATGGGCATCGCAGGAACAGACGTAAGTAAAGAAGCTGCGAATATGATTCTCGCAGATGATAGTTTTTCAACCATCGTAAGTGCTATTCAAGAAGGAAGAACGGTCTATGAAAATCTGAAAAAATTTCTCATGTATATGTTTTCAAGCAATATGGGCGAATTGGTTATTATCTTTATGGCCATAATCCTTGGCTTAAAACAGCCACTTACGGCAATTATGATTTTGCTTATAAATATTGGAACAGATGTATTACCCGCTCTCGCACTTGGCCTCGAACCAAGCAAGCAAGAATATATGGAACTCCCTCCTCGTAATCAAAATGAAAAAATTCTCAAGACATCATTTATCAAAAGACTTTTCTTCATGGGTTTCATCATTGGAGGCATATCACTCATCGCATATAGTATTGGTCTCTCGCAATACACGCACTCAACTGCACTCACAATGACATACGCAACACTCGTAATTGCCCAAATGTTTAATACCTATAATTCAAGAGATCCGCTTGAGTCGGCCTTCAAAAGCCCATTCTCCAACCTCTACCTCATAGGGGCAATTATCATTTCTGTAGGATTCACTATTGCAACAATTCAACTCCCATTCCTGCAACGCTATCTAGAAACAACAGATCTCAATGTAACACAGTGGCTCATTGTTGTTGGACTGAGTAGTTTCACGCTCATCATCGAAGAGATTCGAAAATATATTATGCGACGACATACAGTCACTACGCTCACGGCAATTACAGCAACTCATGAATCTTAAACAACATCTTCTCGAATTTGGAACACGTGACGTGCGACTGAAAATCAAAGTCACGCCATCATCACCAAAAAGTGAAATAACGGGAGTTATGAGTGACGGTGCGGTAAAAATTCGAATTCATGCAACACCAGAACACGGAAAAGCCAATAGTGAATTAATCAGATTCCTAAGCGAAGAATCGGAGATTCCAGAAGAGCATATTGAGATCGTTAGTGGACACACATCATCGCGAAAAGAAGTTGCGTTCGATACATCAACTATTCACCTTTAAACTTACGACATGGAAAAAATTACGAGTGTTCCATACATTCATCATCTCTTGGAAAAATATACCACTCAGGCAAAAAAACATTTTGGTCAGAACTTTCTCATAAGCGATCATGTCCTACATGGAATCGTAAAAGCAGCAGACATTCAATCAACCGATACAATTGTAGAAATTGGACCAGGTCTTGGAGTACTCACGCGTGAGCTCTGTTTGGAGGCACAGCAGGTCATTTCAATTGAAAAAGATGAGACGATGTTACGGATTTTGACGGAGACAATCATGGAAGAAACCCCAGGCGCAAAGCGTAAAATCACGATTCTCAATCAAGATGCACTTCACTTCGATCCATCGACAAGTACATATCTCAAAAATAAAAAATATAAACTTATCGCAAATCTTCCATACAATGTTGCCACACCAATTCTCGAAAACTTTCTCGTCAAAACAGCTGGAACGCAGTCGCAGCCAACAAAAATTGTCGTCCTCGTTCAGAAAGAAGTTGCAGAAAAAGCATGTGCAAGAACGGGTGATTTAAGCGTTCTCTCTCTCGCATTTCAACCATTCGGTGAGTTAAAAATAATGGCAATCGTTCCACCTGGATCATTTTTTCCAGCGCCAAAAGTCACATCAGCTATTCTCCAAATCACTCCTTATGAAAATCCCCTCCTCTCGAAAGAATTTCAAAAAGCCTACGTAAAACTTATCCATGCCGCCTTCTCTCAAAAGCGAAAAATGCTTCACACGAGCCTCGGACAGATCATGCCAAAGGAAGAGGTGGCTGAGCTTCTCACCAAAGCAGAAGTCTCTCCGGATGTCCGTCCACAGAACCTTTCTCTCGAGAAATGGCTCTCGCTTGCCAGCCTTGCAAAGCTATAAAATTGCCAAATTAGAAGAAATATGGTAAAATAATAAAAACAAAAAATATGAGTAAAAAACCTAATCAACCACCTTCGGATGATCCATCCAGAACGATAACTCCACTCGACGGAATACGCGCTGATGGAAAAATTGAACCTTCTCTAGAAAATAAATGGGCAGTTCAAGAAGCTTTAAAAAAACAACGAGCTGATACAAGCACATCTGTATCTGAGATTTTTGAACTCCCGCCAGAAGCGTTGAGGGAAAGTACGTATCGTATATTCCAACCAAAACTAGAAAAAGCAAAACGTATTGTAGAATTACATGCGATGCTTGAAAATGATGACGAACAAGGAATGAACGCTTTTCAGGAAATAAATGATCTTTTAGGAAAACCGAAAAACATTGATATAGAAAACAAAAGACTGAAAAATGCCATGCTTGATGGGCTTGCAGCCATATTGATATTAAAAAGAACAAGGTATATCTCGATACACGATGGGGACAATTTTGTAGCCTTATTTCAATTACAGCAGATACTCAATAAAACTGGGCACATCATAAACGACAATGATTTAGATATGCTTTTTGAAGTTTTTCAAGATGTTCATCCGATCGACCAAATGACATAAAATATATGAGCCAAACGCCAAATCAGCCAGGAGCAGGACAGGAGGATGAACTTCCGCACTCAAGTTCACGACATCAAACAATTCACAATCACGATGGAATTCGCGCAGGGGGAACCCATGTTCAAGATATCAAAAAAACAACTGTAATAAAAACTGGTGAAGTTTTTGAACTTCCAAAAGAAGTTAATTCAGAAATAACTTGGAAAATTTTTCATCCAAAAATAGAAAAAGCGAAGAGAATGACGGAACTAAGCGCTCAACTCGCAGAAGACAATACGCGAAGACAACTTGAGGCCTTGGATGGAATAAGCGATCTATTAGGTCAAGAAAGAGGTGGAATTATCTCTAAAAGAAAAATACGACAGATGATTATTGATGGAACGGTAGCAGTTAATGTACTTCTGAAAAATGGGCAAATACGCATACAAAACCCAAATAACCTCATAGCTCTCGATCATCTTAATGGAGAGTTTCAAAAAGAAAATTATGAGATCGAGGAATTTGACCTCGATCTTCTCACGAGCATATTCGATGACATTCACCCAGTTATTCCTAAAATTTAAAACAAAAACATATGACAAACATGAGTGCGCCAAAATCAGGAAGCAATAAAGCTATGAGTCAGGTAGAAAAAATTGATTATCTCAAACAAAGCCTTCTCTGGAAACAGATTATGCGAACAAAAGATACTTTAGAAAATACATTAACAGATGAAAAACTGGGGGAAATAAGAGATGCTATGCGAACAAGCATTGGGCAAAATATAAAACTCGAAACCATGGGAAGCCAACTTACTCATGAGGTAGCTATGGCTCTTTATGGAATGGAGAAACTCATAGCAAACGGGCTTGCTACAGGTGAAGATCCAAATCTCATCAAGGGCTGGGCAGAAACTATCGAAATGAGAAATGACCCGCAATATGTACTGCGAATCGCGGCTACACTCCGAGACATTTTCAGAAGCGTGAAGATTGTCGAGGCTAGTTCGTAAACACCACCTTGAGTTGTTCGTTCATCTCGAGGACTTTTGCTCGTGCAGCTGCGGCATAGTCGGCCTCAGTATATTTGTCAGAAGTTTCATAGGCAAAGATCACATCTCGTGCTGAGTTAATAATCGCACCCATACCGCCTGGATTGAAACATGGTTTCACATCTTCAACAGTTCCTCCCTGCGCGCCGAATCCCGGCACCAGAAAAATTGACGTTGGCATCACGGCGCGCAGCCTCTTTGCCTGCTCCGGATACGTAGCGCCCACAACAGCCCCAACGCACGAGTAACCTTCATCACCAACCTCATCGGCACCCCAAGACTCTACAAAGTGCCCTACCGTCTCGTACAGTGCATGTGTTTTTTGTAGGCCATCACCCGCAGCACCAACTCCAACCGCCAAATCCTGGAAGTCTCCAGAACTCTTGTTCGACGTCTTCACAAGAACAAAAAGTCCCTTATTATTTTTTCGAGCAACATCAATAAATGGCTTAATCCCATCCCATCCGAGATACGGCGTCACCGTAATACTATCCGCAGGAAATGGTGCAGCGACGGTCTCATCAAAAACCTTTGTCGTACCGAAGTAGGCACTCGCATACGCCTCAGCGGTCGTTCCAATATCATTTCGTTTCACATCAGCGATCGTCAGAAGTCCTTTTTCATGCGCATACTGAAGTGTTTTTGCAAACGCCTCCATGCCGGCACTACCGTACATTTCATAAAATGCGACCTGTGGTTTCACAATAGGACAGATGTCAAAAACCGCATCAATAATACCTTTATTGAACTGCCAAATCGCCTCCCCTGCCGCCTTCATCACATCCGTTTCAAATTTCTCCTGCGCACTCTTTCGTATTGCCGAAGGAATCTTGTCCAATCGTGGATCAAGACCAACGCAAACAACGCTTTGCTTAGTGCGAATAGCTTTTATTAATGTGTCTGAGAAGTGCATGTGAATCGTACGTTAAAAGTAATAAAGCGTGCTGACAATATATAATTTATAATCCCATCTTCGCCGCCCAGTTCTCTGGATCGGCCTTGTACTCAAGAATCTTTTCATACTGCTCAGCAGTAATATCTCCTCGTTCTCGTGCCACATCAAGAAGTGTCGGAAAGTCCGTCAAAACATGCAACGCGACTCCGGCCTCTTCAAACGCCTTATACATTTTTTCAAATCCATAAGTGAAGATCGCAAACATATGTGCCACATTGCCGCCTCCTTCTCGTCGCAATACCTCTGCCGTAGCAAGTGAGCTTCCACCAGTTGTAACCAAGTCTTCAACGATAACCGCGGTAGAGCCAGAAGGAATCGATCCTTCGATCTGCTTACCTGTACCATGATCCTTTGGCTTCGGACGAATGTAAATCATTGGAGCCATAAGTCGATCCGCAAGGAAGGATGCCCAAGAAATACCAGCCGTAGCCGTTCCCGCATAAAACATCTCCGATCCAAAGCCCAGTTCTTTAGCTTTAGCCACCATTCCCTCAATAATCATCGTTCTCTCCTTCACATAGGAAATGAGCACACGATTGTCGGTATAGATAGGAGCACGAAGACCGGAAGCGTACGTAAAAGGCGGATCAAAGCTGATTTTAACGGCTTTCGCATCCAAAAGCATGGCAGCAAAATCTCGAGGACCCATGGACAAGGGGGTAAATAAAGTTGGTAAACGGCTAGAGTATAAACAACCCACCCTAAATTACGAAGGACCAATACTTGCTAAGAAGTATTAATTATGTTATAATTACATCAAATAAATATCTAACCCAAACAAACATGAAGGAATCCGTTCTTTCTCGTCAGTCCCCGTTCGTATACTTCTGGCTCGGTGTTCTTACCGGCGCTTTGATCGTTGTCGGCTCACTCATGGTCCGCTCATCAATGGCAGACGAAGGCTCAACATCAGTTCTTCGTGGTCCAGCCGTCCAGCAACAGGTCGTAAACCCTGGAACAACGAGAGCTATTGGTACGCCTGGAATGAAACAGGCAATTGGAACTCCAGGAATGACGCAAGCTATTGGTACGCCTGGAATGAAACAATCTATCGGTACACCTGGCATGAAACAGGCAATTGGAACTCCAGGAATGTAATCTTCCTGAAAAATTAATTTACCTTCTTAGGAAAAAGCCTTCTTACACGCTGATCAGCAATCGTAAGATCCGCAATTTTCTTCTCAAGAACCGTCGCATATTGAGGAATATCAGTCTTCAATCTCGGCGGTTCTTCTTTTACATCGTAAGGGTAGCTTACAACAAAACTATTTTCAGTAGTGAGTGATGCCGCCTCTTGAGCAACAGAAGTAATGGCATGAGCAAAGGTAGCTTGAGACGTATCCGAAGGAGAAACGACAGAATCAACAATGCTCTGATATTTTTGCAAACGAGCTGCATGCCTCATGATACGAGCCATGAATGGCGCAATATAGAAGGACCAAAACTCATCAGAATTACCGGCCTCATCCAGAACCCTGTGCGCATCAAAAAACGACTTTTCTTCACCAGGAAGAATTTGCGTAATACGACGCATAACATCATCAAGCGAAAAGCTAAGCTGAGCAGTAGGAGAGTTAATGCTCTTATCATCGATTGTATCACCAAAGAATGTAGCCGCTTCAGCGGCAGTAGAAACAGCGCTCAGCAAATTCACTAACGCGACGTCGTTGTAAAATTTATGAAGAGGACTACCGCTCTCCTTAGCAAGTTCTATAAATGTTGTAGAAGCGACGCCCGAGTAATGCGCAGCCCATTGAAGAATGAAATATGCCGCAGTAGCCACATGGTGCTTATTAGAAAGAACAGCTCCTGGCTCATTTCGTTCAATGAGTTGAGCAACTTTCAAAATCTGCTCAGCGGCAGCGGGATCTTTTGTCGCCTGGTAATACTGAACCATCTTACAGAGCGGAGAGCTCATATTCGTTAACGTATCAGCATAGCGTTCGGTATCTCCATACTTCACACAATCACTTCGTGCATCAAAGAAAAGTTGCATCGACGATTCAAGATTACCAAGGAGCCCTTCAATACGTGCCAATGTTTTTCGTGAGCGATAAAGCTGAGTACGATCAGGAACAAATTCCGGATGTTCACGGGCAGTATTAAAGAATTTTACAAAATAATCACGTGCTGTTTCGAGATTTGATCGCAACGAATTATCTGGAAACATGGAGGCAAATTCAGATGCATCATCATCGCCATATGTTAAATCCGGATAGTATCCATCACCACCAGGGGCAAGGACACGATTCCAACCTTCGTTGAAGGCCGTCGCAAAAATACGATTCGCCTCAACATCAACTCTCTGAAATCGTATATCATCAGCATACTGAGGATATTGATGCAAGAAGCCATCCCGACCTGTTTGATAGAGATCGAAAAATTCTTCACACGCCTGAATATGATGTCGCATAAGATACTCTCCTCGCATATTATGGAATCGAGATTTCAAATCCATAAAGAGAACTTCTGATGAAGGAAAGGCTTCTTTTTGACCTTCTGCTAAGTAACCAACAAGACCCTTTCCCCAATCAGTAAGCTTACCAATGCTTGTCTTGCGAACACCAGGATCAGAACTACGAAGGAAGTAAAAATCACACATCAGATCATGAAGACGATCAATGCGTTTATAGTCAGCATCAGAAAGCTTTTGATTTTCAGTCAAACCATCAATCTTGCCAGAATAGTAAAATCGAACTCGATCTCCAAGAGCCTCAACTTCACCAGCATAGGCACTTCGCTTAACTTGCATACACTGAATAAGGTCGAGTTGAAGATCGATATCCTTACTAAAATTAAGAAGCACTGGAGCAAGATCCTGCTCACTCTTCATATATTCATAAATAGAAAGGGCCACATCGAACTGACCACGGGCATATGAATCTTTGAATGCATCAAGCATAAAAGTTTTCATCATTTCCCTCATATCGGCCTTTGCTGCCATAGTATAGAGAGCATATGGAGAGCAGCGATCAAGAATAGCAAGAAATGCATCTCGTTGAGGGACATTGTCAGTATTTTCGAGCAAACGCGTCATCTTATCGCGAGTCATGAACATGAATCTCGCAATTTCTTTATACGCAGCAAGAGTCTCCTCATCTTGAGCAAGAGCTGGATTTCCAAGAACAGCCATCAATCGACGATTATCGATATCACGAGCAAATCCAATAATAGAGTGATTATCACTTCCCTGAGAACTATCTATTTTCTGAAGAGTAAAAACGCCCTGTTCACGTAACTGTCCAAAAGCAACAAGCAGATCAGGCCGTTTCAAATGGAAACGGAAAAAGTTAGCAATAAATTGAAATGTGCAATCCCCCGTCTCACGAAGAAAAACAATATATCGAAGAACTTCCTTCTGAATAGGGCTTGCAAGAAGACGATCTACGCGAGCTGAAGCCATAACATCAGCTTCACCCATCGCCGTCCAATTCATAAATCGCTCATCGTAAGTAACACCTGCAGCTTTTATAGAAAGAACACCTTCCTGAAGCATACTTTGAATCATCTCTGTAAGAAGACCTGGATTACCCTTCTCTCCACCAGCAGCTTTCGCAAGATGCTCAAAAACAATCGCATCAATAGATGTATGAACTGGATTGACTTTCAAAAGTCCACATACAAATGAAATAAGCATTGGGGTTGGATGACCGCCTGCATCAGAAAATGGCAGAGGCTTGAGCTTAAGTTGACCAACGTTTGGAGCATTCTGAAGAATCTGCAAAAGCTCTTCATTCATCACCTGATCGCCTGTTCGAGTTAAATTCAAAAGCGCTAAATGTCCAAAATTATTATTATCACCCTGTCGTTCCTTGCTAAATGTCTGTTTCAAAAGATCACACGACTCACTATCCGCCCACTGCATATCATCCGTAACAATCAAAAATCGATTTGTAGATCGGCGAAGACGACGAAGAGCGGTAGCAAGTATTTGAGGACCCTCTTTTGCCAAAGTTGTAGCATCCATAGATGCTATCTTCTCAAGTGCACGACATGAATCTGGCGGAGTATCAACGAAAACATCATTAGCGGCATTCAAAACTTGCTGAGCATACGTTCTAAAAAATGAAAGAGAATCCCCCATTCGAGTATCCTTTGCAGGAACGAAAATAACATAGGGAATGTTTTTTGGAAGTGCCGCAAGCTCCTTCTGCAAATCTTCAATCTTTCGAGCCTGAGATCTTCCTCGACCGCCCTGCCCATCTTCCTCATAAGCTTTTGCTATTCTCTGGGATTCAGCAATAAGCTTAGGAATTTCTTCACGTCGATTATGAATCGCACGAATTGCCTTGATCATCTCTTCAGCCATTCTCGTCTTACCCATCATCGCATCACCATGAATAGTGAAGCTTGAAAATGATGGAACATCCGCGCTCATAAACTTCTTTACCCAGCCGAGCATCTCTTCCATTTCTTGATCACGACCATATTGTTTTTCGGCACCTCCGGCACGAAGTTCATTGATCACCGACTTAAACTCACTGAGAACATGAACCCTCTTTCCTTGAACTATACCTCTCTTATTATCCTTACTTTTCTGAACATAAATCTCTACACGAGGATGTTGCAAAACATTGAAAAAGCCATCAGAAACAACCGTATTTCCAGGCGTACATCGCTGAAGCATATGCTGAACAATTGTCGTAAAATCGTTATCAATAGGCAGAGTGCTATCAGTAGAATACGTATCTAGATAAGCGACTGGTAATTGAATACCCTGGCGTTGAGAAATCTCGGCAAGTTCCGTTTGAGCATCGGCAAATGTAGAAGCAACACGCTCACCAGTACCATAAAAAAACCAAAGTGAATGCTTGCGCTCAATTTGAAGTCCAAGTTTCGCGAAGACTGGGATGACTTGATCTTCAGGAAGATCGGTATGAATACATCCACGAGCAGCTGAAGTTGAAGATATAACATTGCGACCCTTTGATGCCGTAGACTTACGAGCCCAATACTCTTCATCACCAGGCGGATCAATAACTTTCATAGGATCCGTATCCATATCCGG
>JBAYUX010000009.1:0-29988 GCA_041674865.1 Candidatus Altimarinota bacterium
ATCAATCGGACCAGATGTTCAGACGGTCTGCGTTGGGCTTGCTGCATCAATGGGATCGATCATGCTCGCAGGTGGAACTGCTGGAAAGCGATATGCTCTTCCAAATTCTGAAGTCATGATTCATCAGCCACTTGGTGGAACTGAAGGTCAGGCAAGCGATATTAGAATTCATGCCGACCACATCATTAGAACAAAGGATCGTTTGAACGGAATTCTCGCACAGCACACTGGTCAGCCAATTAGTGTCATCGAAAAAGACACTGACCGTGATAACTTCATGACGGCTGAACAGGCACTCAAATACGGCCTCATCGATCATATCGTGAAGCCTACGAAGAAAGGAGAAAAGCGAGGATAAAGAAATAAGTGCGACTTACTTCTCTTCCTTTACAACCTTCGAAACAGCATATTCAACAATAGCTCGAGCAACGTCACGTCCTGTGACCTCCTCGAGCTTTTTGAAACCAGGGTTCGCATTCACTTCAAGAATGAGCGGGCCTTTGTTAGAACGAACGAGATCGACGCCTGAAACCTCAAGACCGAGTACTTCGGTCGCACGAATAGCATTCTCGGCTTCTTCGGGAGTAACTTCAATTTTTTCGCCCGCGCCGCCAAGTTCAATGTTTGATCGAAACTCACCCTTAGAAGCGGCGCGCATCATCGTCGCAACCACCTTCCTCCCAACAACAAACAATCGAATATCTCTTCCCTTCGACTCTTTAATATATTCCTGAATCAACGCGATATTAATTTCATAGGCAGTCCACAGCGCATCGAGAGAAGATGCGAGAGCTCGCTTACTCTCAGCAATCACAACACCACTTCCATATGAACCAAATGGCGTCTTCATGATAACAGGAAATCCCCCAACCTGTTTAATAGCCCAGTCGAGATATTTCTGACTTCGTAAAACAATCGTCTTCGGAACGCCAATACCATGGTGATTCAAAACCTGCATGGTATGGAGTTTATTCTTCGCACGATTAATAGGTCTCGATCGATTCACGACCGGAATGCCCATCAACTCAAACTGTTTCAAAATAGCAGTATGAAGTTCAACATTCTTCAAAACAGAAACGCGAGGAATAATCACATCAAATTTTGGGAACGCCTTCCCTTCATGAAGAACAGAAGGATGATCTCCGTCATACACTAACTGGCATCTGGAAACTCGAATAATTCGAGCCTGATGGCCAAGTTCTCGAGCTGCCTTCACGAGCCGAAGCTCCTCCATGCTCGAACGCTTACTCGCCGGATAATACGATAAGATACCAATTCTCATAGTAGCGGTATCTTAGGGCGAATAAGCGCAAAGATCAAGATGTTAACAAAGCTACACTTCACTATCAAGAACCTGTCTTGCCTGAGCAGCAAAGTAAGCAGCCATTCTTGCCTCAGCAAGAGCTGGAAGGCTAGGACCACCAATACTCACCTCCGGAAGAAAAACATGACTTGTCCCAGCATGGCCATCAAGCGAAGCTATCTGTCTCTTTTGAGGAGCCTGAATAGGAGCCTTTGGAGCACGAGCGGCAAGCCACTTCTGAACATTTGCTTCAGCCGCAGAGGTGACTGGACTGGTATGCTGATCGCAATCAAGAACACCGTTAAAAACATTAAGACCCATAAAGAATCAAAAAATAAAGAAATATGTAAACCGCCAGATAATCTATCTTTAGAAAAAAATCAAGGGTGGCAGGTTTTACAGACGAGACTAATTATGGTCTTTTAAAATTAACAGCAGGAGAAATATGGTCTACAATGCAAAACGTACGTTAAAAAATATACCCCCTCACTTTTTATTATGTTGATACGCAACAAAAAAATAATCGCTCCATTGTTATCGACCATTCTTATCCTTTCAACAGGATGCTCTCTTGGAGGAAGCACAACATCGACAACAACAGCTGGTACAGGAGTGGAAGAATCTGTTCTTCAGACACTCACAAACGACGAGTTTCAGGTTACGCTTCCGAAAGCATGGAACACCATTAAGCAAAATGAGTTTACAAGTGACATCCCAAAAAATGCCGTCATCGTTTTCCAGGCAAATCGAAAAAACGAAGTCTTCCTCACAAATGTAAATATTGTAAAAAACAACCTCAGCCAAACAATTAGCTCTCTTGATTACGGAAAGATCGTAGCTGCCAACCAGAAAAATGCACTCCAGAATTTCGTAGAAAAAAGCCGTGACGAGATCGACACAACTATCAAGGGAAACAAAGATAAAGTGCTACGAATCAAGTTCGAGGGCAAGCGAACAACTACAGATCCGCTTGTAACCTTCGTTCAGACATATTACGTTGTCGATCGAACAGTGTACATCGTAACGGGTTCATATGCTTCAGCTGAAGACGCTTCAGTGCAAAAAGAGGCGGACAACATCGTTCAATCATTCTCTGTTAAGTAAGATTTAACGCCTTCAAACATGCCACCTATTATGATGTCCGCGGTACTCGAAAAACGAATTCAACTCCTTGAAGACGTCTACGAGCTCCAGTTTAAACTCGTGAACCCAGCAGAAATTACTTTTCGCGCAGGACAGTTCGTCAATATTCGCGTCGATGATGGAAATCCAAAAATGCTTTTCCGATCATACTCAATCATGTCACCTCCTTACGAAAAAGATCGAGTCAGGACGTGCATCAAAGTTGTTCCAGGCGGACGCGCAACAACATGGCTTTCAACGGTAAATGAAGGATCCCCTATTACACTTATGGGACCACTCGGAATTTTCAAATTCAACGAAAACGCCGATAAAAAAACAATCTTCATCGCAACAGGAACGGGCATTACGCCACTCATCTGTATGCTCAACGACCAGCTCGAAAAAGGAAACGACAAACCATTCCACCTCATCTGGGGATTCCGCTTCGAAAAAGATATTTTCTACACCGAGCTTCTCGAGGAAATTGCAAAAAAATATCCAAATTTCACGTACACCGTTACACTTTCTCGCCCAGAAGAATCATGGACAGGAAGCCAGGGCCGCGTCACGGAATGGATTGAAAACAACATTACCGAACCACTGAACACACAAGTCTATATCTGTGGTGTCGGAACCATGGTTCTCGACACGGCAGCCATTTGTGAAAAAATCGGCATGCCAAAAGAAGACATCCACTTCGAGAGGTACGACTAAAAAACCTTCAAAACAAAATCTACCGCAGTTAAACACTCCTCCGATACGAAACCGCCTTCGACAAATTTTCTTTTGTCGGAGTCATTCGTGAGATAAGCAAACTTGTGATCTCGTCGAGAGGTTGCGCATTAAACTCAGAAACTCGAGTATGCTTACGATCCACCTCCGGACCAATAAGAATAAATTCTTGCACGGAAAGAGCTCTTTCAAAATCCCCTGTCCAGTCCTGATTTGCCGGCATCCATGAGGCAATAACGAGTTGTGGTTCATAAAAAACTACAGCATCTTTTGCGGACATTTTTTCTACATGAACGAGAGGTTTGTATTCAAAAGCACCAGAGTCAGTAGCAAACATTTGAAAAGCATCAGGTCGTAGTTCACGAAGTTTCAATTGAAGAAAATGAGCAAGTCGCCCATCGCCAGCCCCAACCTCAAGAATTCTCACAGGGGACTCGACGGAAACATCTGGAAATCGATCGCAAATATACTGAGCCAACGCATCAACAACCTCCCTGCTCCAGAGTTCGTAAATAGGCCTATGAATGTCGTGCGTCAAAAGACGAATCCATCGATCGCTATCATCAGAAAGCATTTCTAGCTCAGCATGCGAAGGTAAGTACATCGGATCAACAAGCTTTTTAAAAAGAAGACCGAGAGTTCGGTGATACTCTTTCCGTATTCGTCGCTGGCGAAGCCAGTTCCCCAAAGAACCCATAAAAGTGAGTTATACATTCCAATCAGCAACTTCCGTAACTTTCCCAGGAATATTTTCAAAAAGTTTTTTCAAATCACCGCCACGCGCCTGCACCGTCTTTGTAGAAAAAAGCGGACTAAACAAAATCCACTCTTGATCAAAGACTCCCGTATCAACATACAAGTCGTACTGCGAATCAAATCCAAAAGGATAGGCACATCCCGGCTCTGCGCCGAAGTGCTCGAAGAGCTCCTCTTTCAAGGCGAGTCGAACCTTCTTCGCGCCAAGAACTTCCTTGATTCGATCAAAGTTTACTTTTTTTCCCTGAAGCGTGACATACACGATAAATCGATCGTCCGCTTTCATCACCATGCACTTACTCTCCGTTCCAACAAAACCCGTCTCCTGTTGAATTACAGCGAGATCCTCATACGTCAACGCAGAGCGATGAGAAAACAATTTATATTTAACTCCATGCGTATCAAGGAGCTGTAAGATATTTTCGTAAATCTTTTGTGAATCAACCATAGAAAATTGTGGTGCCGAGGGTGGGACTCGAACCCACACATCCTTACGGATAAGAGATTTTAAGTCTCTCGTGTATACCATTTCACCACCCCGGCAGGGAAAGCGAGGACATTATGCGTAATTTTCTCCTCAAGCACAAATAAAAAGAAACCTCTGGTAAGGAAGGTTTTCTTTGAGGAGATTCTGGTGGGCCCGGCGCGATTCGAACGCGCGACCAATTGCTTAAGAGGCAACTGCTCTACCAACTGAGCTACGGACCCACGATATTTCAAATACGGATTTTCAAGCGGAGAAAAAGTACCACTTTCTTGCTTCCGTTTCAAGCACTTCTCTACTATCATGGAGGCCATGGAGAAACGAAAGCCAAAAATACTACTTTTTACGGACACAAAACAGCTTGGTGGAGCCGAAAACCACATGCTGTCGATTTTTAAGTTTTACGACCGCCAAGGGTATGAGCTTCAACTTGCCTGCCCATCCGACCCAGCCCTCGACACCTGGTGCAAAAAGATTAAGGACATGACGGTAACTGTTCATCGACTCAAAAACCGTCACAAGCACCACCCGGGTCAGTACTTCGAGCTCAAAAAGCTCATTCAAAAAGAAGGCATCAGTCTCATACACATTCACGTCTGGAATCCAGCCAGTGGCAGATACGGTTTCATGGCGGCAAAAAGTGCAGGAATTCCCTATATGTTTACCGAACACGACCCATTCCAACTCTCTTCGGTCAAAGATTGGCTCAAGAAAAAACTCATCAAAGACGCCAGTCAGGTTATTGCAATTTCCGAAAAAAATAAACAACTCCTCTCTCAGCTCTATCCATTTCTGAAGTCAAAGATTGTCATGATTCATAACGGCATCGATACGACCTGGTTCGAATCACAACTTCTTTCCTTCTCGCTCACCGACCGTGAAGAGTTCCGCAAAGATGAATTTACAACAGACGGAGAAACGCCAATCGCTACCTGCATCGCAGAACTTCATCCAAGAAAAGGAATCATCTACCTCCTCGAGGCGGCAAAACTTTTCAAAGAAGAAGGAGGAAATATCAAATTCATTATTGTTGGAAATGGCGACGAAAAAAAACATTACGAAGATTTTATCAAGAAACACGAACTCGAGGATTATGTAAAACTTCTCGGCCGTCGTCACGACATTCCGCAGATTCTCAAAAGTAGCGATGTTTTCGTACTTCCAAGTCTCAACGAAGCTTTTGGACTCGTTCTTCTCGAGGCGATGATGGCGAAACTTCCAATCGTCGCAACCAATAATGGTGGCATCCCCGAGATCGTAAAAGACAGAGAAAACGGCATGCTCGTACCAACAAAAAACCCTAAGGCCATTAAAAAAGCGATCGAAAAAATTCTCGCCTCAAAAGAGCTCCGTAAGAAAATGTCAGAAAAAAGTTATGAAAATGTTAGAGAATTGTATGAAGTGAAGGATATGGTGAAAAAGACCGAAGCCGTATATCGTAACCTTTTAAAGATATGAAACTCAGAACCATCTACGTATGTAAAAGTTGCCAGTATGAAAATCCAAAATGGCTCGGACGTTGCCCAGAGTGTCAGTCATGGGAAAGTTTTGTAGAAGATGTCGTCAATGTCGGAAAGCCTGAAAACGAAGGAAAAAATGCGGCGAAACAAGTTCAAAAACACCTACCAGCAAGTAAACGAAGCGCACTCAGTACGTTTCCTAATCCAAAAAATCGTCTCTCAACCAAGATGAGTGAGCTCGATCTCCTCCTTGGTGGTGGAATCGTCGAAGGAAGTTTGACGCTCCTCTCGGGCGAACCTGGAATCGGAAAGTCGACACTTACCCTTCAAATATGCGGCAATATCGCACAACAAGGAAAAACCGTTCTCTACCTCTCGGGCGAAGAGTCTGTTGAGCAGATTGCACTACGAGCGCATCGACTTGGAATTACTTCAGAGCACATTCAAATTCAAACGGAAAACAATCTCGAACACATCCTTACAAGTATCGAAGATATGAAGCCCGACTTTGTCGTCGTCGACTCAGTGCAAGTTCTATCTTCTCAGGAAATGGCAGGAACCGCAGGATCGGTCAGTCAGGTTCGCTTCTGCACAGAAGCATTGATGCACGCTGCAAAACTCTGGAACAGACCGGTTCTCTTGATCGGTCACGTCACTAAAGAAGGAACGCTCGCCGGCCCACGAACACTCGAACATCTCGTTGACGCGGTTCTCTACATCGAAGGTGATCGTTATCATAACTTGCGACTTGTTCGCAGCACGAAGAATCGTTTCGGATCCACGAACGAAGTTGCGGTATTTGAAATGGAAGAAAAAGGCTTACGAGAAGTTTCAAATCCATCGGAACTTTTTCTTAATGGAAGAAATGTCGAGGCAGTTGGATCGTGCCTCACCTCGATGATCGAAGGAACGAGACCTTTTATTATTGAAATTCAAGCACTCACGTCAGTCACGAATTTTGGCTATCCAAAGCGATCAACGAACGGTTTCGACACGAACCGTCTCCAGATGATTATTGCGGTTCTTCAAGAACACGCCAATCTCAATCTCAGCAATCAAGACGTCTACGTAAATGTCGTAGGAGGAATGAACATCGAAGAACCTGCGGCAGATCTCGCAGTCGCTCTCGCAATCGCCTCTGCCTACCGAAAAAAGCCACTCTCATCATCGGCCGTAGCAGTTGGAGAAATTGGACTCTCTGGAGAAATCAGAAACGTCACGCAAATCGACAAGCGCCTTAAAGAAGCGACAAAGCTTGGATTCACCGACATCATCTCTCCAGCAAAATTCAAAAATCTCGCCGAGTGTATCGGAAAAGTTCTCAATCAGAAATTCCCAAAAAGCGCTTAGCGTTCGCCATGGTCAACTCGGCCAATGCATCAAACGAAACTCCCCTCACCTGCGCGAGAGATTTTGCCGTGCCTGAAATAAACATTGGCTCATTTCGCTGACCACGATGAATTTGCGGTGCGAGGTATGGCGCATCAGTTTCGATCAGTAATCGATCAGCAGGGACCATGTAGGCCACCTGGCGCAGCTCTTCATTCTTCGGATACGTCACAACCCCACTAAGAGAAATCATGTGTCCTGCGGGCATTTTTAAGATCTCTTCAGCGTAGGCGCGATCCTGGGAAAAACAGTGCATGATGCATCGAACCTTCGGGAACTCTTTCAAAATCATCATAGTATCCTCAGCCGCATCACGTGTATGAATCGAAACCGGCAACCCCGCTTCTTGCGCGAGCACCATATGTCGACGAAGTGAGCTCAACTGAACCTCCTTCGGCTGATTCATATAAAAATAATCCAACCCCGTCTCCCCTATGATCACGATCTGCGAGTTCGCTCGAATCGTATTCAAGAACTCCCCCATCACCTCATCGTTCGCTTGATTCGAGTCGTGAGGATGAATTCCCTGTGATCCATATAATCGAGGAACTCTCTCCGCAATAATTCCCTTTTCGCCAAGTTCTCGCACCATCTTTTCCCGATACTCACTTCGACACATTTTATCTGAAAGTAAAGACCCTGAAACATCACAACCAAGGTTCAAAATGTCAGAAACTCGCTCCAAAGCCGCACGCCTCAAAACAGCCGTTAAATCGGTTTCGAATTGAGAATCCATCAAATGACAATGTGTATCAAAAAGCATAGCTTCGAAGAATATAACACCTAAGCCAAACATAACACAAACCCACATACGGCAATAGACATTTTGCCGCTACAGGACTATGATAAAGGTCCTCTACTCAACCAGTTCTCCTTAACCCCAAGCTGCCATGGATGATTCAGATTTCGACCTTTGGTGAAATGTAGAGGAAGTATTTTTTGAAAGAAATATATACAAAAACGTATGACACTTCTCTCTCGTCGCGAAGCGCACCAAAAAAATTCCGTTATACAAGTGGGAAGCATTCAATTTGGAGGCGATGAAATTATTATCATCGCAGGACCATGCGCCATCGAAAGTAAAACTCAGATGATTGCTTGCGCAAAAGTTGCCAAGCAATTTGGAGCAAAGATGCTTCGAGGTGGCGCTTTTAAACCACGATCAAATCCTTACAACTTCGAAGGTCTCGGAAAGGAAGGCTTAGAAATACTCAAAGAAGCAAGTCTCGAGGTCAACCTTCCAACCGTCACAGAAGTTCTCGACATTCGAGATATCGATCTCGTGGATAAGTACGCCGACATGTTCCAAGTTGGAGCACGCAATATGCAAAACTTCCCTCTCTTGAAAGAACTCGGAAAAGGAAAAAAACCAGTCCTTCTCAAGCGAGGAATGTCAGCAACTATCGAAGAGCTCTTACTTGCAGCCGAGCACATTCTCGCGGGCGGAAATCCAAACGTCGTTCTTTGCGAGCGCGGCATTCGTACGTTTGAACGCGAGACAAGAAACACCCTCTCGCTCTCTGCTGTTCCGCTTATCAAGGAACTTTCTCACCTACCAATCATCGTCGATCCAAGTCATGCAACAGGACAGGCGTCTCTCGTAACATCTATGTCGCACGCAGCCATCGCCGCTGGAGCAGATGGACTTATGCTCGAAATTCACACCGATCCAGAAGAAGCACTTTGTGATGGAAAGCAGGCACTCCTCCCGGAAGATTTTGAAAAGATGATGATTCGAGCCAAAAAAATTGCACTCGCCATCGATAGGCATATATCATAACGCCATGAAACTCACCTACCGCCCAAAGACAGAAAAAACCTTTATTAAGCGGTACGAAGGAAAACCAATCTCCGATATTTTCGAGGACGAGGTTTTTAAAAGAAAAAAGACGTACGCTATCATCACAGATACGAACATCGCCAAAATCTATCGAAAGGAACTTGAAAACCTTCCAGAAGATTTTTTCATCATAGCTATCGACCCAGGAGAAACCTCCAAGAGACTCTCAACCATCGAGAAGCTCGTTTCAAAACTCGCAAAAGAAGGAGTAACCCGAAACGATGTCGTTATCGCATTAGGAGGTGGAACGATCGGAGACATTAGTGGATTTGTCGCCTCTATCTACATGAGACGTATCGAGTTTATTCAAATCCCAACAACCCTTCTTGCTATGTGTGACGCCTCTATTGGAGGAAAGAATGGAGTTGATACAAGCGAAGGAAAAAACATGATTGGAACATTTTACCAACCAGCAGCTATATTCGTTCAACCGGCGTTTCTCAAAACACTACCAGGAGAGCAGTTGAAAAACGGACTCGCAGAAGCGATAAAAATGGGGGCAATCATGGATAAATCGCTCTTTACCTTTATTGAAAATAACTACAAAAACATCCTCAAAAAAGATACAAAAATACTGAACAATATAATTGAACAATGCATAAAACTTAAGGGAAAGATTGTAAGTAAAGATATGACGGAAACCAACCTAAGGAAAAAGCTTAATTATGGGCATACCATAGGCCATGCAATCGAAAAAGCATCGGGTTACTCCTACCAGCACGGCGTAGCCATAAGTATGGGGATGATGCTTGAAAATATCATAGCATTGAACAAAAAAATTACTCAAAAAGAAGTAACTCATAAAATCACATCACTTCTCAAGAAGATAGGACTTCCTGTTACTGCACCAAAAGCCATAAAAGAAAAAGCCAGAAAAGCGCTTCGTAGTGACAAAAAAAGAGACCGAGAAACCATAACAATGTATCTACCAATTTCTCTTGGAAAATCCAAAGCTTATCAAATTCCGCTCAATGAAATCGAACGTGTTCTCTTATAATCCAGCAAGATCAAAGAGCATTACAAATCGAGCGCTTGTACTAGCCGCTCTGTTCGGAGGCAAAAGCTTTATTCAGAGTGCGCCATACGGAGACGATGTTAATGCCATGATAGAAGCCCTTCGAAAATTGGGTATAGAGATCGACGTGCAAGAAAAAGAAGATTCGAGAGACATAGTAGTGAATAAAAAAATTGATCTAAAAGAAAAATATAGCAATAAAGTAATCAGAATAAATGCGAAAAATGCGGGAACTACAAGCCGATTTATCCTGGCATACGCAGCAACGCTGAATAAAAAAATTATTCTAAGTGGAAGCGCGGGTTTAAAGAAAAGACCAATAGCCGAACTCGTAGATGCATTGAATCAACTCGGGGCACATATAACGTATGAAGAAGAGGCTGGTCACCTTCCAGTATGCATTCACCCTCAGGTACCTCAAGGCGGAACGATAAACATATCAATGCAGAAAACAAGCCAGTACGCCTCGGCCCTATCCCTCATCGCACCATTTCTACAAAAGAAAACGACTATCAAAACCACGGGGGATCGCAGATCAAAAAGCTACTTCGATACAACACGGACGCTCATAAAATTATGGAGCAAAGACAATGTACAAAAAAATAGATCAAAAAAGATAACAATACCGGTAGATATAGCATCTGCAAGCTATATTATAGCGATAAGTGTCATTAACTGTACAAAAATATTAGTCAGAAACATGATTCTATCTGATCTAGATGCAGAAAAGGAGTTTTTCAAATATATAAAAAAGATGGGTTGCGACGTGGGTCAGACAAAAACGGGACTACTCATATCCCCTCCTCGAAAATTCAAACCACTTAAGAAAATTGATGCTCGAGAGATACCTGACTCAGTCCTCACTCTAGCGATGATCTGCGCACTTACCCAAGATAAAACCACTATCTCAAATGTAAGTCACCTCCGATATAAAGAGTGTGATCGTCTACTCGCCATGAGTAACGAGCTCAAAAAGCTCGGGGCAAAAGTACAACTCAAAAATAATACCATTACAATAGGAAGAGGTGAAAAAGTAGACGTGGAAGCCAGAATAAACACATATGATGATCATCGCATGGCAATGGTTTTCTCCATTCCAAAGTCGATATATCCTTCAATATCAATCGAGAATCCAGTTGTAGTACAAAAAAGTTATACAAAGTACTGGGAAGACTATCGAAAAACGATATTAAGTTTGAATAAAAATTTTATACTAGTCGGTATGCCTGGGTCGGGGAAAACGAGTCTAGCAAAGGAATTAGCAAGATTGTGGGATTATTCATTTATTGATCTGGACGAGACGTTCGTCACGAAAGAAAAAATGAGTATCGAAACGTATATTCAAAAACATGGATGGGAAAGTTTTAGAAAAAAGGAGTCAAAAATACTCAAGACCTTTAAGCCAAACCAACGAATCATTATCTCAACAGGAGGTGGAGCTATCCTGAAAAAAGAAAATATTTCAGTTCTTAAGAAATTGGGAATCATCATCTATCTCGAAACAGGTGCATCTCAACTCACCACTCACCTCAAAAAAGACTCAAAAAATAGCCGCCCACATCTCCAAAAAGACATTCTCGATAAATTAAAGACGATAGAAAAAGAAAGAATACCTCTATATAAAGCCATAAAAGATATATCACTATCCCCTATCTCAGAGACGAAAAATAAAGAGTATGATATCAAAAGAAAGATCAAAAATCTCGAAAACCAACTCTTTTACTGCCATGAAAACGACTCATACAGAATTTGATGCAATCATTATTGGCTCAGGAATAAGTGGCCTTATGACGGCCCTCACCCTCTCTGAAAAGAAAAAAATCCTCCTTCTGACAAAAAAGAAACTCGTAGAAAGTGCCACAAAACTCGCACAAGGAGGAATGGCTGCTGTTAATGAAAAAACAGGAGATCTTTTCAAGGAACATGAAGAGGACACGATGATAGCAGGAGCCCATCACAACAAAAAGGCCACCGTCAAAGAAGTTATTATTTCGGCACCCGAGATCATTAGACTTCTCGAGTCCTATGGGATGGAGTTCGAGGAAGAGCTCACTCTAGAGGGCGGACATAGCCGAAATAGAATCCATCACACAAAAGATACCACAGGGAAAACCATCGAAGATGCGCTTGTAAGAGCCATAAAAAAACAAAAAAACATCAGTATTGTGGAAAATGCTTTGGCGATAGATCTGATCATGGCGGGTGTGTCATGCCATGGATGTTGGTACATGCAAAACGATACGATCAAAACGGCATACGCAAAAGACATCGTTCTGGCAACGGGAGGTGCAGGACAGGCCTATTTACATACAACCAATCCCCTTGTTTCGACGGGAGATGGAATAGCAATGGCGCATCGAATTGGGGCAAAGATACAAGATATGGAGTTCATTCAGTTTCACCCAACAGCCCTCCTTGATAGTTCAAATCCACACTTTCTTTTGAGCGAGTCTTTACGAGGAGAAGGAGCAATTCTGAGAAACAGCAAAAAGGTACAGTTCATGAAAAACTATGACGACCGAGGAGAGCTAGCACCAAGGGATAAGGTTTCTCAGGCTATCTTTCAGGAGCAAAAAAATGGAAAAGTATATCTCGATATACGGCATAAGAAAGCCAAATGGATACATGAACGCTTCCCTACTATCTACGGAGCCATACATAAAAAACTCAAGAAAGATCTCGCACAAGATCTCATTCCTGTCACGCCAGCAGCGCACTACATTTGTGGAGGAGTAAGCGTGAATTCATATGGAGAAACAACTATACCTCACCTCTATGCTGTCGGAGAGACGGCCTATACGGGACTTCATGGAGCCAATCGTCTCGCCTCAAACTCTCTCCTAGAGGCGGCAGTATATGGTCAAAAAGTAGGGAGAACTATTCTCAAAAAACAGGTATTAAAAGAGAAGGAGAAGTTAGGGTCCAAAGAAAAAACAACACATCCAGTCTATACGATCGCCCATCAAACCTTTCGACTCGCAAACATGCGAAAAAAAATTAAAGAAATTATGTGGAACTTCGTCGGAATCTACAGAACGAAAAATGGGCTTGATAAAGCCATATTTGAACTAGAGAGAATTCAAAGTATACTTCCACCAAGGCATCTTATCAACAAAGACCTCATCGAAACGAGAAACCTTCTTGAAGTCGGACTTCTTATTACCCAGGCCGCGAAGGCACGGAAAAAAAGTCTCGGCTGTCATTGGATAGAGGAGAAAAAATAAAGACATCTATTCTCGAGATCACCTGAAGTCTCGACGATTTTAATCGTCATCATCGTCTCCAGAGGCCAGTATCTGAGCCTGATCGGTAGCGGTCATGGCATCCATAATATGATCGATCTCCCCCATCATGATTCCTGGAATATTGCTCCAGCTGACTTTGATACGATGGTCAGTAACGCGATCTTGAGGAAAGTTATACGTTCGAATCTTATCTGATCGATCACCAGTTCCGATCTGAGCGAGGCGAGTATCGCCGAGCTCTTTTTGACGCTTCTCCGCCTCAAAGGCAAAGAGACGCGCACGCAAAATGGACATAGCCTTATGTCTATTTTTGAGCTGAGAACGCTCATCCTGGCACGCTACGACGATACCTGTTGGCATATGAGTGATACGAACAGCTGAGTCGGTCGTATTCACACTCTGTCCACCAGAACCACCAGAGCGATACACATCGATACGAAGATCCTGATCTCGAACCTCGAGATCCACTTCCTCAACCTCAGGAAGAACAGCAATAGAGGCAGTAGAAGTATGAATACGTCCCTGCGCCTCCGTTGAAGGAATTCGTTGAACACGATGAACACCAGACTCATATTTCATTTTTCCATACACGCCCTGACCAGTAATCTTGAAAATCATTTCTTTCATGCCGCCAGCGCTCGCCTCGGACTGACTCATAAGCTCGACAGAGTACCTATGGCTTTCAGCCCAGCGAATATACATTCGTCCAAGCTCTGCAGCAAAAAGTGCAGCCTCTTCACCTCCAACTCCAGCGCGAATTTCCACGATACAGTTTCGAGCGTCATTAGGGTCCTTTGGAATAAGCTCCAATCGAACTTTTTCCATCAAGGTAGGCATTTTAGCCTCGGCCTGCTCAAGCTCGTCTTGGGCAAATTTCTTCATTTCAGGATCAGTCTCTGTTTTAAGAATTTCCTGGGAATCACGAAGAGCAGAGTCGATCTCAAGATATTCTTCATAAAGACCTTTTGCTGACTCGAGCTGACTGAGCCTCTGGCCAATTCGCTTGAGCTCAGATGGATTCTGCGCAGTTCCAGGGGACATAAGCTGTTCCTGAAGACCATTGTACTCGTCTACTAACTTTTTTAATTTATCAATCATATCGCGGGTCATTATAGAGGTAAACCGGCAAGAGAAACAATGAAATATCGGTCGATACCGGCCAAATCTGGAACAATCTCATACACCCCTCCAGATTGAACAAAAAAAGTATCCAATAAAGAAGAAATATCTTCGGTTTGAGCAAATCCAAACTCACCAAAAAGATAGGAGGGTTTCGATTTCATGTCTTGAATCTGCTGAAACATTTTTTTATACAACTGAAGTCCATCATGGCCTCCATAAAGGGCAATATGCGGTTCATATTTATCAACATCTTGAGCGACAAAGTGAAATTTCTTCTCTCCAATATACGGAAGATTCGCCACGATAATATCAAAATGTTGATCAATTATTGTATTCAATAAATCACCCTGAATCACCAAAGCTCTATCACCTACCGCATGTCGAGAAACATTTTCTCGTGCAATATCGAGAGCATCAGGAGAAATATCTACCAATACGATCTTTGCAGTAGGTAAATTCTTCGCCAAGCTAACACCAATACAGCCAGATCCTGTTCCGATATCAGCGATAGAAGCTTCTGTTGGGAAATGGCTCCTGGAAAGACTAATAATCTTTTCCACCAACCACTCTGTCTCGGGACGTGGAATTAAAACGTCCTTCCCTACTTTGAAAGACAGGCCGTAGAACTCTTTTTCTCCAATAACATATGCCAAAGGTTCGCCTTCCTTGAGTCGGTCAAGTCCAGCATAAAACAGATCAAGGGAAGCATCTGGGGCATCTTGGTCATAAGCACAAAAGAGCTGTTCTTTCGTGAAGCCCAAGGCATGAGCCAAAAGAACCTCTACCTCAAGCCTACCGAGCTCCCTATTTGGAAGTTCCTGAGTAGATTTCTGTAAGAGCTCTTTGATAATCATAAAGAATAAACAAAAAAGGCTTCTACAGAGTAGAAGCCTTGAAGAGTCTTAATAAAACTTCGACTTTTCTCGCATCTTGCGATACTTCGTTCGCATAAGAGCAGCACTTCGCTGTTTTCGTTCGCTAAGCTCTTTTGATCGATATCTCTTAGATTTGAGAGTTACAATAACACGGCTCTGTTGAACCTTTTTATTGAAACGTCCGATCAAACGTTCAGGAGACTCTTTTGTGTTGCGGAAAATTGTAATTGCCATAAGTGTTGAGTAAAAACAAAGCTACCCTATTATACAAACCTAAGCTCGAGAGTCAAATGGAAATTATTCATCTTCTAAAGCTAGAAGGGATTAAATATCCAGGTTTTTGACATACTTCGCATGGGCCTGAATGAACTTCTTACGAGGAGCTACCTCAGCACCCATAAGTGTATCAAAGACCAAGTCAGCTCGTTCAGCATCATCAATCGTTACCTGAAGCATGCTTCGGACTGAAGGATCCATAGTTGTCTCCCAAAGCTGTTCAGGGTTCATTTCACCGAGACCCTTATAGCGCTGGATTCCTACGTTCTTGTCTTTGAAGTCCTTGTCTTTGAGGGCTGCCTCTTTTTCCTCGTCGCTATAAACATATCGAGTCGTTTTACCAGCAGCAAGTTTGTAAAGTGGTGGCTGAGCGATATAAATATGACCAGCCTCGACGATAGCACGGAAGTAGCGATAGAAGAGAGTCAAGAGGAGCGTTCGAATATGTGCACCATCGACATCAGCATCCGTCATAATGACAATCTTGCTGTATCGAAGTTTCGTAACATCGAACTGTTCACCAACTCCGGCGCCCATGGCGATCACGAGGGCTTTAATTTCAGCATTAGCGAGAATCTTGTCGAGACGAGCCTGCTCTACGTTCAAGATTTTACCTCGAAGTGGGAGAATAGCCTGAAACTCTCGATTTCGTCCTTGTTTTGCGGAACCTCCAGCAGAATCACCCTCAACGAGGAAGAGTTCTGAAATGGTTGGGTCTCGAGAAGAACAGTCAGCAAGTTTACCTGGAAGCGTAAGGCCATCAAGAAGACCCTTACGGATAACGGTATCACGGGCGGCGCGAGCTGCGAGACGGGCTCGAGCAGCGAGCGCACACTTAGCGAATGCAGCACGAGCTTCCGCAGGATGCTCTTCAAAATACATATCAAGATATGAGCCAAAGACACTTTCGACAGCAGTTCGCATCTCCTGGTTACCAAGCTTACTCTTGGTCTGACCTTCAAACTGTGGATTTGCTAACTTAACAGAGATGACAGCCGTGAGACCTTCACGAACATCTTCTGAACTGAGATTTTCTTCTTTCTCTTTTAAGAGGTCATGCTTTCGAGCGTAACCGTTGATAGTTCGAGTAAGAGCAGATCGGAAACCAGTAAGGTGCATACCACCTTCAGGAGTGAAGATGTTATTTGCAAAAGAGAACGTGTGTTCCTGGAAAGACTGAGAATACTGGAAAGCAACTTCAATGTTACCTTCTGGAACATCCTTGTCGACATACATAACTTCACCAATCGGATCTTTCTTCTGATTCAAGTGCTGGACGTAGGCGCGAACACCTCCTTCGAAATAGAACTTATATGTCTGTTCTGTTCGCTCATCTGAAATAGTAATAGCAATACCCTTCGTCAAATACGCCTGCTGACGCATACGGTTAATGACCGTCATGAAATCAAACTCTGTTTTTTCGAAGATTTCTGAATCCGGGTAGAATGTAATTCTCGTTCCATTGTGGTCTGACTTCCCCACCGTTTCAAGTTTTGTAACCGGATCACCTCGCTTATATTCCTGTCGATAAAGTTTGTTATCTCGCATAACTTCAGCAACAAGTTTCACTGAAAGCGCATTAACAACAGAGCTACCAACGCCGTGGAGACCACCAGAAACCTTGTATCCCCCATCGCCAAACTTACCACCAGCATGAAGAACCGTAAGAACGGTTTCAAGAGCTGATTTACCAGTCTTCTTCACAACATCAACCGGAATACCACGACCATCATCATCAACAGAGCAAGCCCCGTCTTTATGAAGCGTCACTAAAATATTCTTACAATAACCAGCCATCGCTTCATCAATCGCATTATCCACAATTTCCCAAACCAAGTGATGAAGACCAGCGACATCTGTCGTACCGATATACATACCTGGGCGCTTTCGAACGGCCGCTAAGCCCTCCAATACTTGAATTTGATCCGCACCGTAACTTGAACTTTGCTTCTGGTCAGCCATAAACAAAAAGAAAACTATATAAAGGCGAAGACCTTATATCATACTTTTCTAACAATGTCAGGCTTTTTTCGGAAGACTTCAGGGATAAATCGAAGCGAGTTTACGGCGCGACTGGAAGAGTTTTGTAGAACTCCTGGTCGTAGTACTTTTGAATAGCAGGAACAACCTTATCAAAGGCAAATTCTCCAGGCATTGATTGCTTAGAAGTCAAAACAGTCACTTGAACAGAAGAGATGCTGTTTTTCATGAGATCAACGATAAAGTCGACAGAAATCTGGCTCTTATCAAAAGGTAACTTTGCCCCACGAACCTGAAATAATTTCTTAGCATAATCAATCGTCGTAATTTGCGCAGGGTCTAGAGAAAAACTAAACTCTTGAAGCTTTTTCAATAAGAAAAGTTGAGCCACCTTTTCAACTCGATCATTAGAAGAAGCATCTACCGTAGAATCAGTCGGCGGGGTTTGGTCTTGCTGCTGAGATTTGACGACAAAGATATTCTTAATTCGATCAAGAGGAACTGAGGCGCTCAGAATAGTATCATTATATACTTTAATATCTGAGATTAAGTTTCTATCACGATCGTAAATCGCACTAAACGGAATGCCGTTGTAATCAGCAGATTCAATAAATACCTGACCCTGGTCCTTATCAAGAAGCGGAGCAAGTTTAAGATTCTTTACCCCATAACCAGTAAAGGCCTTTTGAATATCAGCTAATGTTTGTTTTGACTCTGCGGAAGCAGGAGGAAGGGTGCCTAGAAGACCTTTTTGAATCTTATCAATTTCACCCAAATCTTGCTTATTCTTCAAGAAAGCAGAAAAACGATCCTTATGGGTTTGACCATAAAGTTTTGACTCAGAAAAATCACTACTATTGAGGTAGCGCCAAAAGTCTTCTTGATCATCAAGATTTTTCTTGAAGTATTGAGCCACAGCTGTTTCGGTATCAGGAAGAGCGCTTGAAATATCGGAAAGGAGTCTAAATAAAACAGGGCTAGCATCTTTGACCTCAATCTTTTCATCAAAAAAGAAAAGACGAAGTCGCTTCATGAGCTCAATCTTAGAGGCAACAAGCGTCTGATTTTCTTCGTTCTTATCGCGACCTTCAGGAAGCAGGCTAAGCCACTGAGATTGAAGATCGAAGGCATTCTGAAAATAGGTTTCCTGATAAAAAATAGGGTCTTTGAGATACAGCTGAGTAATAATCTGATTTTCTTCAGCTAAAACAGATGGATTTTTAACAATATCTGCAGAATAACCTGAAAATATCTTATGAAAAGCCGAGAAATATGTTGAGAGCAAATCGCGACTCATAGAGTTGTCAAAATGGAGAGATTGATACACATCATAAAGATATGATCGAACGAGTTGTGAGGCCTGAACATATGGAAGATTGTGTCCATAGCTACGAAGACTCAAAAGCGTTTCTCGAAGTTCTGTGCGAATACGAAACAAAGATCCGTCCTGTGGAACAAAAATGGCATATGCCTGAAATCGATTCCAGAGTTCATCGGAAATATATGAGATAAGCTGCTTATTATCATTCATAGTTTGCAACCTCGCCTTGAATAATTGCATACGAACATCTCCCTTATCCTGTTGCGAAGTCGCATAGTAATAAAGAGCGTCATCAAGATGAACAAGCGCATCATTTGCAATTCGAAGATCTTTTTTTCGAGGATCAAATGTAAGTAAAAATCGGACATCATGAACTCGATCCATGAGTCCAGCAAATGTGCTTTCTGGATCAGGAATAGACAATCCCCTATCTTTAATAATCTGAGTGATATGATTCAAAAGATTATCTCGTCTCAAGGCATCCCCAGCAATATTACGCTGAAACCATGTATTTTTATTCAAAGAGTCTAGGGAAAGTGGGCCATATTGAAACTCTTTAATTAACTTAGAATAAAGAAGCTTTTCGAGTTTTGGTTGAATTTTAGAAAGAGTAACAGTAAGTCGATTTCCTTCTGTAATAAGAATGCTATTAAGTATAGAAGGAGTTGAAACAAGTTTTGCGAGTGGCATGTAAAATCCTAAACGAACAGGATTTTTAGCAGCATATACATTAACCTCACCGTCTTTGTATGAAACATCACAAGTTCCATCCCGAGAAGAGACAACGGTGCCACCTGCAACATAAACAGAAATAGAATGAAGAGCTCCTTGGCTTGTTACCCACACCTCTCCAGACTGAAGAGCCACGTGATATCCACCATCATCAGTTTCATTTTGAAAAAGCTGAATAGAAGTATTCTCAGCAAGTCGAAGTTCCCCGCCTCCAGGAAAAGTAACGCGTACACCAGGAAGATCTTTCGACAAAAGAACGTCCCCTACTTGAACAATGCGAGAAGAAGACACGTCCTGCCAAATATCTTGATTTGCTTTCTGAAAACTTGCCGTAACGCCAGTATCCAAAGTAAGAAGAATATCTTTCTGGTCATCGACAATATACGCCTGAACATCTGTAAACCAACTAAGGCTAACCCAGACAAAACTAAGGCTGACAACGGCAAGCACGAACTGGTGAATAACTTTTTTCATAAATCCCTATATTATACCAAATTTATCGGCTTTGGTCAATGCAGGTGGTTTGCCAGCAACAGCTTCAAATAGTAGAGTAAATTCACGTTTTTTACCCATTTTGAGCCTATTTTCATGAAAAAAATCCTCATCTTAACCCTAGCCTTGAGTCTCTGTATATCAAATGTCGTATCAGCGAGTTTTATTGACGTTCAAAATGGCAGTCTAAATCAGCAGTCAATTGAATGGATGCAAGAAAAAGGAATTACCCCAGATGGATTACAAAAATTTGCACCAGAAAAAATCATCACAAAAGGTGAGCTCTATGAACTCGCTTGGCGAGCGGCGGGATACTTTCCAGACAGTGATATCTCTACGGGAACAGGATCACGATTTGCATCATACGTGCAGAAGGCCGTGGAGACAGGAATATTAAAAACAGAAAAAGATTTCTTGTCAGGACAAAAAGTATCACGTGGAGACGGCTTGAAGATAATCTTTGATATCATGGGAATTGGGGTTACTCGAGTTTACACAAAGGATGAGATCCCATTTAGCGATATTCACACAGGATCGAGATATGCCTCGATCGCAAAAACAGCAAGTGAGTTTAGTATTTTTAGTGGAGAAAATAAGTTCAGGCCAATGGCAAAAATGACACGAGCAGAAGTTGCGGATGCGATTCATAAAATCAGCACACTTACACCACAATCAACTCAAACGATTAGAATTATTCAAGTACCACAAACGACAGACAATACTCCGGTCAACGGCTTCACCAGCAATCAGAAATTTAAAATTTTGATGGATGTATGGAACAAGATGCATGAAAAATATGTAGGAAAAGAGCCTATAAATGATGATAAGTTACTGTACGGAGCTATTGATGGAATGGTAAACAAGCTCGACGATCGATATACGGTTTTTCAGGAACCAGTAGGTGCAAAATCTTTTTCAGAAGCACTTTCAGGTGAGTTCGATGGAATTGGAATTTCCATAGATTCAATTGATAACGTTGTGAAAATTGTCAGCCCTCTTCAGGGAACTCCAGCAAGTAAGGCCGGACTGAAGGCAAATGACACCATTCTCCAAATAGACAATCGGAGCGTGAAGGGATTATCACTTACGGAAGTTTCAAATAAAATTAAGGGAAAGACGGGAACAAGCGTGAATTTAGTTATCGAACGAGATGGTAAAAAAATGAACTTCTCTATTGTTCGTGAACACATTAAGCTCGATGCGGTTGTAGGAGAAATGAGGGGAAATGTAGCATACATCATTGTTCGAAATTTCACTGAATCAAGTGGCAGCGATTTTACAAAAGTTGCAAAAAAACTTCTCTTAAAAAATCCAAAATCAGTTATCGTGGATCTTCGAGATAATCCAGGTGGATACCTTGATGCATCACTCCAAATGCTCGACATGTTTGTACCAGCAAAAACTCGACTTGCCTCATTGAAGTTCTCAACTCGCTCAAACGCCGAAGATTTTTTCAATGAGTCAAATGGAACCTCTGGTCGTGTCCAACTCGATTCATTTCAACCAGAAGTTATATTCTATTCTATAGGAAATGGTGAACTTGCCAATCTTCCAGTAAAGGTACTTATCAACGGTGGAAGCGCATCAGCATCAGAGATTATGGCCGCATCTTTAAAGGAAAATCAACGAGCAACGCTCATTGGTGAAAAGAGTTTTGGAAAAGGTACAGTTCAGGAAATTACCGACTACACCGACGGATCACTCTACAAACAGACGATCGGAAAATGGCAAACTCCTCAGGAACACAACCTTACTGAAAATCCAATCATTCCAGACGTCACCATAAAAGATAATCCAAATACGGACGGTGATGAGATTCTTAACTACGCACTCGGAAATTAAACAGACGGTTCAACTGGCGGAGTTTCGATTGTCACGGGAGTCTCGGCAGGAGTAGGAATTACTTCGGCCTCTACAACTGCTGATGATGGAGTTTCTGCTGCGGCGGCGGCTACTACTGCTGTTGCGTCTGCAGCAGTTTGCTTATCGCTCTGAATCTTTTTCAAGAGCTGTTCTGGATTTGTTGTAACGATCTGATCTTCACCGTATGAGGCAATAATCTGAATGGCAGCGTGCTTATTTCCAGCAAAGAAGAGTCCCTGACCAACACCACTATTAAGGAGAATATACTTCTCCCCTTCCGTAAGATTGAAAACTTTTCCGAGATAATCCATCGCAGCAGGCGCCTGTTTCAAAAGGAGCTGCATTGAGGAGTTCGTAATAATAGGTTTTCCATATTCAGACTTAAAGAAGTCTTCCACATCCTGAGTAATAGTCGTAATTCCAAGGTAGTACTTTCGAGCTCGCTTAACGAGACCAAAGAGGAATCGGGCAGAATCGCCATGTTGCATAATTGACCATGCCTCATCGATAACGAGAATACGTCGCTTAAGTTCACGTCGGACCTGAGCCCAGATGTAATTAAGAATGATGTACATCGCAATTGGTCGAAGTGCCTCATCAAGATCTCGAATACAGAAGACCATGAGTCCTGTTCCAAGATTCAAGTTCGTAGGTTTATTGAAGAGACCGCTATAGGTACCTGAGGTAAATTTCTGAAGACGTTGAGCAAGATTACTTGCACCCTCCATAGTAGAGAGAAGGTCGTAGAGATCTTCCATCGTTGGAGGTGTAAATGTTGAAGGATCAACTACGTCCATCGTAATGCCTTTAAGGGCGTAGACGTCGATGAGCGCCTTGTCGAGAATCCCCTCTTCTACTGGAGTCATCTCGCCAAGCATGACTTTGAGAAGACCAATAAGAGTAATAACGTTCTGGCGAAGAATATCTCCAGGCTGAGTAATATCATCAGCAAGTGGAGGTGGAAGATCAAAAGGATTGATACGTCGATCAGAATTAAGTGAAAGTCGTAGATAGGTTCCACCAAGAGTCTGCGCAAGAGCCTCATATTCATTTTCTGGATCGATAATAATAACATCGGTTCCGAGCATCAACATACGAGTAATCTCAAGCTTCACGGCATAAGATTTACCAGCACCAGACTTAGCGAAGACGACCGAGTTTGCATTTTCCAATGCGAAGCGATCAAAGATAATGAGTGAGTCGTTGTGGCGATTTACTCCATATAAGATACCTTCATCGGAAGTAAGAGTAGATGAAGTAAATGGGAAGGTTGTTGAAAGTGGCGAGGTGTTCATATTTCGAACCACGTAGAGTTGATCAAGAGAAATTGGAAGAGTTGAGTTAAAACCCTGTTCTGCCTGAATCTGCGCACGTCGTGTCATAATAAGCTTTCCACCAAGAAGGCTTTCGAGCTGCTTAGCTACATTCTGAATCTTCTTCTCGTCGTCAGCGTAAATAGTAAAGTAGAGGGCAAACTGGAAGAACTTCTCCTGACCTCGTTGAATTTCTGTTCGGAGCTGTTCAGCATCTTCAAGAGCCGTTTCAATAGCAGGATCACGAGTCTTTCCTTTTTCTTGGTCCATATGAATAGAAGACTGCATTTGAGTTACCTTCTTTCGAAGAATCTTCATGATCGTTGCTGAGTCGATTGGGTAGATGAACTGAGCAATATCCATTGATACCTCAAAATTAATGAGTGGAGACATCCAGTTCATATCGAGGTAACGAGGATAGGTAAAGACGTAGAATGTCTGAGCAAAGAGACCATCAACTCGAATCATGTCATATCGAATCTCCATAGATGATGGAGAAATGAGATCTCGAATAGAGGAAAGTCCGTTCTGATAAATTTTCTCTGCATCAAGAAGTTCCTTTTTCTCTTTGTCAGTGAGTTTTGTAGGAACGGCAGGTGTAGCGGGAGAAGATGTTGTCGCAACAGAAGTTGCCGATGTATCAGTCACTGGGGAGGCTTCGGAATCAGCAGGAGCCGCAAGAGTTATTCCAGCCATTTGCTGTTTTCGCTTTTGAAGAAATTGAAGATTATTTAAAAATCCTGTCTTGAAAGCGTCGAACATGCCTCGCTTCGCTTCCGCTTGCTCGGCAACTGGAACTGAATCTGAAGTTGGAGTTGAAGTTGGAGCAGGGACCACGCCAACAGAATTCATCCACGCAGGAACAGCCGGTGTAGCTGATGAAGTTTCAGCTGGTAATGTTGCGACGGAAGAATTTTCCGAAGAAGTATTCTCAGGAGAAGTATTTTCTACAGGAGAAACTTCAGAAGTTGTCTCGGAAATTACTGCCTGAACCGTTTCAGATGATGAACTTGGTTCAACAGAAGTCGTGGTCGGAGTCAAAGTTGTATCTTGTTCTGCCATTTCGATTTATGTTTATATATCGGATCATTATAGCACAATTAACGATAAATCACAAGACAGCTAAGGTGGCCAAAACAGCTTCCCTGGAAACCCCAGAAATCATTACTAGACCATCATTATCCTCTAGTCAGTATTCGGACCTTGTGCTAAAGTAACCCAGGTATTTTTCGAAACCCCATAAAATGGCAGACAAATCAAAGAAATCGGACAAACAAGATCCAAAAAATGACGGCGCAGAACAACAGATAATTTCAACAGATCGAGAATCTGTCAAGAAGGAAATTTCAACAGAAATGGAACAAAGCTACCTGGATTACGCGATGAGCGTTATCGTTTCACGTGCTTTGCCGGATGTTCGAGACGGTCTCAAGCCAGTTCACCGAAGAATCCTCTTCGCAATGCATGAACTTGGACTTGGATCTGGATCTTCTTTCCGAAAATCAGCCTTGATCGTCGGTGAGGTACTCGGTAAATACCACCCACACGGCGATAGCTCAGTATATGAAGCACTCGTTCGTATGGCACAGGACTTCTCTATGAGATATCCACTTGTTCGAGGTCAGGGTAACTTTGGCTCGATCGATGGTGATGGTGCAGCTGCGATGCGTTATACAGAATCAAAAATGGAGAAGATCACAGAGGAAATTCTCGCAGATATTGAAAAGGACACCGTTGAATGGCAGCCAAACTACGATGGACGATTGAAAGAGCCACGAGTTATGCCAACAAGAATCCCACAGCTTCTCTTAAACGGTTCAACGGGTATTGCCGTTGGTATGGCAACTTCTATCCCCCCACACAATCTCGGCGAAGTGGTTGATGCTATCGTTCACGTCGCAGACAATGCAGAAGCAACTATTGATGATCTCATGCAGTTTATCAAAGGACCAGACTTCCCTACCGGAGGTCTCATTTACGACGTCAACGCGATCAAAACAGCATACGCCACAGGACGTGGAGGTATGGTTATGCGAGCCGTTGCAGATATTGAAGAACGAAAAGGTGGAAAGTTCGCAATTATCATTAGCGAAATTCCATATCAGGTAAATAAAAAAACACTCGTTGAAAAAATCGCAGATCTCGTCCGGGAAAAGAAAATTATCGGAATCAGCGATCTTCGTGATGAGTCAAACAGAGAAGGTATTCGTGTTGTTATTGAGCTCAAAAAAGACTCATATCCAAAGAAAATCTTGAACCAGCTGTTCAAACTCACTCCGATGCAAACATCGTTCAACATGAACATGATTGCTCTCGTCGACTCAATTCAACCACGTCTTCTCGACCTCAAGCAAGTTCTCCTCGAGTTTATCAAACACCGAAAGGAAGTTATTACTCGAAGAACACAGTTTGACCTTCGTGTCGCACAAGATCGTGTTCATATCTTAGAAGGTTTAAAGATCGCTCTCGACAATATCGATGCGGTTATCGCAACGATCCGAGGATCTGACACAAAAGAAGAGGCGCATGAGTCGTTGATGAAGAAGTTCAAACTCAGCGATCGTCAGTCAAAGGCCATTCTCGAAATGCGTCTTCAGACTCTCGCGGGACTTGAACGAAAGAAGATCGAAGATGAATACAAACAGTTGCTCGCGCTTATCGAAGAGCTCGAATCAATTCTTCGAGATGAGAAAAAGGTTCTCAAGATTATGAAGAAGGAACTTTCAGAGGTAAAAGAAAAATACGCATCAGAACGAAAGACAAAGGTTATCACCGAGGCTGTTGGGCAGATCTCTCAAAAAGATACGATTCCAAACGAAGCGATGATTGTCGTCCTTACACAGGAGAACTACATCAAGCGAATGCCGCCTTCAACCTTCCGTGCACAAAACCGCGGTGGTAAGGGAATTATTGGCGCAACTACAAAGGAAGAAGATGAGATCAAGATCGTTCGAAGCGCAATGACTCATGATGAGATCATGCTCTTCACGAACACAGGTCGTGTCTTCAAGATTCCAGTATACGACATTCCAGTCGCATCACGAACAGCTCGTGGTCAGGCGATCGTCAACCTTCTCCAACTCAAGGATAGCGAGTTTATTACAGCTATGTTTGCCGCAGGATCAAATATGAAGGGAGAGTTCCTCTTTATGGCGACAAAGAAGGGTCATGTCAAAAAGACAGAACTTAAAGATTTCACAAACGTACGAAAAACAGGAATGATCGCAATCAAATTGCGTGACGACGACTCTCTCGAATGGGTTCGTGAAAGTAATAAGGGGCAAGAAGCCGTAATCATCACACGAAACGGTAAGTCGATTCGATTCAACGAAAGTGACGTTCGTCCTATGGGTCGTGCATCTATGGGTGTACGAGGAATCTCACTCAAGGACAACGACCGAGTTGTCGAGATGGACGTTATCCAGAATCCAAAAACAGCAGAACTCTTGGTTATCATGGAAAACGGCTTGGGTAAGTCAACAACAATGGAAGACTACCGACTCCAGAAACGTGGTGGATCAGGCGTGAAGACAGCAAATGTTACCGAAAGAACAGGACATATTATCGGTGCACGTGTTATCAACGAAGATACAAACGAAGACCTTCTCTTGATTTCAAAAGCAGGACAAGTTATTCGTCTCAATCTCAAACAAGTTCCTTCAAAGGGACGTGCAACTCAAGGCGTATACCTTATGCGAATGGATGAAAAAGACATGGTTGCATCAATGTCAACGCTCTACGCAGAAACTCCAGAGGAGGCAGAAACAGCCGAGGCAGCGGAGCAACAGACAGAGCTCGCGTAAGAAATAAATCAGTGCTAAAATAAGCACATGAAATTACGCGCAGGTTCACTTATTCTCATCATTATCAGCTCATTGACGCTTCCGCTCACTGCATTTGCAGCAACGGGAGATCTTGAGCTTGTGCCTGGAAGCGTGCAGTTTTCAAATCCTCATCTTTCCGAGGGAAGAAAAACACGCATTTACTCAACAGTAAAAAACAACAGCAGTGATGATCTTTATGGGGTTGTCCGATTTGTGGATACAATAGGACCAAAACAGATCGGAACAGATCAACCAATTTCAGCATTTAGCCGAAGAACTGACGATGTATTTGTGGACTGGATTCCATCTGCAGGTGAACATGATATTAGGGTTCAGATTATTCCTTGGCAAAATGGCGACAATGCAGGAAATAACACGACGATAATACATGTTAGCGTTATCGCAGATCTAGATGGCGATGGAGTCGCAGACGGCGAAGATACGGACATAGATGGCGATGGTACGATAAACAGCGAAGACGCCTTTCCAAGAAATCCAAAAGAATGGATAGATACGGATGGCGATGGAATTGGAAACAATGCGGATACCGACGACGATAACGATGGAGTTATTGATACTGAAGATGCCTTTCCTCTTGATCCAAAAGAATCAAAAGATACTGACCATGATGGAATTGGAGACAATGCAGATACTGATATTGATGGAGATACTATCTCAAATGACGTAGAAGTAAAAAACGGAACTGATCCTAAAAAAACTGATACCGATGGAGACGGAGTACCAGACAATAAAGATGCCTTTCCTCTTGATCCAAAAGAATCAAAAGATACTGACCATGATGGAATTGGAGACAATGCAGATACTGATATTGATGGAGACGGAATTACAAACACACAAGATTCATTTCCAAAGAACATAGCCCCTGTAGCAAACGACGTAAACGTTCCATTTGTGGTAAAAGTTGGAGACACGATTCATCTCGATGCATCATCAAGTATTGACCCTGACGGAAAGATTGAGACTGCAAAGTGGGTAGTGGACGGAAAAACGGTATATAAAGGTATTGCAGTAGACATTAAGGTAGAGACACCGGGATCTCATCAAGTTGAGCTTCAAATAACAGATAATAACGGAGAAACGAAGACGAAAAGCTTCAATCTTTACGGAACAGCTTCAGTTCTCTTGACACAAGGAGGACTTTTGGCTGCCGCAATTGCTCTTGCGCTTTTAGGCTTCTTTTATTATATTACCAGGGCTTCAAAAAGACGTGCAAAGCAGCATAAGGCCGAACATCACGAGTAAATGAAGCTGAAATAACTACATTTTCCTTATCGTAACACTATGAAAACAGGCGTTCACCCAACATACCACTCAGAAATGACTATTTCTTGCGCTTGCGGAAATACTATTGTCACTGGTTCTACAAAAAAAGAGATGAAGACTGAACTTTGCTCAGCCTGCCACCCATACTACACAGGTAAACAGCGTCTCGTTGATGCTGCTGGTCGTGTTGAAAAATTCCGAGCTCGACAAAAGGTTTCCGACGACAAGAAGGCTGCGACCAAGACAAAGAAGTCAAAGGGAGCTGCAGAGGAAGAGGAGAAGAAGGCAGAATAAAGCTGATTTTTGCTTACAATCATTCCATAACCGTTTCGACCAATGGCTGGTAACAGCATAGGCACGGTCTTTAAAGTCACCACATGGGGAGAGTCTCACGGACCCGCTCTTGGTGTTGTGATAGATGGCTGTCCGGCGGGAATAGAGATTGGAATCAAGGATATTCAAAGAGAAGTCGATGCAAGAAAGCCTCAAACAGAAAGTGGCGGAACTGCGAGAAAAGAAGAGGATATCGTCGAGATATTGTCGGGTATTTTTGAAGGAAAGACCACAGGAATGCCTATTTCAATAATGGTAAAGAATAAAGATCACAGGTCGGAAGACTATGGGGATCTTAAAGATGTGTATCGGCCCGGCCACGCCGATTACGCCTACGATCTGAAGTATGGATTTCGAGACTATCGCGGCGGTGGCCGGGCCTCCGGACGCGAGACGGTGTCTCGCGTCATCGCAGGTGCCATTGCAAAGAAGATTCTTACCTCATTTGCCCCAACCTGTGTGATTATTGGACATACGGTTCAAATTGGAGAAATAGAAGCATCTAGGACTAACCTGGTCGCACTAGACTCAAAGACCATTACCTCTTCTCCCCTACGCTGCATCGATCCAGAAGCTACGGAAAAAATGCTCGCGCTCATCGAGAAAACGAAAAACGAAGGTGACTCAATAGGTGGAATGATAGAAGTACGCATTCAAAATCCCCCACAGGGACTCGGGGAACCGGTTTTCGATAAACTCAATGCCGACCTCGCAAAAGCGATATTCTCAATTCCGGCCATCAAGGGAGTTTCATTCGGTGAGGGATTCCATGCTGCAGCAATGCACGGATCAGAACACAACGACAACTACAAAATGAGAAACGGGAACATCGTCACCGAAACAAATCATGCAGGTGGTATACTCGGAGGAATTTCAACCGGTGAAGAAATTGTCATACAAATAGCCATCAAGCCACCATCAAGTATCGGCAAAAAACAGGAAACCATAGGGATAGACGAAAAACAAACTACGATAGAAATCAAGGGTCGCCACGACGCATGCATCGTTCCAAGAATTATTCCCGTAGCAGAAAGCATGACAGCAATCACTCTCGTCGATCATCTTCTCAGGCAAAGAGCAGGTCAACATATCCTCACGTAATATATGAAAGAACTCATTCAACTTTTCAAAGAGAAAGAAGTCGAGATTAAGAAATGGCTCGAAACCTATCGAGAACCATTGGGCGATCCGATGTACGCTTCGGTTGATCTTCGAAATGCAGGATTC
>JBAYUX010000010.1:0-27951 GCA_041674865.1 Candidatus Altimarinota bacterium
GTACGCCTACTGGAAATTTCGGACCTATAACAAAAGAAGCTCTTGGAAAGTTCCAGATAGCTCGCGGAATTGTTCGTCAGCAGAGCGATAAAGGATATGGATATTTTGGTCCACGTACAAAGGCAGCTCTCATGGAGACTCTATCTTCTTTGCGTCAGAATCAAGCTAAGCCATCGGAAACTCCTATTCATCCAACTCTTTTGAGGACAATAGCTGGAGTTGCAGACTCTGTACGCACTCAATCAGCAGTGAGTGATCCTAAACTTGCAACATCGATTACTCGGACTCCGCGACAGGCTGAAATTATGAAAAAAGTTCTTGCTCAGTATGACTCGAGTGTTGCAGTATGGACTAAGCTCAAAATTCCAACCAAAGGTATCCAGACAAAACAAGAAGTCAGTGCTTGGCTCAACAGCCTTCCAGGTAAAACGCTCGAAAACCTCGCGGCATATGGTGAGATAAGGTTGAAGTTTATTCCACCGATAAAAACTATGGATCTTATGAAGGCTATGAATATGAACAAAGGTCGTAACATTATCGAGGGCATAGGATGGGAGAAAGTAGGAGCAAAAGAATGGGAATTTGGCCTTACGGCTGACGTCGGTATCATGCAGGTAGATGAGGGTATTTATTATGTCGATCCAAAAAATAAACAAGCTGGAAGTCAAAAGAACCAAGAAATGATCAGGCTTTATGAAAAAAAATACGAGGGGCAAGGGTTAGATATTATGTCAGCAAAACATTGTATTCCATCAGGCATAGAAGCTATGGATCGTAGAAAGACGGTGGATGATATGAATATATACGCCTTTAAAGATTCAAAAGTAGCTGATTTTGTGCTGAGTATACTTTGGCATAATTCTAATCCGCTCCTATTCACTGTCGATCCCAATACATCGATAAGAAATCTCCGTTGTCAGCCATGGTTACAGGGAAAGAAGATTTAGTTTTGACCTTTTCGATTGTTGGCGATTAAATCCTCTCAAAGGTCTCCCTCTCGTACTCGGTGAGGAATTTGTGGACTTGGCGGTCGACACGGACGTCGCTCTTTCGGATGGGCTTTTTTAGGCGAATTCCTTCAAAAGTGCGGCAACGACTGAGTGCCACATAGGTCTGACCCGAGGCGAAGCTTCCATTTCCAAGATCGATGACGACTTTGTCGAACGTCTTACCCTGACTTTTATGAATCGTAATCGCCCAGGCGAGTTTCAAAGGAATCTGCTCAAAGGCACCGGCGCTTTTTTGAGAAAGCGACTTCGAAGAAGAGTCATACTCATACCTGTAGAGTTTCCACTCGTGAGGCGTGACGTGAACTTCCTTGCCTCCATGAATTTTCACAATCACCGCACGTGAGAGAATTTCCGTGACCTGTCCGACGGTTCCATTAACCCACTGGCCATCCATATCGTTGTTTGCAAACATGACCTGCGCGCCGACTTTGAGCGTGAGTGCCTGATCGGTAGGGTACTGTTTCATATCAAAGTTTCCTTTGATCGTACTTGTAAAATGACATGCCGGGGTTTTGAGTTGTGCGAGGCGTGCATCGTTAATATCTGCTGCGAGTTGATTCGTAGAAGTAAGGTGAATGCTGTCGTCATGTTCGGATGAACCCGTGAGAACGCGCATATTGATCGCGTTAATTTGCCGATCCGTAACAGTATTCACGCGAATCGCATTGAGAAGTTCGATGAAATTATCATCACTTTGTCGATAAATTTTATCAAGTTCGACGAGATCCATAAAGAACCGCTCATCAGTTACCGCCTTCGAATGGAAGAACCATGGACTCTGATAAAACTCCTCAAAGAAATCTCTTTCGTGAGTCATTACAATCGGCGGGAGCTGGTAGAGATCTCCAATAAAGATCATCTGGACGCCACCAAAAGGCTCTTTGTTTTTTCGAGCGGCCTTGAGAAACTGATCCATGCAATCGGCAAGGTCGGCACGAACCATCGATACCTCATCGACAATAATCGTCGTCAGAAGTGTATAGAGCTCGTTCTTCGTCGCCTTCGCACCCTTTTTCTTCGCCTTATCAACGGTCATGTTCGGCATAAATCCAAAGAACGAGTGAATCGTCTCACCCTGAACATTGAGCGCCGCAACGCCCGTAGGCGCGAGCACGACAACATTCTTCTTCGTATGCTTCATGAAGTACGAGAGTAACGTCGACTTTCCCGTTCCGGCCTTACCCGTAAGAAAAACGCTACGATGGGTGTTCTCCATCAAATCGATCGCCCTCGTAAACTGCTCATGTTGTTCAATAACCATGGCAGCATTGTAGGGGAGAGTTGTGCTCGGAGCTAGAAGAAAAATTAAATCTCTTCGTCGTCTTCCTCCGCAATCTCGATGTGCATCTCGTCGATCTGTTCTTTTGGAATTTCAGATGGAGCGCCCATCATGAGATCCTTGGCCTTTGAGTCCTTAGGGAATGCCATGACTTCACGGATATTTGGTTCATCGCGGAAGATCATGACGAGACGGTCGATTCCCCAAGCGATACCACCGTGTGGAGGTGCGCCGTACTCGAAAGCATGGAGCATATGTCCAAATCGGAGTTCGCAGTCTTCTGGAGAGATGCCGAGAACTTCGAAGATCTTGGACTGTTCTTTTGCGTCGTGAATTCGGATACTTCCACCACCAATTTCAGAACCGTTGAGCGCGAGATCGTATGCCTTAGCACGAACTGCACGTGGGTTCGTGTCGAGCATCGCGACATCTTCTGACATCGGAGCCGTGAACGGGTGATGTGCAGAAACGAGTCGCTTATCTTCCTTGCTGTACTCAAAAAGTGGGAACTCATAGATCCAGCAGAAGGCGAGCTCATCAGACTTTCGGAGGCCGAGCGTATCGCCACAAGCGAGACGAACCTGACCGAGAGCTGTTGCTGCAACGTCAAACTCATCAGCACCGAAGAAGACGATATCACCAGTTTTTGCGCCAGTAGCACTTACCAACTTCGCCATCTCTTCTTCTGAGAAAAACTTCGCAATAGGGGACTTCACACCACCTTCTTCCATAATGATGTATGCGAGACCCTTTGCACCGTAAACCTTTGCAACTTCAGTAAGATCGTCAATTTGCTTGCGAGTAAAACCAGAAGCGCCCTCGACTTTGAGAGCGAATACGACGCCGCCATCATGCGCAACCGCATCGGCAAAAACTTTGAATCCACAGCCACGAACGAGCTCGCTCACATCACAAATTTCCATACCAAATCGGAGGTCTGGCTTATCAGATCCGTACTTCATCATCGCCTCTTTCCAAGTCAAACGTGGGAAAGGTTTCTTGAGCATTTTTTTGTGTGGAACATACTTCTCGACGAGTTCAATCATCAAACCCTCGTTCAAGCTCATGACATCTTCTGCGTCTACAAATGACATCTCGACATCGAGCTGAGTGAACTCTGGCTGACGGTCACCGCGCTGATCTTCATCACGGAAACATCGAGCGATCTGGAAGTATCGATCCATACCAGCAACCATGAGAAGCTGTTTCATCTGCTGTGGAGACTGTGGAAGAACGAAGAACTTTCCAGCGTAAAGTCGTGAAGGAACGATATATTCGCGTGAACCTTCTGGCGTTCCTTTGATAAGAATCGGAGTTTCGATTTCAACGAAGTCGTGTTTATCCATGTAATCGCGAATTGATTTCACGATCTTGTGACGAACGACAATGTTATTCTTCATACGCTCACGTCGAAGATCGAGGTAACGATACTTCAATCGGAGTTCTTCGTTTGGATCTTGCGGAACGTCGATTTCAAATGGTGTCGTCTTTGCAGCGTTGAGAATCTTCATCTCAGCAACGACGAGTTCAATCTCACCAGTGACCATATTTTTATTCTCAGAACCTTCTGGTCGCTTACGAATAGAGCCAGTTACCTGCAACACAAACTCACTTCGAACATCCTCAGCCATGCCGTGAACAGCTGCCTGTGAAGGATCGATGACCACCTGAGTAAGTCCATATCGGTCACGAAGATCGATAAAGATAAGTCCTCCATGATCTCGACGACGGTGAACCCAGCCGGCAAGAGTGACTTCCTTTCCAACGTGTGATGCGTTGAGTTCTGAACAAGTATGACTTCGATACATAGGGTCTCGGGGTTAATTCGAGGCCAATATTAACCTATTTTTTCCCGCTCGAAAAGAGCTTTGAGCTGGTCGAGAATCGTTCCGTCGAAGCCAACTCCAAACGGAAGCTTAATTTTTTTGACCTCTTTGCCATTTTTGAGATGAACCTCAACTGGATGCTCGCCAGTGTGAGAAAGGAGGATAACTTTCACGGAATTCATGATCTCGGGCTTGGTTTGATAAGGAACGACTATGACGAGCGTATCACCAATAATCTTTGGACCGAGCATTTCGGTGTCAGAACCTGAAGATCCGGAAGCACCGCCACCTGCGCCATCATGACCACCTTCCTCAATAAAACCTTCGTCATCGGTAGAAGTTCGTTCAGCTTTTTTTTCTTCCGGAGCTGCGACGATCATCTGACGTTTCACGCGCTCAGTTGGATCGTACATGCCGGCTTCTTTTGCTCGCTCAATCATACTCTCAAGAGAAACGGCAGAGACGCTATCAACACTGAGGTTGTACTCATTTCTGCGAAGATCGAGTCGTCCAGTAATCATCACGATGTGATCTTCTTTGAGTTTTTCAGCGAACATATTATATGACCTTGGAAAGACGACCGCGTTGATACGACCAGTTGGATCTTCCAAGAAAAACTGCATCATGTAGGCGCCAGACTTGGTAAAGATTTTTTTCGTATTCGTAATAAGTCCACAAAACTGGACGCTCTTCCCGAGGTATTTTTTCGTAATTTTTTCAGTAAGGAGAACTTTTTTCGAGAGATACTTTCGAAGTCCCTGAAGTGGATGACTGGAGACATAGAGTCCGAGAAACTCTTTCTCCCAACGAAGACAGTCCATCGGAAGAGCAGGCTTAACTTTTTCAAGAACAAACTCAGGAGCATCACCAGAAGCCATCTCATCAAAGAGACCAATCTGACCCTGCGCCTGACCACCCTGGTGTGATTTTGCATGAGCGATGATACGCTCGAAGTTCGTAACGAGTGACATGCGTTCACCAATTTCTTCGAAGGCGCCACAGTAGGCGAGCGCAGTAAACAACTTCTTATTAATAAGATTTGGCGGCACGCGCTCGGCCAGATTTTGTACCGAACTAAATGGTCCGAATTTTCTTCTAATGTCGAGAATTTCAGTAATAGGAGCCGTTCCAACACCCTTCACGGCAGACAGACCGAAACGAATTTTTCCAGGAGCAACTAAGGTGAAGTCAACTTCAGACTCGTTGATAGATGGCGGAAGAACTTGAACTCCCATCGACTCACACTCTTCAATTTCGATCGCAATTCGATCCATGTCGCCCTGATCACACATGAGGAGAGCGGTCATAAACTCATCTGGGAAGTTTCCCTTCAAATACGCAGTCTGGTAAGCGATCATCGCATAACATGCTGCATGAGCCTTGTTGAAACCATAACCCGCGAACGGTTCGATGACTTCCTTAAACACCTCTTCTGCGAGTTTTGCCGTGTGGCCTTTTGCGACCGCACCCTGCACAAACTTTTCTTTTTGCTCTTCAAGCATCGAGAGAATTTTTTTACCTACAGCCTTTCGGAGAATGTCCGCCTCACCAAGTGAGTAGCCTGCAAACTGCTGAGCAATCTGCAAAATCTGCTCCTGATAAACCGCAACACCGTAGGTTTCATTGAGGATCGTCTCGAAACTCTTGTCCTGATAGTGAACTGTTTCTGGATGATGTTTTCCTTTGATGTAACTCGGAATCCACTCCATTGGACCTGGTCGATAGAGTGCAACCATCGCGATAATATCTTCGAAACGAGTTGGAATAAGTTCCTTCAAATATCGTCGCATACCACTGGATTCCAACTGGAAGACTCCCGTCGTTTCACCCTTCTGCAAGAGCTCAAACGCCTTCGCGTCATCCATAGGAATTCGATCGAGGACGATATCAATACCTCGTGACTTTCGAATATTGAGAAGAGTCTTTTCCATAATGGTAAGGTTCTTAAGTCCCAAGAAGTCCATTTTCAAGAGACCAATTTCTTCAATCGGTTTCATCGAGTACTGAGTCACCACGTCTTTATGTTCACCTGCGCCGAACTGGAGAGGCGTATACTCTACGAGTGGTTTTGAGGAGATAACGACCGCACACGCGTGAGTTCCAGCGTGACGAACTGTTCCTTCAAGCTCGATCGCATCATCGAGAAGTGCTTTTGCTCGAGGATCTTTTTCATAGAGACTTTTGAGTTCGGGGTCTTTTTCAATCGACTCGGTGAGCGGGACGTGTTTTCCTTGAAGTGGTGGTGGAATTTTTTTTGCCACAGCATCAACTTCTCCATATGGATAACCGAGAGCGCGTCCGACATCACGAACAGCGGCCCTAGAAGCCATCGTTCCAAAGGTAATAATTTGGGCGACATTCTCACGACCATATTTTTCAATAACATAATCAAGTACCTCGCTGCGTCGATCATCGGCGAAGTCGACGTCGATATCAGGCATTGAGATACGTTCTGGATTCAAGAATCGCTCGAAGATCAGTCCATACTTCATTGGATTGAGCTGCGTAATGCCAAGAGAATACGAAAGAAGTGAGCCGGCCGCCGATCCACGACCTGGGCCAACCACGATACCTTTTTCTCGAGCGGCCTTGATGAAGTCCCACACAATCAAGAAGTACGCATCAAATCCCATTTGATGAACAATGCCGAGCTCATATTCGAGCTGTTTTAGCGCCGCCTCCGGCGGCGCCCCATCAAACCTCATATTCAACCCCTCATAACACAACTCCCTCAAATACACATCCGGCGCCTCATTATTCGGCGTTGAGTAGTGCGGCAACAAATTTTGATGAAACGGAATCTCGATATTACACATGTCCGCAATCTTGACCGTATTGGTAACCGCCTCGGGCGTATCTTTAAATACCTCTTTCATCTCTTCTGGTGTACGCAAAGAAAAATCACCAGAAAACTTCATTCGGTTTTCATCGTAAATATTCGTACCGGTTTGAATCGACAAGAGAATATCGTGAGAGTGTTCCTCCTCCGGTTTCACATAATGCGAATCACCCGTCGCCACAAGTGGCACGTCCATTTCTTTCGACAGCGCAATCAGCGCCTTATTCACAACAGCCTGTTGCTCAAGAAGGGGATTGTCCTGGATTTCCAAATAGAAATGATCCGGACCCATCGTATCCTTATAAAACTGAATCACCTCGCGAGCCAACTTCATGTCATCAGACAAAATCGCCCGGCTCACCTCGCCATTCAAACAGCCACTCAAAATAATCAAATCTTCCTTATAAACACTCAAAAGCGCGTGATCAATTCGGGGTTTATAATAAAAACCCTCAAGATTCGCCTTCGTCACCAGCTGCATCAGATTCTGATAACCCTTATAGCTCTTCGTCAGGACCGTGACGTGAAATGGCTTATTATCAATACCCGCCGTCTTATCAAACCTCGTCCTCTGAGCCATATACATCTCGCATCCAATAATCGGCTTAATGCCGGCTTTTTTGGCCGCTTTATAGAAATCAATCGCCCCATACAAAACTCCATGGTCGGTAAGCCCCAAAGCTGGACAACCCATCGCCTTGGCACGCTCAACCATGAGATCCGGAGAGCGTAAGCCATCCAGAAGACTGTAGTAAGAGTGAGAATGAAGATGAACAAAAGACATTTTGAAGCTGATTTCAAGAATGGTGCCTGGGAGAGGACTCGAACCTCCACATCTTTCGATACCAGCTCCTAAGGCTGGCGCGTCTGCCATTTCGCCACCCAGGCAAAACAGTACCTTTGTACCACGTTCAACCCAATTATCAAAGCCAAAGCACCGAAAACTTGACAAAACAAGACTTAATGCCTACAATTTCAACTTACCAAACGGTGAGCCAGGAAAAAATCACACCAGTACTTGACACATCTATTCAAAGTACCTAGTGTATACCCCGCTCCTAACCAATCTGCATATGGATACCGTAATAGATACGACTGACGCAAAAAAAGTTACACAAAACACCCAAAAAGTAAGTCTCATTCAGCTCATGGAAGAGATGCTTCTTGTTCTTTCTCCAAAAGAGAAGGAGGTTATGATCAAGCGATTTAGTCTCGATAGTAAGCCACGTTTGACCCTCGAAAAGATCGGTCAGAAGTTTGCCGTTACTCGAGAACGTATTCGTCAGATCGAAAAAATTGCACTCACAAAACTTCGACGAACAGTTCAGAATACAAAACTTCAGAGCATCAACGAGCTCGCAAATACATGCATCAAGAAGAACGGTGGCATTGCACTCGAGACAAAGATCATCTCAGAGATTCTTAACGGAATTGGTTCAGAGAGCCAGATCGACGGAAGCATCATCCGACTTTCACTCAACATCAACCCAACAATCGTAAAGTCAGAGAAGAACAATCAACTTCACGCATATTGGAGAGCAAAGGAGATCTCAACAAAAGACGTTCAGAAAACAATCGACGTTGGAATCCAGAAACTTCAGGAGGCTGGTGATGTTGTTGCATTCGACCAACTCGCTGAGCAGATCAAGAACAAGCTTCTCGAAGAAGGAAAGACATCAGAGCTCGCAACAATCATTTCAGCTCTCGAAGTCGACAAGCGACTCCGAAAGACAAAAGAAGGCTTTGGTTTGAACACATGGAGACACATCAACCCACGAAGTATCCGAGACAAGGCATACATCGTTTTGAAGAAAATCGCTCAGCCACTTCACTTCGTCGACATCGCTAACAAAATCATCGAAAGTGGTTTTGATAAGAAAGTTGTCACGGTTCAGGCTGTTCACAACGAGCTCATTCGTTATGACCAGTTCGTTCTCGTCGGCCGAGGTCTCTACGCTCTCAAAGAGTGGGGCTACAAGAAGGGAACGGTTTCAGAAATCATCGAAGGTCTTCTTAAAAAGAAGAGCCCTCTCACAAAACAAGAAATCATGTTAGGCGTCCTCAAACAGCGCCAGGTCAAGAAGGGAACTATCTCTCTTAACCTCCAAAAGAACCCAAACTTCGTCCGTGTTGGACGTGCGGTTTATGCGTTGGGGAAGTAATAGATCTAGATTGATCAATATATGAAACCAAACGAAACGCACGACGAGAACGGCATAAGTCACAAGCTCATGGCAGTTGGCATTAGCGTTACGATACTCGGAGGAAACTTCGTTCCAATTGTTGAAGGTGTTCGCGCAGCAATTAAATACGTGAGTAGCCTAAAAGACGCTCCAATTCAGAATGCGGAAACTCCAAAAGAGAAAAATAGTATCGAGAAGTAAAGCGGTCTCTTGCGGCAGTTGCGTAAAAAAGAGACAATATAATCAATCTCATAAAACATGATTATGACCGACTGCCTCTTTTGTAAAATCATCTCCCAGGACATTCCATCACCACTTCTATATCAAGACGAGAAATGTGTGGCTTTTGCTGATATTCATCCGAAAGACTCGACGCACCTTTTGATTATTCCACGTGAGCATATTCCAACCGTACTCGATGCCACAGAGGCCCAGGAGCCACTTCTAGGTCACCTCGTCATCACTGCGAAGCGAATCGCACAGGAAAGAGGACTTGTCGGCTACAAACTTCAATTCAACGTCGGCAAAGAAGGCGGACAGGAGGTCTTCCATATTCATCTTCATTTGATTGGGCATTAGAGTGCGCGAAGAAAATGTCCTAAAAGAAGTTCCAGCTTTGACTTTCCTCTCCAGGAGATTGACAATAATATAATTTTATATTATTGTAATATTCTCTATAAGCTTATTAGGCATAAAATGAAGGACCTCAAACCTCAGCACACCGAAGCGCAGGCAGCCCAAGATGCACCCCTATCCGCAAGATTACGTGAATCCGCCAAAAATACGGCAATCAGCGCAGGACGTGTAGCTGTTAGATATTCAATAAAAGGAATATGTCTTCTCTCGGGACTCGCTCTACTTGGGCCTGAGGACATCGCATCTCGAAGCCCAATTATTATCGCTAGAGATGCACTCAAACCTCTACTTGATGGGGACGGAGGTACGGGTAGTCTTTATTATGCAATGAGCATAGATGACGGGTATGAATTTAAAGATCGCGTCGACAAAACAATGCGTGAATGCGAAGAGCTAGTTGCCACAGAGGCAGATCCCGAGATGACACTCCAACTCTTAAAGGCCATCGAAAAAGTAATTGTTCATAAAAGAATACCTACTGCGAAAGATATTCGAGTCGCATTGGATATTATCAATAGGCCCTCAGAGAAACCTCTGACGATATGTAATTGTTATGCTTCGGAAGATGATACACAGAGAGGAGGGACAGTGTACGGTTGCACCGCAACAGGAGATAGGGAAATAAGATCATTCGAAGCTTATATAAATAGTCATGGGAATCTCAGGGGGGCGGTAGTCAGCCTTAATGGTACGCATAAATTTTTATCCGCAGGGAATATATCTCCACATCAGGAATCAGATGTCAGATGGCGTTTTATGGATTTTTTAAACGCGACAGGATGTCAAAAGAATGACGAGTGTGATCAGGTCGTCGTAACAAGAGATTTACGTCTTGGTAAGAAATCAGAACAAAGATTGATGCTAGATGATTCAGGGAGATGGGTGCGGCCTATTTCCTACAAGGAAACCCACTGGTGGAGCCAGAAAGATCCTCATGGATACCCAAAAGGAGATGTGGATCTATAAGTCAGAGCTGAAGCTGGATTTGACTAAATAACATAAATATTGTATAATAAAAATAATTAACAAAATTCTATGAATCTCACATCCGACAGGTCAGCTTCGGAAACACTTGATGCCTCCACTCTTTCCGTTCAGCAGAAACATGAACTTGCAGAAAAGATAGGCTCTATCGCACGGGATTTAGGAAAAGGTATGTCAGGAGAGGATGTGCTCATTTTGCAAAAAGCTCTCGTGCTCTTGGGGTATTTAAAAGTCACACCAAACGAAAACTTTGGCCCTGCAACAGAGGATGCTCTTGTTCGATTCAAGATAGATCACAAGTTGGCAACTGATAAAAATCAGGAAAGCGCAAAAAGATTTGGGGCAAATACAAAAAACAAGATGCAGGAGATTTTGAGCACAGTAGATTTAGATGTCGATGTCGCAGCGCTATTGAATCAGGCACTCCTTCTTTCCGATGAACCATTAAAGCAAAAAATGGCAGAAGCTCAGGATCGAATGAAGAGAGCAGAGCAGACAAAGGCAATGGCAGAGCATACAAAAAGTGCCATTGAGCAGGTAGATTTTGGGAATGGAGATCTATTTGATGCCAGAGCAATGTATTTGTGGATAAAGGATGAGGCAAAAAGTCATGGAAAATCACTACCCTCAGATTTTTCGAGTACTGGCGAAAAAACTCTTCAGTTATTTACAGCATTGAGCTTATTAGAAAGTCGACTTCACGGTGGAAAGCCATCTGAAAACGCTTCAGCAGATGTAAAGGCAAGTTATGAAAGAGGTGCAGTAGCAGCTCGAAATACGATCACTTCCGGATCTCAACCAATCATACAAAGGTTTTTCCAGCAAATGAAAGGCGTGGCCCAAGATGTTTTTGGAAAATCTATTGAACAAGCAGAACTCAATAGACTAAGTGCACTGAGTGATACTGAGGCAGGGGAGAGATTAGCAGAAAAGCATGGACTCCACATAAAAGTAAAAGCTGCGCCTGACTCTCTAGAAACCAGCAAAGAAGTATTCGAAAGAGAAGCTCTCAAAATGCTTATGAACGGACCTGAATTTAAAGATGAAGAAGCAAGAAAAGATGAGGTATGTCGTGAGTGGAGAGTCAAAACACCTCGCGATCTGGATGAAAAAATTCCCGACATACGAAAGAGGCTCAATGATATAACAAAATATACAGAGGAAGGAAGAAGGGACCGTAACGCACTAGAAAAAGTCCTGGAAGTTCATGCAGCATATCCGCTCCTGGAATATGAAAAGACGGTCATCTTGCCAGCACTTGCTCGAATGTATGCTGACCGCATTGCAGCATATGCGGTAAAAACCTACCCAAATGATGTCGCAAAACAGCGGCTCTTCTTCGAGGCATCAAAGAAACATGTACGTCATCCATTTTTTGCGGACTGGAGCAAGGGTAATGAGGAGCCAACGCAATATATAGGAAAAGGCTATACACAGGATCCATTGAATAATGGCAACCAGCCTCGCTATACATTTTCAATAGAACCTCAAAGTGCAGGGCTACCATCTGAGGATCAAGATTTTCTCAATGGAGAATGGTTACGTGTTCGTGCGCTACGAGGCGTTCTGATTTCTTCCAGGGCAGATCTCTCCGAAAAGGATAATCATAAATCTCAAAATGACGTCTATGGCGGTATTGCTGCTGTTGATCAGTATCTGGGCTATAGAGGAAAAAGAATTAATACAAATAATAAGAATAACTTTCTTGGTGGAAAAGGATATTTCTCAATTGATAGAATAAATCATTCTCTTCCACAGGCAGTTGATCACCATTTATATAAAGAACCATATAGTGAAGGGAAAGGACGAAATGATACGGATACACTCACTCAGACAGACCCGACATTTGCGCACGATGTAATGGCTATTCAGGCCATGGAAAAGCAAATCCTAGGTGGGCTTCCCACTGAAGATCAACAAGTATTCATAAATTATGACTGGACGCCAGTCTTTAAGCCCCTCTTTGATTATATTGCTCCAGATGGAACGATATATGCGAGCGGAAAACGAGAAGAGCAACAGGCTCACTTTAATCAGATGAAAACCTTCCTGGCATCATTCGACAAGGGAGGAAAAAATGCCCTGCTTCAAGAAAGGAGAAGAATTGCAACAATTGAAGATGCGACAATCTTGACGGAAGAATACCGACTTAGGGCGCTTGGAGTAGCTGCAGAGTTAGATGGCGTTCAAGGTCAACTTGAAGATTTGAATAAAAGCCTTGCAACAGAAAAAGGAAGTGTACAGGGAGCTGCTGAAAAGGTGCAAACATTGGCACAGCGCATTGAACAACTTCAAAAAGATCTACAGACAGAAAAATCTGGAAAAGAAAGTGCAGAAAGAGCATTAGCAGAGTTTCAGGAGAGTTCTAGGATAAGGGATGCTCAGGCTCAGAGTCAAATGGGTAGTCAGTTAGGATCAATAAGTAGTCTAGAAGCTCAAGATATCGTGGAAAAAGGACGTGTTGCAGGCATTAAGAGAGAGGCGCTTGCCGCTCTAAAAAGCTTAGAGAACGCTTCTGGTATCTTGGATAGCAAAAAACGTGCTGAACATATTGCTACGCTAAGAGCTAAACTTACGGAGATATAGGCATCTTAATTCTGCACCTTAATATCCATCGAGAAATCCAGGCTCACTGCCGAGTGGGTAATTTCGCCAACAGAAATAATATCGACATCAGCCTTTGCATAATGCTCGATATTATCGAGCCGTATTCCACCAGAAGCCTCGTAGAGCAGCATATCGCTTTCGTATCCAGCCTCTCGGATTGCTGCGATCGACTCACGAATGGATGAGGCCTTCATATTGTCGAACATGATGACACCAGGGACATCGAGTCCGCCTGGTACGTGAAGTTTTTTGAAGGTTTTTGCCGCTTCTAGCGCACGCTCCTTGCTCTCAACTTCGATCTCAAGAAATCGACCAGGATTGTTCGCGCATGTTTTGATCATGTAAGGAATGTCGTGATTCAGAATCGCCGAGTGATTATCTTTGATCATGACCGCATCAGAAAGATCGAGTCGATGCGTTCCACCACCACCGACAACAACCGCACGCTTATCAAGTAATCCCCAAACAGTCTTTCGAGTTGGGACAAGTAATGAAGGGCAGTTGAGCCTCCTAAGAAGATCAACATATCGCTCCGTAACCGTCGCGATGCCGCTCATTCGTTGAAGAAGATTGAGAAGAATTCGTTCTACTTTGAGGACATCCTGAACACTTCCTTTGAGTCGCAAAATCACATCTCCGGGCGCAATCTTGTCTCCATCTTTTTTCAAAAAATCTGCACTGAGTTTTCCGATGCGAGGCTTGAAGGCAGGATCGCTTCCAACGAGAAAATAATTCGCCTCCTGAATTCCCGCTAACACACCGGAAGAATTCGAAACAACGAACGAGTCGATCTCAACGTAATCAGGAAAAAGAGTTTCAGTAGTAATATCGCCATGTTCGCCAATGTCCTTCTCGAGTTCCAAAAAGGTATATCGAAAAATCCACTGCTTATAGAGAGGATCGCTCGGGTGAAGGCGAGTTGCGACGTTATGAGTTTTCTCAGCGAGAAGCCGTCGATCCATAGTGTGTCTAGTAAGTAAAACTAGCGAGTAAGAGATGGAATATTGACTGATGTTCCAGTAAGCTCAAACATTCTCTTGAAACTTTCACGTGCGCGAATCGCAATCGCAGGCGGGATGGTAATTTCAAACTGTTCGTATTCGAGCGAGTCTAGAACCGATTGAAGCGTCGTCTTTTTCATATCGTAACACAAGTTACAGACAGAAAGGAATTTTTTATCCGGCATCGTTTTCATCATTCGTTGCGTGAGTCCGCACTCAGTAATCACAATATATTCATGGCCATCATCTTCTTCGGCAAACTTCATCATACCGGTTGTGCTTGCGATTTTATCAGCAAGAGCGAGAACGGCCGTAGGACATTCTGGATGAACAACAACCTTCGCATTTGGATGCTCGGCTTTCGCCTTCAAAACCTGCTCAACGGTAATTTTATGATGAATAGGGCAGTACCCATCCCAAGAAATAATTTCTTTTTCAGGAACAAGTTTTGCAACAAAGTTTCCAAGATTTTTATCCGGAACGAAGAGGATTTTTTTCTGGGGTAAGTTGCGGACAACAGCGACCGCGTTCGCCGAAGTACAAACAACATCTGACTCGGCCTTCACCTCAGCAGAGGAGTTAATATAACAAACCACAGCTGCACCTGGATGTTGTAACTTGAACTCACGAAGTTGGTCAGCCGTAATCATATCGGCAAGCGCACATCCCGCATCGTAGTTCGGTAATAACACCTTCGTATTTGGAAGAAGAAGTGCAGCGCTTTCCGCCATGAAGTGCACGGCAGAAAAAACAACAATATCCGCTTTGGTTGCGGCGGCCTCTTCGCACAACTGCAAAGAGTCACCGATAAAATCAGCAACCTCGTAAATTTCAGGCTTCAAATAGTTATGTACAAGAATGACAGCATTCTTTTGCTTCTTCAGCTCTTGAATCCTCTCGATCAGTTCAATTTGTTGAGTCGTAAGCGTAGTCACGGCCCTATAGTACTATACGGAAAGGTTATGTACAAACTGAAGCCAGAGGCTTTTGAGCTGTTCGTACGTGACGTGGAAAAGCTCAGAAAGAATGTCTCGGAAATGGCGAATCTTAGCCATAGTAACGTTCATCGTGTATGGATCTTTTGTCTTGTTGAGCTCATGCTCAAGCTCGCCGAGCTGACTCTCAAGAGTCGACTCAACTTGACGCTTCATATACCGCTCGGCTCGCTCCTGATCCTTCGGCAAACGAGCAAGGAGTTCAGCTTTACGTTCCTGTGGAGTTTTTGTAACAAGCTGCTGTCTCGCGCCGGTAGCGCCACCCTTTGACTGTTCAGCAGGAAGAGAACCAATAACCTCGCGAACATTTGAAGATACACTGAAATCGAGATTCTTATCTCCGCCATCACCAACCTGAGCTGGAGTATTCACAGCTTCGCTTGAAGAGGGCATAGGCTTATTGTTTTCTGAGTGGTCTGCCATAGGTAGAGGGAGTGCGATGCAATACAACTATAGGCTAAAATATCGTTTTTGTCAAATTGCTTGGCATTGCCTCAAAGCTCCATGTATCATGCAACCGCTCTAAAAATCAACACATCACTATGGCAAAAAATCCAATTCAGTATACAGAAGATACTCTCCCAAAAGCCTACGAGGCTGGAAATTTTGAAGAGAGTATTTATCAAAGCTGGGAAAAGGCCGGCGCCTTCAAAGCTAAAATCGACAAGAAAAAGAAGCCATTTACGGTCATTATGCCACCGCCAAACGCCACGGGAACCCTCCACCTGGGTCACGCCGTCATGTTGGCACTCGAAGACATCATGGTTCGCTACCACCGAATGAAGGGGGACTCAACCCTTTGGATTCCGGGAACCGACCACGCCGCTATCGCCACTCAAAACAAAGTTGAAAAAAATCTCGCAGAAAAAGGGATCACTCGACACGATCTCGGACGAAAGAAGTTCATCCAAGAAGTTGAGACATTTGTAAAAGGTTCACAATCAACCATCCGCAATCAAGTTCGCAAGATGGGATCGAGCTGTGACTGGTCACGAGAAACCTACACACTCGACGAAGGACCATCTCTCGCTGTTCGAACCGTCTTCAAGCGAATGTTTGATGATGGACTTATCTATCGTGGTAATCGAATCGTCAACTGGTGTCCACGTTGTCAGTCAACGCTCGCCGACGACGAGGTAAAGTACAAGGAAGTTCAGAGTAAATTTTACTACCTCAAGTACGGACCATTTATTATCGGAACCGCACGTCCAGAGACGAAGTTTCTCGACAAAGTTGCCGTCGTTCATCCAGACGATAAGCGCTACAAAAAATACATCGGAAAGACCTTCGACGTTCCATGGATCAATGGAACACTTCAAGGAACCGTCATTGCTGACAAAGCATCTGACCCAGAATTTGGCTCAGGAGTCATGACAATCACACCAGCCCACTCGATGGTCGACTTTGAAATCGCTCAGAGACACAAATTTGAAATTGTAAAAATCATCGACGAAAAGGGGAATCTCACCGATGCTGCAGGAAAGGAATTCGCCGGAATGAACGCCAAACTCGCACGAGAAAAAATTATCGAGAATCTTCAGGAAAAAGGTCTCGTTGAAAAGATCGATGAGAACTACCGGCACAATCTTTCTGTCTGTTATCGTTGTGATACCGCAATCGAACCACTCACATCAACGCAGTGGTTTATCAACGTCGACAAGAAAATTCCAAAACGAAACAAGACGATTAAACAGCTCTCAATCGAAGTGGTAAAAAATGGAAAGATCGAAATTCTTCCAGAGAAATTTGAGAAAATTTATACCCACTGGATGGGGAACCTCCACGACTGGTGCATCTCACGTCAGATCTGGTTTGGTCACCAAATTCCAGTCTGGTACTGCGATAACTGTCATGGCGATCCAATCGTTTCGATCGACACTCCTGCCCGCTGTCCGAAGTGTAAGGCCTCAGAACTCACACAAGATCCAGACGTCCTCGATACCTGGTTTTCATCTGGTTTGTGGACCTTCTCGACACTTGGCTGGCCAAAGAAAACAAAGGAACTCGAATACTTCCACCCAACATCCGTTCTTGAAACAGGATACGACATTCTCTTCTTCTGGGTTGCTCGTATGATCATCATGACGACATATACGCTCAATGAAGTTCCATTTAACACGGTATATTTACACGGTCTCGTCCGGACACGTAATGGTGAAAAGATGAGCAAGTCTAAGCCAGAAACATGCATCGATCCGCTCGATATGATTTCGAAATACGGCGCAGACGCACTCCGTCTCAGTATGGTTATTGGGGGTGGACCAGGAAATGATATTCGTCTCTATGAAGAAAAAATTGCCGGCTACCGAAACTTCGTAAACAAGATTTGGAACATCTCACGATTCATTCTTCTCAACACAACCGCAGAAGAGCGAGCAACGAAGTTCACCAAGAAACTCATCAAAACAACCGCCGACAAGTGGATTCTTACACGACTTCAAAAGGTCATCAAGAACGCTACAAAACTCATCGAGGAGTACAACTTCTCAGAAGCAGGAACGCAGATTTATGACTTCCTCTGGAGCGAAATGGCCGACTGGTACATCGAATTCTCCAAGGGTGAACACAAAAACTCAGCCGTATTGCTTCACGTTCTTCGCGAGACACTCAAACTTCTCCACCCATTTGTTCCATACATGACCGAGGCACTTTGGGAGAAAACAGGAAGCGAAGGATTTATCATGGAACAGTCTTGGCCGAAATATGACGCAGCACTCATCTTCACAGCCGACTCAAAGAAGATCGAAAAGATTCACATAGCAATCGGAGATATCCGCAAGATGCGTGGTGAGTACAAGATCGATCCAGCCAAAAAACTTCGTGCGATTATGTACGGCGGAACACTCACACCACTTCTCATCGAGAAAAAGCAGGCGATTATGCGTCTCGCTAACCTCGAAGAAATTACGATCGAGAAAAAGGGTCCAAAACCAGAAAAATCCTTGAGCGTTATTTCCGGTGGTATCGAGTCTTATCTTCCACTTGAACAGATCTTCGATCTTCAAAAGGAACTCGAACGAGTGAAGAAGGAGATGGAGGAACATGAGAAACAACTTGCTGGAGTGAACTCACGTCTACAGAACAAGGCCTTCATGGCCAACGCTAAGAAAGAGATTGTCGACCAGGCGAAGCAGGACGCGGCTCATCACGAAGAGGCCCTCGTAAAGCTAAAGGAGCACAAGGTCTCCCTCGAAAAAATGGCAAAATAGGCGAGTGGCAGTAAAGCTAAAAATATGATATAATAGTGAGAAGTAAAAAAACCTCTCACTATTTCTCAAGCCAAACGCATGCCAGACATTCAAGAGATCTTCAATCAATATCTCGACCGTGCTGAAGCCCTTCTCGCAGAAGGAAAGTTGAAAGATGCCTACACGCTCTGCATGAAGGTTCTTGAAAATGATCCGGAAAATGACCGTGGACTCGCGCTTCGCAAGAAGACACAGGATATGATCGAGAACTTCAATATTCATACGATTGACGACCGAATCGAAGCACTCAAGCCTCTCTGGGAGCAGGGCGCCTATGACGAACTCGTCAAACAACTCACCGAACTCTATCGATACGCACCGCACTACGAGAAGATCGAGAAGGCTCTTGCTGACGCACAGGCAATGTACCGAGGTGCCTACAACTCACAGAAATCAAAGAGGACTGGAGCATATGAAACAGAGCTTGAACAGCTCTTTGCGGAAAAGAAATATACGGAATTGATTGAGAAAATGCAGAAAAATGCGGGAGAGGCCGCGCGCGACGCAGACATCCGAAAACTGCACACACGTTTCCGCGCGCGCATCATCCAATCCAAAATCCAAGAAAAAAAATCCCTCTTCGAAAGTGAAAAATACGAAGACATCGTGAACTTCCTCCACCAACTTCTCGATATCGACAAAGACTCAGAACTCCTCGCAGATCTTCTCCGAACCTACCGACAAAAACTTCTCGACGCACAAATCGACGAGAAGCGAGAGTTTATTCTCCGCGCAACTGAGAACGCAAAAATGCTCTACCAGATTGGAAAATATGAAAAGGCGATGCAGGTCGCCGAAGAAGTTCTTCACATTAATTCAAAAGACAGCACGATAAAATCCCTCTACGAGAAATCAAAAAGTGCCTTCGAAAAACTCGTCCGAGACGAAACGGAAGACCAGATCAAACAGAGCGCAGAAACGCTCAAGCAAGATGCAGCCGCTCAGCCGGGATCAGTAATTAATCTCTAATTACTTTGTAGCGAGCTTATATCGCTTACGACCGATACGTACAAACTTGTCGTTATTTTTCAACGCAAGCAAGATCGTAATACGCTTAACCTGTCGTCGTTCGAGAACAGATTTGACGATATCTTCCTGCTCGAGTTCTCCATGCTGTCGAAGAATTGATTCGATAACATCCATAACAGTTCCAGACTGGTAGCCCCACTCTTTGAGAGCGTAGATACCTCGTCCAATAAGAACGAAATCACCGCAACGAATAAGTTCATTATGAACGGCCTGAAGATTCACACGCTTGCCATCGAAGTGCATGTCGATGATTTTGTTTGCAATATCAACGAAGTGCATTGGCTTGTTGTTCGTGCGAAGAATGAAGAAAATTTTGTCTCGAAGTGTTCGTGGGTGAATATGTCTCCAGCTGAAAAGTCCGTATCCTTCAGGAAGAACCTTGATATTCTTATCCAAGTGAAGTGAAGACTCGATAAATACAGGAGAGACGTTTGCCTTTGTCTGATAAATACCAAAAAGCTCTTTGACGTGATCGGCCTTTGGAGCAACATCACCCTTTTCATCAAGAACACGAGCTGACGCCTCGCACAACTCAACGATAGAATCATCAGAAATATGCTGAAGACGGATATATGGGTGAAGCTTGATCGTATTTCCAACAACGACATAGGCAGAATCGAGCTCAAAAGCGAGAGAAAGTGAGTCAACATCAGCACTTCCACCATTCATAATCTTCTGAACAAGTTCATTGAAGAACAAATCTTGTCGCATCACGCCACCATTCTCAATGATCACTTCTGTAGCAATCGTATAGAGAGATGAGAGTGGAGTTGTGAAGACATTTCGTCGAAGTTTCTGCAATGCACTCTTCTCAATCTGGCGAATACGTTCACGTGTAACTTTAAAATGTTTACCGATTTCTTCAAGAGTCGCACGTTTCGTGTGGTCGAGATTGTAACGTCGCTCAATAACCATTCGTTCTTTAGGAGAAAGAAGGCGCAAGAGTTGAGCTACAACTTCAGGGACTTTAGAAAAGACATCTCGTACTTGTTGATTGACTGGTTCCATAGCATGTGAGAGTGAAGTGGTAAGTCGTTAGAAGACTCTGAAATTATAGAATATTTTCGCAAGGTGAAAAGGAAATGGTATTGTGGAAAAAGTAAAATATTACATAGCATCACAACTCCAAACATACCCAACACAAGGTACTGTTTGTAAATAGCGATCAGCGTCACATAATTCCAATTTTTTTCGTAAACGGCTCACGTGAACATCTATCGTATTTGTCGTCATCGAAGTGTTCCGATCCCACACGCACTCAAGAATGTCTGACCGTGAAAGAATCTTCCCGCGATTCACAAAGAAGTATTGCAGGAGCGCAAATTCACGGTTTTTAAGTGAAATGGTGGTGCAGCTACTCGAAAGTGTTCGTTTCTGAACGTCGAGTGTCAAACCGCCAACTCGAATCTCTCTCGGAAAAAATCGCTCACGTTTTTCGAGAAGTTTTCGCTGCATATAAATCGCCATCACCGCATACGAATATGGCTTAGCAAAGGCAATATCAACCTGTTCCAAACCATCTGCAGAAAGTGGATCGAGAAGGATAGTGACCGCGGCTGGCTTGATACAGCGAACAAGCTGCAAAAACAAAAAATCATCCGCGCGAATCTCATGATGAAAAAAGAAAAAGTGCGTGCCAGAAAGGAGCTGATTTTTATACTCCGCATCTATTCCCTCAACAGCATCAACAAAAATATTTTCACTTCGCATGCCAGAAATAAGCGGAATGCACTCGTGAGGATTCGAACTAAAAAGTATAGCCTGCATAAAAAGTAGGGGTAACAAAAACAAATAAATAGAACTTCATTTTGAAAAATTTCACACGATCGTCAAATAGGCATCACTCACTAACCGTAACTTTCATCGATCAGCAAAAGAAAAACGCCATATCAAAAAACTGCCCGCTCACTTGGACAGAAGATAACAAATATATGAAAAAGAAATAAACTGCGGTACGATTCCCATACAAACGATCTCAACACATCTAACCACGTCATTATGAAAGTTCTCATCCAGCGCGTGAACGCTGCACAAGTCTCCGTCGACAACGAAATCATCTCCGAAATCAAAAGAGGTCTTCTCGTCTTCGTCGGCGTCAAACCAACCGACACGATGGAGGAGGCAATCTTCCTCGCAGAAAAAGTAGCCAATCTCCGACTCTTCCCGCGTGAAAACCAAGAGTTCGACCTCTCAGTCATCGACGCAAAATTCGAGCTCCTCATCGTCTCCCAGTTCACCCTCTACGGCGGTTGTGACAAAGGAAGACGCCCAGACTTCTTCGACGCCGCCCGTCCAGAGATCGCCGAACCACTCTACGAATCCTTCGTAAAGCTCCTCAAAGACAAAAATATCCCCGTCCAAACTGGAAAGTTCGGCGCACATATGGTAGTTTCCCTGCAGAACGACGGCCCAGCCACGTTTACGCTCGAAAAAAACCATAACTAACTCATTACAATGGCAAAGCCACAAGCCCCAGGATCAGAAATCATGGAAAAACTCGTCTCTCTCTGTAAAAGAAGGGGATTCATCTTCCCCGGCTCAGATATCTACGGTGGTCTCGCTAACTCATGGGACTACGGACCTCTCGGTGTCGAACTCAAGAACAACATCAAAAAACTCTGGTGGAAAACCTTCGTCCAGGAACGTGATGACGTCGTCGGTCTCGATGCCGCTCTCATTATGAATCCAAAAGTTTGGCAGGCATCAGGCCACGTCGCCAACTTCAACGATCCGCTTGTCGAAGATAAAAAAACAAACGAACGTTTCCGTCTCGACCACCTCCTCGAAGAAAAAGGAGTCAACGTCAACGGCATGTCTTTTGATGACATGGTCGCCAAGGTTGCAGAACTCAATCTCAAATCTCCAAAGGGCAACGAGCTCACCGCACCGAAACAGTTCAACATGATGTTCCAGACACACCTTGGTCCAACAGCAGACGCTGAGAATACTGTCTACCTTCGTCCAGAAACCGCTCAGGGTATGTTCGTCGACTTCAAGACGATTCAAGAGACATCACGATCACGCATTCCATTTGGTATCGCACAGATCGGTCACGCCTTCCGAAACGAAATCACTCCAGGTAACTTCATCTTCCGAACTCGTGAGTTCGAACAGATGGAGATCGAATTCTTCGTCCACCCAAATGAATGGGAAAAGTGGTTTGAGTACTGGCTCGATCAACAGAAGAGCTGGCTCACAGCTATTGGTGCCAAACCAGAGAATCTCGTCTTCCACGAAATCGCCGCCGAAGACCGCGCCCACTACAGCAAACGTTCCGTCGACACCGAGTACCTCTTCCCATTCGGTCAGAAAGAGCTCTACGGTATCGCATACCGCACCGACTTCGACCTTCAGGCACACACCGCCGCCTCAAAACAAGACCTCCAATATCGTGATCCTGTCACGAATGATGTTTACATGCCACACGTCGTCGAACCAACCTGGGGTCTCAACCGAACACTTCTCGTCGTTCTCTGCTCCGCCTTCGAAGAACTCGACGCCCGCTCTGGCGAAGAAGACTCCGTCCACCAAACCGAATTCATCCTCCGCCTCCCACGCAAACTCGCTCCCATCAAAATGGCCGTCCTCCCTCTCTCCAAAAAAGAACCCCTCTCCTCCATCGGCCACGACATCGCCATGAAGTTAAAAAAGCAATGGATGTGCCAGTACGACGAAACCGGCTCCATCGGAAAGCGCTACCGCCGTCAGGATGAGATCGGCACCCCGTACTGCATCACCGTCGACTTCGACACCGTCGAAGATAAGAAGGTAACAGTTCGAGATCGTGACACCATGGCTCAGGAACGCGTGGCTATCGATGATTTGGTGGAGTGGTTTGGAGGGAAGGGGCTGACGATATAGATATTTTTTACAAAAGTTTCATGAAAAAAAGATTATTAGTTTTAATAGCAGCAGTTTTGCTAACTGGATGTAAGTCCACACAGACTCTAGCCGAAAAAGAATCAAGGTGTATTGCATATAAAGATACAGTCAAAAGCCAAATTGAATACGAAAATTCTATTGCTGAAAACCCTAGTCCATCTCATTCATGGACATTTGAACTTGAAGAAATATTCTTTAGTAATAAGCTAAATACATGCGTATATGTAGAAGGGAAAGGTTTATACGATGGCCCCACCAATGTTGCAACAGGTTATGTTATAAAAGATTTTTACAACAATAGGGAGCTACAATCCTTCACGGTAAAAACAGACCGAGAATTTACTGGGAAATTAAATGAATTTGAAAAGTACATCGAAGAAATTAAAACTTAGTAACTTTTAATAGTTTTTGAAATTGGCTATATATAAAATCACAAATAACATTTGAAATGTTAATAGAAAATATCAAGAAAACCATAACTAGTGCAAACATTAATTTTTTGATTGGATCAGGCATATCTATGCCATTTTTAGCTATATTGAGTGATATTGAAGAAAGGCTAACGGTTGCCGAAGAGAAAAAAAATATCCCCGAAGTGCTTAAATTAAAAAAAGAATATTTTGAGAAATCAATAGCCGGCAACCTGAAAATCGTAAAAGAAATAAATACTCCAGATAAAGATGAGGTACTGGAAAATTATGAAATCTTTTACAAAACAATTAATCATATAGTGCTAAGAAGAGAAAGTCCCATACTAACGAAGCAAGTAAACATATTTACAACAAACATTGATATATTTTCAGAAAAGGCACTTGAGAATATTGGAGTAGAATTCAATGATGGCTTCCACGGAAGATTTAAGTCAAAATATGATATTGGAAATTTTAATAAATCTTATTTTAAGAAAAGTTCACATTATGAAAATACATCCGAGATACCAGTATTTAATATAATGAAAATTCATGGCTCAATTTCATGGATAAAAACAGATGGGAGTGTTTATCTAGATGGTAATTTAAGCGCAATTGAAGAATTGCAAAAAAACATCAGCGATGCCTCATTTGAAGGGAAGTATAATGAATTAATGATAGTTAATCCTACAAAAAAGAAAATTGAAGATACTTTATTGAATGAATATTACTATGATTTATTAAGAATTTATTCAAATGAACTAGAAAAAGAAGGTAGCGTCTTGTTCGTCTTAGGCTTTTCATTTCGAGATAAGCATATTCACGATCTTACACTACGTGTTGCCAACGCTAATCCAACGCTAAAAATCTATATTTTTAGCTACGTGGTAACCCCAGATATTATATATGATGGTTTAAAAAGGGAGGCGAAAAACAAAAATATAGAAATCGTATATCCAGAGATAGCTAAACAAAATGATTTTAAGGCTATAATTGAAAATTATTTCCACAAAATCGATCCGGTTAACCATGACAAGACTGAGGATATCGCGGAACTAGTAGAAATAGAAAAAGCATAATTCAATGTCTATGGTCGATTTGATTCCAAATGCAAAAGCATATATGAGTTCAGGCTCAATTTTTAGAATTGGGAAAGTCATAGAAATTTTTGGCCAATCCGTAAAAGTAAAGGTTGATAAGGGAAAAAATACATCTTCAGTATTATATAATGGGGAGTTGATCCAAAATATTTCAGTTGGTGGCTATGTTAAAATTTCGAAAGGATTCGAGGAGTTAATAGGAAAAATCGAAGGCGAATCAGTGATAGAAGACAGAGCTTTTCTTCAATCGCCATACTCAAGCAATAAGGAAAGAATACATAGAATTTTAAATATTAAAATCTTAGGGTTCATCTTGAACGGAGTGTTCAATAGAGGAATCAAGGATCTTCCGTTAATAGAAAATACCTGTTATTTGTTATCCAAAGCGGAGTTTAATAAAATCCATGACTTTACTAGAAGTGATGATGCGGCAGTGGAAATTGGTAGTTTGGAATATGATAGCGGACAAAAGATAAAATTGGGAATCAATAGCTTATTTGCTAGCCATATAGGTATATTTGGCAATACGGGAAGCGGAAAATCATATACGTTAGCAAAGATTTATAAAGAATTATTTGATATCTATAAAGACAATATCAATTTTCAAAAAAATGCAAAATTCATATTAATTGACTTTAACGGAGAGTATATCGGAGAAGTAAATAAAAGTACGAATAAGTATTTAAATAAAAATGTGATTATTGATGATAAGTATAAAAATATTTACGAACTGACAACCGGCAAAAAAATTGAGGATATCAAGGATAAAGAAAAATTTCCCATTCGAAAATCTACACTAGAAGATCCTGTATTTTGGTCGATTTTTTTATCTGCAACCGAAAAAACTCAAAAACCATTTATAGATCGAGCGATTAAAGATAGTTATATTAACGATCATCTTGCTGATAATGTAAGTTTTCAAAAACTAATTTACGATAAGATTATTGCAGCCACATCCGTAAGCGGAAAGAATGTCGATCGAGGTATAACTGTAGATTTGATTAGTGAAATTGGGAATTTTCTAAATTGCGAATCTCTAAAAAACTCAGCGAGATATTTTACAAGTAATTTGGCGGGCGGGAATGAAAATATTACTTTTCATATCGAGCAGGTCGGGGTTAAGCGTTTTGCCGGTAGTCAAGAGTTTAATGACTTAATTAAAGCTCAAACAGATGGATTTACAGATATTGATATCAACAATCTTTCAATAATTAGAAAATTTGGATTAAGAATAATAATAAAATATTACGATGATATAATTCGAGGTTTTTCAAATAAAGACCATCTCGCCCCTTTAATTAAGAGACTGGATAAAAGAGTCTTTGATTTAGAGAAAGTTTTAACTGTAAAGAATGACAGTAGTATGCCGAAAAATTTTACAATCGTATCATTAAAGGATGTAAATTTAGATATTAGAAAAATGATACCAATGCTTTTAGTAAAAGAGCTTTATGATGAAAAGAAAAGGAATAATAATAAAAATCACTCTCTTCATATTATAATTGACGAAGCGCATAATATTCTTTCTCAAAATTCTGATCGCGAAGCTGAACAATGGAAAGATTATCGATTAGAAACTTTCGAAGAAGTTATAAAAGAAGGAAGAAAATTTGGTACATTCTTAACCATTGCAAGCCAAAGGCCTTCAGATATATCTCCAACTATTATCTCACAGCTTCATAATTATTTTTTACATAGGTTGATAAACAACAATGACCTCCTTGCAGTTGAAAAAACTATTGCATATTTAGATAAAGTTTCTGCTGACTCAATACCTAGTCTAGCAACTGGAACCTGCATTTTGGCAGGACTAATTGCACAAATTCCAGTAGTAATGAGAATTAATAAAATTGAAAAGAAAGAACAAGAACCACAGGGGCACAATATAAATTTGTTAGAAAAATGGAAAATCCATACTTAATCTTCGACATCGACGGCACCCTTTGGAACGCTTCACCGGCAACGGCAAAAGGTTGGAGTAAGGCGCTCAAAGATTTTAATATTGATCAGATCATCACGGCTGAGCAGAATTCGAGTGTGGCGGGGAATCCGAACAGGACGTGTATTGAGATATTGATGCCGGGGTTGTGCGAGAAGTATCCGGGGTTGGAGGAGAAGTTGGATGAGTGTGAGATTGAGGCGATCAAGGAGATGGGTGGGACGTTTTATCCGGGGGCGTTGGAGAGTATTCGGGAGCTGGCATTGAGCCGGCAGGTGTTTCTGGTGAGTAACTGTCAGGATTGGTATATGGAGAGCTTTTTGGAGTTTTCGGGGCTGAGAGAGGTGGTGACGGCGTTTGATTGTCACGGGATGTCGGGAGTGCCGAAGGGTGAGATGTTGAAGAATATGAAGGCGAAGTTTGGGTTGGAGGGGACGACGTATATCGGCGACACGGTGGGTGATCAGAAGGCGGCTCGTGAGGCGGGCATGGAGTTTATTCGAGCGGGTTGGGGATTTGGGAAGGTGGAGGAATTTGAGATTGGAACGAGGAGTTTTGAAACATTCAGGAATCTGTATAATGAAATCCAGCAATAATGCAATTATGAATTCCATCCAACTCATCGGCTACATCTCAGGCTTCATCGTCGCCGTCTCACTCATTCCACAGGTGATACAAGCCTGGAAAACCAAGTCTACAAAAGACATATCATTGGGCTGGACAATTATATTATTGATCGGGCTTCTGCTCTACTTTATTTACGGAATCGGTATTAACGAAATGCCAATAATTATTACAAATACCATAGAGACAATTCTGGTTTTGTCTCTTATTATTGCTAAATTAAAGTACAAATGAACATCCCAGGCGACCACGATCCACAATCAGAAGTACAAAAACATACCGTTCAGGAGCGGATGTTATTTGAGAATCGGATTGAAGATCTGATGATGGGAGTTGCTCAGAAACTTTCAGGAAAGGTA
>JBAYUX010000011.1:0-27402 GCA_041674865.1 Candidatus Altimarinota bacterium
ATACCCTATGAGTACATTATCATTCTTGCTTGGCCTCGTCGGCCTCGCAATTGGAGCTGCGGCTGGTTACAGCATTCGGAAAGTTTTTCTTAGCAAGCGAGATCGCGAGGTCATGGAACAGACTCAGCGTCTTGTTGATGAAGCTAATTTGAAGGCGAAGGAGATGGTTATGGAGGCGAAAAATGAGTCTCTCAAGATGCAGGAAGAGCTTAAGCGTGAGGAGCGATCCAAGCACGAACAGCTTGAAAAGATGGAAGAGCGTCTCACAAAAAAAGAGGAAACTCTCGACAAGAAGCTCGATGAGTCTGAAAAAATGAAAGCTGACCTTGAACACAAGGCTCAGTCAGTGAAGACTCTTCGTGAAGAGATCGAGAAGATGTACAACGCTCAGGCAACACAGCTTCAGAAAATTGCAGCGCTTACTCCAGAGCAGGCGAAGGAGATTCTTCTCAAGCAGGTTGAAGAAGAGGCGAAGGGTGATCTTTTGATTCAGATGGAAAAGGCTGAGAAAGAACTCAAGGAAAAAGCAGGTGAGCGAGCACGTTATATGATTGCTGATGCGATTCAGCGTGTGGCGGCCGATGTGACTGCTGAGTCTACCGTGACGATCGTGAACTTGCCGAGTGATGACCTTAAGGGTCGAATTATCGGACGTGAAGGACGAAATATTAATACGTTTGAACAGATTACGGGAATCGATGTTATCGTTGATGATACGCCAGGTTCGATCGTGATTAGTGGTTTCGATATGATTCGACGATATATTGCGAAGATGACATTGGAGCGATTGATTGTTGATGGTCGTATTCATCCAGCTCGCATCGAAGAGACCTATGAAAAAGTAAAAGAAGATGTGAATAATATTATTAAAGAACTTGGTGAGAAGGCGGTCTTCGAGGCTGGTGTTACGGGTCTTCACCCAAATCTCGTGAAGTTACTTGGACGTCTCAAGTTCCGAATTAGTTACGGACAGAATGTTCTCAAGCACTCAATGGAAGTTGCTGTTCTCGCAGGCGCGCTTGCTGCGGAACTTGGTGCTGATGTGAACGTTTGTAAGAAGGCGGGTCTTCTCCATGATATTGGAAAAGCTGTTGATCATGAGATTCAGGGAAATCACGTGAAGATTGGAGCCGAGATCGCGAAGAAGTTTGGTCTTGCTCCTGATGTCGTTCACGCGATCGAGGCTCATGATGGAGAGATTGAGCCAAAGACTGTTGAGGCCATGCTCGTTGAGGCCGCAAACCTTATTAGCAACGCTCGACCAGGTGCATCAAAAGAAAATCTCGATACCTTTATCCGACGTATGCAGGAACTTGAAAATCTCTGTATGTCGTTTGGTGGTGTGAAGAAGGCATATGCTCTTCAGGCTGGTAATGAAGTTCGTATCTTCGTAAATGCTGATGATCTCGATGACTTGGGCAGCAAGCGCTTGTCACATGACGTCGCACGCAAGATCGAACGTGACTTCCAGCACCCAAATCCAATCAAGGTCAACGTCATTCGCGAGATTCGACGGGATGCTACGGCGGATTAATAAAGGAATGCTGTTTTGATTTTCTAAGATTTCTTTATGCGAGCTCTCTTTCTTGATACCGAGACAACTGATATTGGAGCCGACGCTCGACTCGTTCAGCTTGCCTATAAAAATGCACTTACTGGAGAAGAGGTGAGTGCCTACTTCAAGCCACCTATTGAGATTTCGTATGGCTCGATGGCGGTCCATCATATTACCAATGAGATGGTTGCTGATAAGCAGGTTTTTATCGGAAGTCAGCAGCAGACCGCGTTGGTTACGTTATTGTCCGACACTATTTGTGTCGCGCACAATGCGCCTTTTGATGTTGGTATTTTGAAAAATGAAGGCGTGGAAATTACGACGTACATCGATACCCTTCGTGTTGCAAAACATTTGATTACGAGTGAGCAGTATAATTTGCAGTACCTCCGATATTTCTTGCATCTGAATACGGTCGAAGTTCGTGCGCATGATGCGGTAGGGGATGTCCTTGTGCTTGAGGCGTTATTCTATCACTTGGTTAGTGTTGTTCGTGAGAAGTTTGGTTGTGAGACAGATGATGACGTTATTTCAAAAATGCTTGAGCTAACCTACGTTCCCGTTCCTTTGAATGTCTTCGCCTTTGGTAAGTACAAGGGCAAAACGTTCGATGAAGTTCGCGGAATGGACAGGGGATACATTAACTGGCTTCACACGAGTGAGTCGCAAAAACCCGCGAGCGAACAGAACGAAGATTTGATGTACACGCTTCAGCTGTGTATGAGTGGCAAGTTGAATACGCCGACGCTTTTGTAGAGCAGGGATTTTATTTCGTAGATTGGAAAAGATGACCTACTTGGTCGTTTCTCGTATTTTTGCTTTGCTCAAAATAACTGATCCTATTGCGGCAAAACCACCCATAGCGATGATGGCGACTCGATAACGCATACTTCCGGTATTGGCGAGTAGCATTGTGATAAGACCCCAGGTAAGTGGGCCGATGAGTGTTGAAATGCGTTCTGCAATGGTATAAAAACTAAAACCAAAGTTAAGTTTGTCTTTTGGACAGAGAGCAACCATGGCAGTTCGAGTGACGGTCCAGGTGGCGCCGAAGAAGAAGCCCATGAGAATGGCGAGCACGACAAAAAATGCAAAACTATTGGTTAGGCCCATGAGTGGAAAGATAATGGCCCAACTTCCAAGGATAATCATGAGGGATGTTTTGGTGCCGATGCGATCTGAAGCCCATCCTGAGACAAGTGCCCCAACTGCCGAGGTAACTAAAATTCCGATGAGAAGGAGAGATTTAGTGCTGTCCGTGACGGCAAAAACTTTTTCGAGATAAATAGGGAAGTTATTGGATGCGGTGAGAATCGCGTCGTTGAAGAAAAAGTATGAGAGGAGAAAATATCTCATATTTGGCTCTTTGATGAGATCTTTGAACTGACGCCATTGGGATTTGTACTCTTGAGCGTAGCTAATCGTTGTGATATCTGTGATTGGAGTTTCTCGTTTTGGAAGTTTGAACCAGAGGAGCATTGGAAGCGAAAGGAAGAAGAAGATGATGCTAGCTGGGAGAAAAGTTTGAGCTCGGCCAGGCGCTCCGAAGAGATATATGGCCCCAGAAGCCAGTGGAATAGTTACGACGAGACCAACGATCTGGCCAATCCAGTTTGCCGCCTGGCCGATGCCAGATATGGTTCCGCACTTTTCCGGAGGTGCAATTTTTTCAAGAAGCGCGTTATAAAAAACGAAAGAGAATTGGTAGAGGTAGTTCGATATGAGGAAAAAGAATGCAGCTAGTAGTACACTTCCTGTGAAGAAGAGTGTTGTGAGGGCAGTGAGTACAAAAAATATAAATGTAAAAACAGTGATCCTATTGAGATACTTTTGTTCACGATAGGTTTTGTCTGCAATACTTCCAAGCACCGGCGCGGTCATAAGAAGTAGTATGGATCCAATCGTAAAGAGCATGTTGTACGCAAAATCAGAGACTCCGTGATCAATGACGAGCCACTGTGAAAAATAGAGAAAAAATACAATCGTTGAGATTGAATTCGCGAAGTCGTACAAGGTCCACAAAATGACATTTTTTCGGTTCATGGAGGTATAATACGTTATTATATTTATTTTGAATATCTTTGATAGATATCTCGGAGTTTCATCTTTTTATTAGGAATTTGTTAGGTTTTTGAAATATTTTCGTAAGGTTGGATTGATATGATTTGTTATGCCGAGAGAGAGGCATGGGGCGAATTACTGGTGAATAAAGAAAGGGTTACCGCCTTTCTTTGCGGGTTCGATTCCCGCTCGTTCCACCATCTCTCGGTATAAAGCAAAAAGGCGAAGAGTCATGTTCTTCGTCTTTTTGTGAATCTACGCGTTAGATGGAAGTTTGACCTGCTTCCCGGGTAGACTCAAGGTTCCGCTCCACCAGCCTCTGACATGAGGCAATGTGCAACAGTTGCACATTAAGCATTGAGACTGCTTGGTTCTAGTGTATCAATAAATTTTGAGTTTGCAAAAAGTTCTACCTTAGCTTTGTTTAACTTCTTCTTCGCAGGGTAGTTCAGTCTTTTTCTCTTGATCGAAATGAGTTAGCACTCTAAAATACCAACTGCTAATTTACCTTATACGCCTAATTCTTTAATCCCTTATTTTTATGAGCATTACACTCAAACCAACGGACGATCATATCGTCGTAAAGGCTGAGGAACAGGAGACGCAAACTCAGTCCGGACTTTATATTCCATCAACTGTTTCGAAGGAGCGTCCGCAGATGGGCGAGGTTGTCGCTGTTGGTCCTGGAAAGATGACTGATGATGGTAAGCGACTCGCGATGGACGTAAAGGTAGGAGATAAGATTCTCTTTTCGAAGTATGGTCCAAGCGAGGTGAAGATTGATGGTAAGGATCTTCTCATTCTCAATCAGAGTGACGTGTTGGCGATCGTTCAATAATTATTCATTTCTCAATTAACTTTTATATTACTATGGCAAAACAAATTTTATTCGGAGATGAGGCGCGATCAAAATTGCTCGCTGGTGTCCGAAAACTTGCTTCTACGGTTTGTATTACACTTGGTCCAAAAGGACGAAATGTTGGTCTCGATAAGAAGTATGGATCGGCTGTTATTACGCATGATGGTGTGACGATTGCGAAGGAGATCGAACTCAAGGATCCGTATGAAAATATGGGTGCACAGCTTGTAAAACAGGCTGCAACGAAGACGAATGATATCGCTGGTGATGGAACAACGACCGCAACACTTCTCGCATGGAAGATGATTGAAGGTGGAATTCGAAATATCACGGCTGGTGCAAATCCAATGCAACTTCGAACCGGCATGGAGCTTGCGATGAATCTTGTGGTTGATGAGCTTGAAAAGATGGCCGTAAAGATCGGCGATTCACGAGAAAAAATTGCACAGGTTGCAACGGTTTCTGCGCAGAACGAGGAGATGGGAAATCTCATCGCTGATGTTCTTTCTATGGTTGGAAGTGATGGAGTTATTACGGTTGAAGAGGCTCAGACGATGGGTCTTACAAAAGAGGTCGTCGAAGGTATGCAGTTCGACAATGGCTATATCTCGGCTTATTTTGTCACTGACCCAACTCGAATGGAGGCAGTATATGATGATGCCTACGTTCTTCTTACCGATAAGAAAATTTCTTCGATTCAGGATATTCTTCCTGTCATTGAAAAAGTTCTCAAGGGCGGAAAGAAAGAGCTCGTGATTATTGCTGAAGATATCGACGGTGAAGCACTCGCTACGCTCGTGCTCAATAAACTCCGTGGTGCATTCAGTGTTCTCGCGGTGAAGGCTCCAGCATTTGGTGAGCGACGAAAAGAGATGCTCAGGGATATTGCAGCGCTCGTCGGTGGACGTGTGATTAGCGAGGAAGTTGGCCTCAAGCTTGAAGACACTGACCTTAGTGATCTCGGTCGTGCTGGTCGTGTTGTTGCTGACAAAGAGAAGACGATCATTATCGATGGAAAGGGGAACAAGGCCGACATCGAGGCTCGAATTGATGAAATCAAGGTTCTCATGAACAAGGCGACATCAGACTTCGACAAAGAAAAATTTGCAGAACGTCTCGCAAAACTTGCTGGTGGTGTTGGTGTTATCAAGGTTGGTGCTGCAACAGAAGTTGAGCTCAAGGAAAAGAAGCACCGTCTTGAAGATGCTGTCCAGGCAACGAAGGCCGCTGTTGAAGAGGGAATCGTCCCAGGTGGTGGAGTTGCGTTGTTACATGCTCTTCGAGCGCTCAGCTCAATCCAGGCAGAAGGCGATACGAAGACGGGCGTTGAGTTGGTAAAGGCTTCTCTCATGGAGCCACTCATGCACATCGTTCAGAATGCTGGTCAGGATGGCAAAGTTGTCGTCAACAAAGTTCTCTCAGAAAAAGAGGCGATTGGTTACAACGTCATGACGGGTGAGTACACCGACATGATCAAGGCTGGTATTATCGACCCGAAGAAAGTAACTCGTTCTGCGCTTCAGAATGCGGTTTCTATCGCGGCTACTTTCCTTACTATGGAAGCGGCTGTTGTCGAACTTCCTGAGCCAAAAGAAGCTACAGCTGGTGGCGCAGCTGGTGGTATGGGTGGAATGGGAGGTATGGCGGATATGTACTAATTTCTCGCCAGAAACTCGAATTAGAGATTCTAAAAGTATATTTAAAAGAGACCCAAATCCTGGGTCTCTTTTTTGTTGTGAATTTTTACTTCAAAAGTTCCTGAACAATTCTATTCACCATTCCACCGTCAGCTTTTCCCTTCGTGCGTGGCATGAGGGCGCCCATGACCTTTCCAAGATCGGACTTACCTGATGCACCTGTTGCTGCGATAACTTCGGCGACGATTGTCCGGACTTCTTCTTCTGAAAGTTGAGCAGGAAGATATTTTTCGAGGACGGCCATCTCGAGTTTTTCTTTTTCTGCGAGCTCTTGGCGACCACCTTTTTCAAACTGTTCGATTGAGTCTTTGCGCTGTTTCATCTCCTTTCCTGCGAGTTGAATGATATCGTCATCGGTTGCGACCTTCTTTTCGCCAGCCGTTTCGAACTTGATAATTGCTGCCTTGAGAAGCCTGATCGCTGAGGTTGCGACCTCGTCCTTTCCCTTCATTGCTGCGATAAGATCTTGCTGAAGTTGTTCCTTGAGTGCCATGTCAAAATATTTAAGAAATAATGGATATTTGTACGTTTTTGATTATACCCGATCTAGTTATTTTGTATATGGCAGTGCCTCGTTTGCTTCATTGACATGCGAATGCTGCGTGATACCATGAGTGACGTTGTATTTTAATTATTCTCGATTATGAATTCTCCACGCCGAGCCCTGACAGTTGCCCTTATCGCAGCCCTCGCTCTTTCTTCTGGATGTACTTGGTTTTCCCCAAAGCCACCAAAAGAAGCGAAGGATATGGTTCAGACCGCCTTAACAAATTTTTTCACACAGTCATCACACGACCATACCGGTACGCTTGAACTTAACATGCTAGGTAAAGATACAACAGGAAAGGCGCAGAATGTAACTCTTCGTGTTAGCCTTTCTGGTAGCGAGAACAAGCCATTCCAGGGCGGTACAGGGTTTACTGAAAAAATTGGCGTCAACGCAAAGGTTGATCAGGACACATATGTTACTAACCTCGAAATTCGAAACAAAGAAAATAATTTCTTCGTCAATATTGCCAATTTGACTGGCCCAGAATCTCAGATTCCAAAGGATCAGGTTAGCGCTCTTCTCGCTAAGTGGTGGAAGATTCCACTTCCTGGTGACATGTATGCAAAACTTGCTGACCAGGGAGCTCAGTCATATATGAGCCAAATTCAGAATAACTGGCTTGCTGCTTCTAGCTACCTCAAGAGTCTTGATTATGATGGTACTGATACCGTCAATGGTCTTAAGAGTTATCATTACACGGGAGAAGTTGATGTTGGAAAGCTACAGGCATTCTTCGAAGGTTTCTTCAAGAGTCAGGGTGCCGAAATGACATCTACTGATCTCAAGAGTCTTCAGGAAATTTTCGCTAGTTCAAAAGCAACTATCGATTTCTGGATCTCAATGGACACACTCGTACTTGATCGCGTAAAGGTTGTCGCTCGAATTGATAAAATTACTGGTGATGATGGCAAGACAGCAGGAAAGGCAGATGCTACATTTGATCTCTCATACTCAAACTTCGGTAAGCCAGTTGTGATTGAAGAACCAGTTGGTTCTACAGAATTTAACTTGTTTGGAATGTTCGGCGATGGAGAAGAGATTCCTCCGGAGGATAGTGTTTCGGATCCTGTTAAGACACCGGTTAAAACTCCAGCGAAGAAGTAGACTATTGTTTCATATTGAATAAAAAAAAAGAGAGGTGAAATATCCTCTCTTTTTTATTTGGTATTTTCTAATTTGATCAGTGCCTCTTTGAGGTTCTGTATTTGTTGATTGATTCTGTCTCGACGACAGTTGAGAAAGTTTAAAAAAATGCTTGGGTGAATGGCTTCGTACTTGAGATGGTATATTTGATTTGGATGATGCTCTTCTTTGAGCTGCTTGAGAGCTCCGCGCTTCAATAAGCCAATAATAACGTTGTATGTGCTTGATCGAGGAAGCTTCACGGCTTTTGCAATGTTCGTTATGAAACTCGGACCCATCTTGAGTATTGCGATATAAATGAGTGATTCTTTTTCGCGAAATCCGATATTTTTGAGAAGCTCTACGAGATGGTGAAATATTCCTGCATTGATCATGTGTGCATTTTTTCAGTGATGTATCGGATTTGCAAGTATCTCTTGTTGAGAATAAGTAACAGCGATTTCTTGGCTTCTGTTGATGGTTTTTGACAGCATGTATTCATAGTTTAATAAAATGTAATCTTTTTGTAAGAAGTTGGTCATGTCTCTTTGATACGATGCTTGGCATGATCTTTGCGTATTTGGAAGTATTTTTGTTGGCTTTTTTGAGTGGCATTATTGGCTGCTATTTTGGCTGGGTTATCGGTGGGATTGTTTTGGTGAGCAGTTACGGTTTCTTTTGGTATCAAAGTAAGAGGCCTTTTAAATGGCTTGTTGCTTTGGTTATTTGCGTTATGGTTTTTCTTGGATACGGGAGGTTGTATTTGGCGCAACATGGGAGAGAGAGGTTTTCTCGGTTTCTTATTTTGTCGAGTGGTGTTGGGCAGACGGGTCAGGCATCGATGACATTGTCGGGCGTGATTGATTCTGATCCATCCGAAATGGAAAAAGGGAGCTCGGCGTATGTGAATGTTGGCATGGGTGTAATTCGTGTGGGATTGCCGAGATATCCGTTATTGTGGCGAGGGCAGTTGCTGACGGTTCGTGGGAAGGTTGCGTTGGCTCGTGATGGCACGACATGGACTATGCCAGAGGCGATAGTGGTTCGAGTCGAAGATCCACGTGGAGTTGCGGGGCTCGTCTTCCAGGCGCGACGTGAGGTGATTACGCGTATGGGAAAGTTGTTCCCGGGAAGTAGTGGGGGATTTCTGGTTGGAGTGCTGGCGGGTGGAAGTCGCGGGATGAGTCGGTCAATTATTGATGATGTTCGCGCGACCGGTTTGACGCATGTGATTGCGGTTTCTGGGTATAATGTCACGATTGTTTTGAATCTTATTATCGGGGTGTTCGCCTATCTACCGCGAAGATGGAAGGCTTTGCCGGTTGGTGCGTTTTTGGTTTTGTTTATCTTGTTTGTTGGCTTGAGTGCCTCGGCTCTTCGTGCGGCGATAATGGGTTTTCTTTCAGTGTATGCGTTGGCGGTTGGACGTAAGCGAGACCTTCTTTTGGCGCTCCTGTGGAGCGCCATCTTCATGCTCCTTTGGAAACCTTTTATGCTCGTTGAAGACAGGGGATTTCAACTCTCCTTTCTTGCGACGATTGGCGTCTGCTACATAGCCCCGATTATGACTTCGCGTATTCCTTCCACTCTTTCTCCGTGGATTCGCGAACTTCTCTTGGAGCCATTTCTCATGACATTTGCCGTCTATCTTGCGACACTTCCCGTACTCTTTTCTTTCGAGCAATTCTCCTTGATCGGGCTTGTGACGAACATTATTTTTGTGCCTTTTATTCCGTTTTGTATGATACTCGCAGCTCTCGTTCTTGGCTTAAGCTTCATTTATTTTCCCTTCGCTCTTTTTCTTGGCCACCTCGGTACGATTTTTATCGACCTCTATTTTCTTCTCCTTCATCAGTTCGCCATTCTGCCGTTTTCAAATATTCAGGTACCGCAAATGGCTCGTAGTTTTGTGATGAGTTACTATCATGTTTTGTGTGCGGTGGTTTTCCGTATTACGCGGCGTTCTTGAAGTCATCGAACTCGTCGATGGCCTTCATCATCTCGTCGACAACCTCATCGCTTGGAGTTCCTGTGATCTGACCTTCCGTTCCCATGCTCAAGATTTTCGCAGCAAATGCGGTAGCCTTTCGGCGCTTGTACTGCATAAGTTCTTCACCCTTCATTTCCTTGCCTGTGTGATCTCGAACGTCATACTGGCCAAGTCGTGCTGGTGAGTCGGTAAATCTTTCTCCGTCTTTTTTGAAGCGCTTTCGGTGTTCGCGAATATCGACTACTTTCTTGTTTCGGAAGAGGTCGTTCTCATCAAAAATCTGCATGTCCCTGGCCTTTCCGGTCTCACGATCGAGCATCTGTTCGCCATCGCTGTAATCAAATAACTCTCCAGAAAGTTCACCGAACTCGGTATTATCATTACTTGCGACGCGTGATTCCATGCCTTGTTTCTTCGTGTGAAGTTCGTGTGCGTGTGCGCGATCTGCGATCTCAAACAAGAGGTGATTTGCCTGAATCTCTTCCTCCATTCCGGCCTGATCTTTGACGTGTGAAAGGAGATCTCCGATAAACTGGCTATCTGGATTTTCAAGCATTCGAAGCTCTTCGAGACGTTCCGTATTTGCCTCGTCATCTGGATTAAGTCTTGCAACTTTTTCTCGCATTTCAAGCTCTGCCTGCTGGTTTTTCTTGTCACGGAACTCATTTGCCATATTGAGGTAGGCGTTGAGTTTGGTCTGTTTCTGAAGATTTTTCGTAAGCTCTGTTGCTGCCTCCATACTTGAAAGTGTTCGCTCAAGTTCTGCGCCACCATCTGGAAGAAGTGTCTTGAGCATTTCGATACGACCGGTCAAATCTTCTTTGTGGAAGGCCGCCTCGTGCGTCTTTCTTACGTCATCAGGAAGTTCGCCGAACACCTCGAGAACCTTTTCACGCTGCGGATTATCAAGATCAGAGTCTTCCATGGCTTCTTCCATTTCATCGACATCCAAATCGGCAAACCACTCTTCGTATGGTCCAACACTATCAGGCGAGAGGAGGTGACTTGCTACCATCTTTTTCAACTTATCTCCCCAAGCTTCCTTCATGTCTTCGCTCTTTTCCATGCTGTCTTCGATGCCTTCAACAAGCTTTGTTCGATCTCTTAATCGCATCTCGTAGAAGTGTTCGTGTTTGTCGCGAATGTCTTTTGGAAGTGCCTCAAATCGATCACGAACATCTTTTCGTCGTGGATCGTCGAGTGTTGATTTTCCGAGGACAAGCTCCTTTTCTTTGACGTTGAGCTTTTCGAATTTCGTCTTATATTTTCCAGCACTTTCTTTTCCAATGAGTCGGTCTTTCATCGCAGTATCAAGCTTCTTATTCCACTTTCCAATTTTATCCATGTGCTCGCCGCACTCCTTCGCAATTTTTTCTTTGTCGGCGTATTCCGCATTCCAGAAGTCGTACTGTGCCTGAACGTTTGGCGGGGTTCCCTCGTATGCTTTCGCAAAACCTTTGAGCGTTTTTTCTACCTCTCCTAAACTCTTCACAAACATCTCGAGCATCTCTGGCTTCTCTTCCTTTCCGATACTCGAAACGATAAAGCTTTTTTCTTTTGGACTCTGATATTTAGAACCTTGCCAGAGTGCGATAAGTGTCTCGCGTAAGCCTTTTTTCATGTTCTCGATAACTTCTTTTTTTGCCTTGAGTCCTCGTGCTTTTTTGAGATCTACTTCGTATTTTTTCTGTGTCTCTGGTGAGAACTTTTTGAAAGTATCTTGAACCGACTTGATCGAATCGTTCTTCGCATCTTCTTCGAGTTCTGCGAGCATTTTTTTCTGTTGATCAAGTGGTGCCTCGCGGAAACGAACGCTCAAGCTCTTAATTTCTTCGTCGCTATACAGGCCAGATTTCTTAAGCGTTTCGGTGACCTTGGTAAAACTCTCGACGCTTGTCTTGAGCTCCTTGAGGAAGTCCTTCTTCTCGTGACGTCGGAGTTTGTTGAACTGATCGAAGTAAGCCTTTGATTCCTTGTTGTCACCGACGACCTTGATGAGCTGATTTCGCAACTCCTGGAGCGACTTAATCTCATCACCAAGCTTATTCGTCCACTCCTTTTTCTTGTCGACTTTTTGTTCGCGGAACTGATTCTTGTACTCTTCGAGCGTGTCAACGTTGCGCGACTTATCTTTACCAAAGAGTTCCTTGTTTTTATCAAGGCCCTGGAAGTAATCCTGCGTGAGTTGGTGCGTGAGCTTGATCGTTTCGTTAATACTCTTTTCAATCGCTGCGAGTTTTTTTGGATCTCGATCTTGGTTCGCGAGCATGAGTTTTTCTTGGAATGCTTTTTTCTCCTCTTCGCTCAAAACGGTTCCATTGCTCATCAGCTGTTTGCGGGCTGCATTATAAATGCCCGTGAACTCTCGGTTCTCGGCCATAATCGTGTTCGCATCTTTTTTCCCTTTGGATACTGACTCGAGCTGCGAGTCCGCAAATTTTCGATCGGGATCTTCGGTGTCGGTGTCGAATGCTCGTGCTGATTCTGGACCTTTTGCCATGGTAAGTTGAGGAATATTACTCAGGCCTTTTTAGGCCTAAGGTTTGGTATTGTATCATGTTTTGCAAAAAGTGCAATTGTCGATTAAAGCTGAATCCTGACAATTTCACTAGACACTGCAAGCTGAAAACCCACAGCTCAAACAGAGCATGCATCCTTCAGCGATCTGAACCTGGCCTTGGCACTCAGGACACTCCTTGTCCGCAATGAGTTCGGCCTTCGATTTAATCTTTTGATGAGGACGTGTCGACTGGATTTCGAGATCATTCAATCTTGCCGTCACTGCGCTGGTTGCACTGACCATAACGGGTGGTGGGGGAACGAACTCGGCTGCACGATGTTCGATTGGGGTTGGGACGGGAACGGGCGCAGGCAGCTCCGTCTTCGACTTCGCTGTGTTATTTACCTTTCCGATGTTGAGAACCTGCGAGTCTCTCGAGCCGTCTCGGTAAATCGTCACGCCTTTGCAATTGAGGTCGTAGGCGAGAATGTAGGCCTTTTCGACGTCCTGCATTGATGCGGAGTTTGAGAAGTTGATCGTCTTCGAAACGGAAGCGCAGACGTGTTTCTGAAAAGCTGCTTGCATGCGGATGTGATTTTCTGGAGAGATGTCTTGAGCTGTGACGAAGACTCGTCGTATCTCTGCTGGAATTTCTTCGGTGAATCCTTGAATCGTTCCCGCTTTAGCAATTTCTGCCATGAGTTCTTTTGAATAGAAGCCTCGTTCTTTCGCGATTTCTTCGAAGTAGCTGTTGGTATAAATGAGCTCAGTTCCGTCCATCACGTTCTTGATGAAACAGATGGCGAAGTTTGGTTCGAGCCCTCCGCTGGCCTCTGCGAGCATACCAATCGTTCCTGTTGGAGCGACGGTGGTCATGTAGGAGTTGCGGACTTTGATGCCGCGTTTTTCCCAGGTTGAACCTTTGTATGCGCCGAATGTTCCACGAGTTTTTGCGAGTTGAACTGATTGTTCGATCGACATATCTCGGATGAATTTCATGAGCTCTTCGCCTTTTTTGAGGCCTTCTTCTGAGTCGTATGGAATCATGAGTTGGTAGAGTGCGTCTGCAAATCCCATGACGCCAAGTCCAATACGTCGAGTGTTTTTCGACATCTCTTCGATCTGGGGAATTGGATATTTGTTCATGTCGATCACGTTGTCGAGGAAGTGCGTTGTTATTGCGACGACTTCTCGAAGACGGTCCCAGTCGAAATCTTTCTTGTCGGCACGGATGAATTTGTTGACGGCGATTGATCCGAGATTACATGAGTCGTATGCAAGGAGATCCTGCTCGCCACATGGGTTCGTTGCCTCGATCTCACCGAGATGAGGAACGGGATTAGTAGCGTTCATGTTGTCGATGAAGACGAGACCCGGGTCACCGTTGAGCCATGCGTTGCTGATGATCACATTGAAAACCTCTCGAGCTCGGAGCTGTTTGATAGCTGTCTTTGTTCGAGGATTGATGAGGTCGTAGGTCGTATCTCGCTTGAGAGCTTCCATGAATTTCGCGGTGATGCCGACAGAAATATTGAAGTTCGTGAGCGTCTTCATGTCTGCCTTGGCAGTGATGAACTCGAGAACATCTGGATGATCAACACGAAGAATTCCCATGTTCGCGCCGCGCCTCTTGCCTCCTTGTTTGATCTGCTGTGTTGCGGCATCGAAGATTTTCATGAAAGAAACCGGACCGGATGCTACGCCAGATGTCGACTTTACCATGTCGTTCGATGGTCTTAGGCGTGAGAATGCGAAGCCCGTTCCGCCACCAGATTTGTGAATGATGGCCTGATATTTGAGTGCATCGAAAATCCCTTCGATTGAGTCTGGTACTGGTAAAACGAAGCATGCTGAAAGTTGCTGAATCTCCGTTCCCGCGTTCATAATCGTTGGCGTGTTTGGCATGAACTCGAGGCTTGCCATCACGTCATAAAATTTCCGTGCGGTTTCCTGATACTGCTCTTCGTTTGCTCCGTAGTTTTTATCAGCGAGAGCGATGTTGTTGGCAATTCGTTCGACAAGTTGTCGTGGAGTTTCTTTGATCTCGCCGTTTTCGTCTCGTAATAAGTATCGTCGCTTGAGAACTTCGAGAGCGTTGTTGGAAAAGTTAAGTCGCTCATCGGCATTTCCTTTGCCAAGAATTGATTCGGTCTGTTCGCGTTCTTGCGTCTGTCTAGCCCTATAAAGGATGTAAGCTTTTGCGGTTTTGGCGTGACCTCCTTCGATCAAGATTTTCTCAACGAGGTCCTGGATCTGTTCAACGGTTGGAATCTCGTCTGGCCCTTTGAAAAAAACTTCAATAACGGCTGTGACCTGATTGGCAATTCTGTCGGCAATATTTCGATCAGTTCCGCCAACAGTTTCTGCAGCCTTCCAAATTGCCTCTGCAATTTTGGATTGGTCGAACTCAACGACGCGACCATCGCGCTTCTTGATGTTTTTTATTTGTGCCATAGAGATATGGGTAAAATGTGTGCGTATTAGCTGATCTCGCAAGCGCCTCCGGCGCAAGCGAGCTCCTTCGAACCCTGTGTCTGGTCTTCTCGTTCGTAAGCAACAATCTTTGAGAAGTCGACCTTTGGGAACTTCTTCATCATCGTCTCGTACTGCTCCTCAGTAATTTCTTCATATGGAGCGAGTCGGTAGACGTGATTGGATCGTGGAAGGAATGAGAGACCTCCGATCATGTCCCAGTTTTCATAGAGCCAGTTTGCAACATTGATCCACTCATCTTCTCCAACAGAAATCGTGACTGAAGGGTTGTGTTCGGTGTAAGCCTCCTTGACCATCTTCCAGTAGTTGAGCTGTTCGAGAGCCGTCTGATCGTTCTTGTAGATCGACTTTTCTGGAGCCTTTACTGGGAACTCCAACACATACGTCACCGCATTTTCTGCAGACTGTCCGACCTCTGGGTGGTATGGAACTCCCTGATCTCGCATAAGCTTGAAAAGGCTGTCTGTAGCGGAAATTCGGATTCGTCGGATGTAGTACTGTGAGTTTCGTGGGTGCATTCCTGATGACGCATCGACGAGTTGCGAAACCGTTCCTGATGGTTTGACTGCTGTGACTGATGCTGAAGGGTTGATGCCAAATCGCTTGGCGTATTCTTTGTTGACGTTGACTGCCTCGTCCTTGAGTTTTGCCATGAGGACTGGATCGCGAACCGTTTTGCAGTCCCACTGTCCGGTAATAGAAACTCCGAGAAGTCGTTCACCTTCGCAGTTTTCTTTCCACTCCTTGGAAAGGTAACCAAAGTTTGTGAGTGATGACTGGTAGGTTCCGATGATGGCTGCGAGTCGAGCCTTCTTCATAAGTGATGCCTCTGTATCTTCTGATCGAGCAACGATCTCTGAGAGGTTACAGAACTGTTTTGATTTCAAAATAATTTCTCCGCATGGATTGGTTCCGCAGGTATCCATGTCTTTTTCAAACGTCTTCCATCGTCGCTCTGGGATCTGGTTTGCGAGTGATCCTCGGTTGAAGATTCCACGTTCTCCAGAACCACCCTTCATGAGTGAGACCCACTCGTCGAGGAAGGCAGCGTTTGAAGGCTTGTCCCAATAGACGGCTGAGTTGTTAGACATCATTCGCTGTGGGTCGGTGAGATAGAACTGACCGTCTTTTGCATGTCGGAGATCGTGATCATCAAGATCTGAAAGTGAGATAAGCGCACTTCGTCGAACTCCACCTGAAACGACGACTTCACCAATCTTACAAATAATATCGTGAAGGTCGAGGTTCGAGAGACGTCGTCCCTGCTTCCTCATAATTCGCTGTCGTGAAAAGTCGATGAGCGAGATAAGTGGCTCTGGACCTGAGCTTTTGCCACCCATCGTTTCGAGACGCGCACCTGCTGGTCGAAGCTGAGAGTAATCAAACTTGATATCTCCACCGCTGAACCAAGTGTTAAGACCGAGAACGTATGCATCGGCCCATCCTTCTTTACTATCGAGAACGGTGTGTGTTGCAATTTCTTTTCCTGCTTGTTGTTTTTTGATCTGTGGAAGTGACTGTGCGCTCTGACTTTCGACAGAGTAACCAACTCCTGTTCCACACATGAGGAGATACATGATCTCACCCAAGTCCTGAAGGCATGAAGGTGCAATGTATGAGCAGTTGTAACCAGCGACGTTGGACTTTCGTGCAGCATCTCCTGCAGCCCAAAGAAGGCGCATAGAAGGCATAACTTCCTGTTTGAGAATAGCTTCTCGAATCTCGGTGTATTCTGCCACTGTGAGTTTTTCTCCGAGGTTTTCCTTCATGAAATTGATATAACGATCGACGGTCTCGATCCAGGTTTCACGTCGTCCTTCGTTTGGCATCCATCGTGAGTATGTTCGGTAGTAGACGAACTCAGAAAGGGGATTTCGGAAGTATTTCTTTCCCTCATTGACGAGTGCTTTTACTTCTTCTGGAACCTCGCTCTGTTTTTCACGAGCACGTGTTCGCTCCTCTCTATATAAGATGTATGATTTTGCGGTTGCTGGAAATTCCTCCATAATGAGCTCTCGTTCGACAACGTCCTGGATTCCTTCTACCGTTGGGATGAAGTCTTTGACGATCTTGCCAATTCTCTTGAGCTCAGATTCTACTTTTCGTGCGATGTAGTCGGATTCTCGTCGTCCTCCTTCTTTTGTCGTCTCCATGGCCTTGGTTACCGCTCGTGCGATCGCATCTCGGTCGAATGGCGAGATGGTGCCGTCACGTTTTCGTACACTTATAATAGAAGGTGTTTTGACTTCGGTGGCCTCTGGTCGGGCATGTGAAGTAATAACCTCTGTTTCAGTTGTTGATGTAGTAACTGGAGTAGTAGCGGTAGCGGTAATCGCTCCGGTGTCGGTGACTGGATCTTTTGTCTGGACCATGAGGGGAGGGAGATAAGGGGGAAATAATAATAATGGATGAAACCGAATCTCTGTTCGAGATTCAGTACAAACGGATGAAGAAGTTCGTGCCTTCTTGTAGTTTTTATCTTAGGAGTGGGGCCGTTTCTTATCAATGGAATGTATCACATTGTTCTTGCTCCTCTTAGAATATGTAGTGCTATTCGAAATTTCAGCATACTACCGGTAGTATATGCACATCAAAGAAGCATACACTACTGGAGTTAAATGTGAAGACGGAGTTGCGACTATGAATTGACTTTGCCTATATGTATTTTCGTGTAATTTTTTCGTCGTGAAAACATGGGATTCAGAGCCAAGGAACTCATCTGAATCTTACTGTCAAATATATCGCACTTATTGTTGCGGATAGACCTGCTTTCCCTCTTTGTAAAGTTTGATGGCGAGAACCGGGCAGGCCTCGGCTGCCATCTTGATAGTCTCTTCGTCTGTTGAGTCTGGATCGACGAGGTAAGCCTTTCCCTGTTCTTCGTCGAGTTGGAATACGCCTGGTGCGACTGCGACGCATGGTGCTGCGCCAATACAGAGCTTACGGTCAACGACAATCTTCATTGCTGGTTTCTGTGTTGTCTCGCCTTCTGAGATGTCTCCGAGCTGTACTGGTACTTCTGCCATGGTAATGGGGGATTATAGTATGGGTCGTTTTGGTGCGACGGTTTGCCCCGAAATACTAGCGCGAGTTAGGCGTGGAGTCTAGGGGTAGTGGGTAATAGTAGCGACGAGTCCTCGCAGACCTTTTACCTGTTTCTCCTTATTTTTCTTGCATATACCTGATCTGCTAGGTGTGCCAACACATGATGTCCTTTGCAAAGTGGTGCGAGATAGTGAGGATCGTGAGTTTTGGAGATAGAGAAGCGTTGGGTGTGGTGGATGTTTTGCGATGGGTTGCTGCAGGTTGTGATGGAGCATTTGGTGCCGTGTTCTTGGGTGATGATTTTTCTCGTGCGTGCGGGGATGTAGCGCGAACTCGTTTTTTCGCATTCCTCTGCAATATTCTCCTTTTCCTGCGCAATCCTTTCTTCACGTTCTTGGATTGCACGGAGGATAATTTCATTGATGTCGATGCCCTTGAGATGAAGTTCTTCGAGTTTTTCTTGGACTTCCGGAGCGAGCTGAAAAGTCTGCGCACGCAGACTTTGAGAAAATATTTCTGTATTCTGGCAATCGCCTGATTGTGCTATTTTTACATCTCGCACGTACGTTTCCAGTGCATTTTGCGGCAATACCTTTGCGCGATTAGTAAGTTCTTCTGCATTTTCTATGGTTGCAATTGAAGCTACTCGCGCGAGTTTGTTTGCGCTTACTTCACCACTAATGAGCGCTTTATGCAGCGCCGGCTTGTCTTCAAAGCGCCGTTCGAGGTTGAGAACTGTTCTAACTTGCTCCTCACTCACACCGCCTATCTTAAATGCAAAGACAAAGATCGATGGACAGCCCTGTTTCTCATACAACTTTCGTCGCTGAATTTCCGGTAATAGTCCTAAGAATTTATTTCTCCAGTTGCGCGCCTCTTCGCCATATCTCACAGCGGTAGACAAGAGTTGTGCGTCGGACCAATCACTCGTATCGAGCAAATTTTCCATAAAAATAAAAAGGTTACAAAAATAGGCGGGTATTTTTGCGGGCCTTTTGTCGATACTGAAACTGCGTGCCGCTACGTGAAAATATGTACGAAATCTATGGCTAGATTATACCTTGAATAAGCCGTAAATTACAGATTTCTCTGTTGCAGATTTTGATGAATTGTGGCGAAGATAATTGCGAACTGTTGCTGAATTTCCAAATCTATTTTTAACCCTTTTCATCAATAAGATACAGTCGATTGTCTTCGACCTTGTATAAAAGGGGAGCGACGAGAATTTTTGGATAGCGAAGGCGAAGGCGTTTCACCTCGCTGAGAATGAAATCAACCTCGCTTCCAATTTCAAACATTGGTGCGAAGTGATCGAAATGTTCCTCTGCTGCGGTTTTTTCCCATCCAGCATTTTCTGCAAGACCGGTGATGAATTGCTCTTTGCGACTAATAAGATTTACCATCGCGCATTTGGTGTGACCCATAAGTGCGATTGTGTGAATATTCCCCACGGCAATCGCGTACGAAACTTTGAACTCACTGTAGCGAAGATTCGCTCCACCCGCCCTCAAAATAAACGCAAAATTATCTGGAATATGCAGGTGCTTCCGATTGTCCATACACATGCCGATCAAGAGTTGCGCATTCGAGTACGTCTCGTGTTTCTTGTCGAGATTGTGATATTCGAAAAGAAGCTCGATCGACGTTCCTCGATATTTCTCGGGAATGTCCGCGGTCGAGTTGATGGGGATTAATCTGTGCATGGTGTTCCTTGGTGAAAAATCATCTGCCAGTTATCGCCACGTTTTTGCCAAATAGAGCTGCGTAGAGTGAGAATCTTTTTATTTGTTTTCAGGAATTCTATGGATGCCTTGTATGTCAGTAGCACTGTATCTGCTGCGATTTCTTTGGCCTCGAAATCTGAAGCCATATACTTTTCAAATTTTTCCTCTTCCGAATTTGGCAAAGTCTCTATGAAATCCTGTTTTGCATATCTCTTGCCGAACATCCCAAATTCTACAAAATCATCAGCCAATAGTTCGTTTATTTTCTCTGCTGATCTACGCACTTCAGGTTGTAACAATGAGACTTCTAGATCTTCTATGAGTTTTGCGAGGCTGTGATTCATAATTATTTAATTGAATGTAGAATTGCCTGTTCTAATTTTTTTGGTTCATCCGTACCTATTCTATATGTTTTGCCGTTTTTCAGTTTTATTTCAACCGCATCGAAACCGGAAACGTTGTAAATGCACATCTTTGGCCACAACCATCCTCGTATTCCCCATCCATAATACCAGTGATTTTTTACCGTTTTAGCGGACGTTATATCATCAAGCAAAAACTTTTTCCGATAAATTCCATAGCCGAATTTGATTTGTAGATATTTTTCATTAACGGCTACTTGAAGCGATGCAAAAGACGCAAGAATAAACACAATGAACGCCATTGTGGCAGTAACAAGAAGATTTGTTCCGGAGTCGACCGAGGGTGGCTCAGCGGCGGCTTGTATGTGAATCCATGCGAAAAGCACCGCCACGGCCAGCGTAATAGTCAGCATGAGGTAACCGATTTGAGTGTGCTTGTAGTTCATAAGGTTGTGTTTAAATGTGAAATTCTGAATTTCAACTAACGTTTCGGCATATACGATGTTGCACGGGTGTATAATAGCCGACGGGCTACACCCGTGCAACATGGGCGAAACGACGAGGAACGAGGAGTGTAGCCGCTTATGCCGTGTTAGCTGATGTATTCCTTTTCTTTTCCGACGATAGTCGGTTGTTTTAAAAATTTTCAAATTTCTTTTTCCGTTTTTGATTTTGGGCAGAGGGGTTAGGGGTGAATGCCCAAAATCAAAAACTCCTTATTCTGTTTGAGGGAGGGGCAAGAGGGGAACAAAAGGGGTGAATTGCCCCTCCCTCAAATATCTTGTTCTACAGATATTTATTGAGGATTTCTTCTTTTTGCTTGGAAATTTTTGAGAGGTTACTCTCAATCTTCACAATTTCAGTTTCTAGTTTTTCTATTTCAGAAATGGCTTTTTGTTGTTCCATAATTGGTGGTGCTTGTATTTTAATTCCCTGGATTCTATCAATTGAGGCACGTTTGGTTCTTGAGAATTTTAAGTCTTCACCTTCCTTCTGCAATATATAAGCCAAATATTTTGCATTTACTTTGGTATCATCTTTTACTCTCAGCACGCCACAATGATCTGTAGGGTAAAATGAGGTACCTTTGGGTATAAAATTAACCATCCAATCTCCGTCTATGCCCCATAAAACTGACGGGCTAGTAAAGTCTTGAATGAGTAATTTATCCACATATCCAAAGGGTGTGAAAACATTTGCACTATAAACAGGTATTTTACCCTGCGGCGATAATTCATTATTTAAAACCCTTTTTCCTATTGAAATATCAAAAATACTACTATCACTTAGTCTGTAGGTGGAATTAGCTCTTGAAAGAATGTTTTTAAATATATCTTCGACTTCATCTTTCAGCTTTTGTACGTTTTCCCTTCCAAAGCTTTCCTCTCTTTCAAAAATTTCAATTTCTTGAAGGATATTTTTTTGAATATTGAGTGGCGGAAGTGGGATTTTTATTTCCTTTAAGTTACCTTGATTTAACTTAGGAACATTTAAGCCAGTTATGTAGTTAGACAGATCAGATATATTTAGTAATTCTATCAAATATTTATCAATAATCTTTTTTCTATTTGGCCTTAAAACATGTGCGTGATTATTTACCCAATATTTGCCTTCAGCAATAAAGGCAGAATTTTCATTTGCGCCCCATTTTGCACCATCTTCGCCTATTAAAACTAATTGTTCATCAAAGATATATTTATCAATATAATCAATAATACCTGTTGCTCCGTAATAAGGATATTTCCCACTTCCTCTTTCGTTTGCGCTAACCGGGACTCTTTGAGAGTCTAATATTTCAACTAAATTGCCAACTTTAACTATCTCCCATTTACTTTCAATTTTAACCTTTTTTTTTACAGTTAGAGAAATTGCTTTATCAAAATCTGAACGATCAAAAGTAAGAGTATTTAATAGATCAATCTTGAAAACATGATTTTTTAGTGATTCATCAATTTCTAAGTCAAATTTGCCATTAAAAGCTTGAAAGATGTAAGTGCTTGCTTTTTTTGGGTTTTCTTGTGTCTTTGGGTCAAAAAGCTTGGTGCATTCATCAATACTTTGTCCTTTCCGTATTGGATGAATCCCTTCGCTTCCACGCCGATTACTGAATTCATAACCTAAAAATGTTTTTTCCGTCTTTTTTTCACCGGATTTTACTAAAATTATTTGCTGTGGATATACTAAAATGAAATACAGAAGTTTATCTTTCTCTGTTTTGAGGATTTGATCAAAAAAATCATTGTTGTCTTTGAATTTTACTTTTTTGGAGTACTCCATGAATATCTCATGATTTTGAATGGCTTCGTTTGGCTTTTTTTCACACAAGGTCTTATAGTCTTCAAAATTTATACCTTCCCAGACATGGGTAACGTATTTTGAGAAAATATTTTCGATTCCGTTTACAGTTACATCTTTTAGGTTTGAAAAAAACCTTTCTATAGAAGTGTTGATATTTTGCCAATCATAATTGTTTCTTCTTTTTAGAAAGAGGGTAACAGTATTTGTTCCCGTTGCCATAAAAGTATTAGAACCAAGTTCAGTGATTGCTATTATTTCAAAAAATTTGAGAATGATTTCTCTTGTTTGCATGTAAATTCCTCCGTTTGTCAAAATACTGGAGGGCAGGATAATTGCTGCAATTCCACCATCTTTAAGTAGTTGTTTTGTGCGCTCAATGAATAGGGATTCTATTTCAGAGCTCTGATCCGTAAGTCGCTTGTAAAGTTCAAAATCCTTTTCAGCATGCTCTTTTTTGAGATTTGCCTTAAAAGCAGAGACGGAGTAGGGCGGATTTGAAATCACTAAATCAAATTGTTTGTTATCTTGAGGAAAATCTTTGTCAAAAATCTTTAGTTTCTCTTTATACTCTTTTGAATGTTCAAAATTATCCAGGCCATCACCGTGAATTACTTTTGCTAGACCGTCACCATGAAGATAGCAACCAACCTTCGCCGTTTTTACTAAGCGATAATCTTTTTCAATTCCATAAACATAATCATAAGCCCAGTCGAATTGATCTTCTTTCCATCCTTTAATCTTTCTTTTCACTTGTGGTAATAATTTTTCCTCATCTATTTGGTCGATGATTTTTTGTACTTCATCCATTGATTCAGTCAGAAAATGCCCACTTCCTGCTGCGTAATCGATTATTGTTGGTACTAGATCGCTTGTATTGCCAATCTTCAACTTGTTTTTTACTATCTTGCTAAGTGGAATACTGCGACAAATAAATCTAGCTATCGGGACTGGGGTGAAGAATTGCCCCGATTCCTGCTTTAATCCAGTGGTTAAAAGTAATTCAAAAAAATCACTCAGATATTGTTGTTTTTCTGTATAACGAATTTTAAACTCTTGTAAAAGCTCAACAACCTCTTTGAGAACTTTTGCATTTTCAGTAAAGGTTTCTTTGTCAAAAACTTCCTTGATAGCAAATTCGTTGTTCTTTTGTAAACGAATAGCTGTAAATTCTTTCAAAATTTCATTTCTTACAGTTTCATCTATTCCTCCAAATTTGCGATTAAATTCATCATCACTCAAATCAGTAACCTCTTTTGAGAGGAGTTCCAACATGCCTCTTTTGTAAAGATCAGTAAGTCTTTTTTGAAAAGTGATATCGTCGTCTACTCCTTCAATCCATTGAAAATCAAGTTCATCTTCGGGTTTTCTATTTTCATCAATAATCTTACAAAGGAATAGTGTAAAAATTTTATTGAATGCATTTGGTTTGTCCGAAACTACATTGTGCCTCAAAATTTCCAAGAATCTGTTAAAAATAAAGCTACTGTCCTTTTGTGTAATTGGCTTGAGTTGTGAAAGAGTCAACGCCTTACTTTTAAATTCATAAGGATTAACCCAATCATCAAAAATACCGTTTTGCTTTGTGAATTTACTCCACCTCTCAAAAAGATCCTTAACATTACTTGTTTCACGATACGATTCTTCAATTTTTACGATTTCGTTTTTGTATTTTATGTCGCTTTCAAGTTCAGAGGTATAAAGGACTAAGTACTCAGCATCTCGATCTTGTTGAAAGTATGTAAATAATTGACCCCCATCTTTCTGGATTTTCTGGAATTCTTTATCAAATTCTTTGCCCCATGTTTTACATTCGATCATTAAAAATGCTTTGCCGCCTTTTTTTACCAAAATATCTAACCTTCCACTTGTTCCGTGTCCTGTAGGGTATATTTTTTCCAAAATTATATCTTTTGCTCTGTAGCCTTTAATTAACAATCTATCTATACATTCCAGCACCACCCAATCTTCAGCTTTTGTGATATTTTGGATCGTATTTTTGGTATTATTAAATACAATCTCACCACCATAGTTTATGGTGTTATTTTCAAGGTTGATTTGAATGAAATATGATGAGTAATGTTTTTGAAAAACACCTATTTCACCTTCCTTTGGAAGAAAGCCTATTTTTTGTAATAATTGTTTATTAGGCATAGGTGAGGCGTGAATGCTAGCTTGCGTGGATTATATCAAAAATACAGCAAATTGAGTAATTATAAAAAGGTTTTTGGAGTGACCAGCGGGAGCGGAGAAAATATCCTTACTGGCTTGGTGATAGCCAGACAGCCCCCCTCATCAAATAAAGCGTTTCCGGAGCATAGCGGAGGAAACACCATATTTCCCCTTATAAAAAAGAAAAAGAAATTTGAAAATTTTTTAAAACAATTGGGCGATAGCCCAGAAAAGAAAAGGAATATTTCAGCTAACGTTCCAGAATATGCGATGTTTGGCAGCGGTATAATATGCCCGAAGGGCGACCGCTGGCAAATATGGGTGTAGCGACCAACGGGAGCGAAACCGCATATTCTGTGTTGTACGCTGTTGATAGTTTCGATCAAATTAACGGCAAAAATTTATTTTCGTTTTAATCTGGCAAAAAGTAGCCCTATCAAGGAACCGATTATCGGTAAGGTCCATATGGCTACGAATCTAGCCGCCACACATCCTCTACCAGAGCATTGTGTGAGTAATTTGATGGCATTGGCAAAAATTTTCCAGAACCAATCCATGGCGGGAATCGTAAAGGTAAAAGAAGAAAAAAAAGCGCTTAAGAATGTGCCAGCCAAAAATCCGATGGTTGCATAGAAGAGATAAGTTTTTTTCGTGGTCATATTTTTGCCGTTATATATTTTAAGATTTTTAATGGCGTACAACTCAATTCTATACGAAAATACTTCGCATAAAAACCTCAATATGGTCTTGAATATGAAGCTATATAGCGATGACTCTAGATTTTTATCCAATCTTTCTATATTGACATTTTTTCATTTTTGTACTTTAATTATTCACTATAATCTTCTTTAAATGTTAGCGGATAAGATGCAACGAGGAGTTGGTGAAGCAAGCGTTTGGGATGCAGGAGCTGCGACTCGTTATGCTAAGGCGAAACATGGTCCTGATGGGGCGCGTTTTCTTGATCCGCATTTGTTTTTCTTGATGGATCGAACGCGCCTTGAGGGTATAGATTTTCTTGATCTTGGTGCGGGCGCTGGACCTTGGAGTGAACATGCTTTAGCTCAAGGTGCTAGAACTGTTACTACTTTGGATTCGAATGACGCTATGTTGGAACAAGCACGACAGCGTCTTTCAGTCGGAAGAGATCTTCCATCTAATGTGCGACTCGTACGTGGAAGTGTTGCTGATTTGGTGTTTGGCGATAAAGAATTTGATTCTTTGGCAAGTATTAATGTTGGTTGTAACTTACCGGATGGTGTTTTTCAGAGGCATTTTGTAGAAGCAAAACGAGTTGCTCGTTTAGGTGGTAGATTTGTGGTTACTGCGCCAGATTCTCTTTTACTGCCATTTACTAGTCTTGATGGTGCACGTGATATTCAAGTTGAGGTCGATGGTCAGTGGAGAAATGAAGCCATTCGTGATGTGAGCGCAGTTAAAAGAATTATCGATAGCCTGAGAACTGTTTTGCGGGCAACCTTTGTTTTGGATGAGAATGGTAAGCCCGTTTTAGTTACCGAAGAGAATGCTGATACTGTGAAAGAAGGTACGCCGATTATTCGCAGAATTCCTGGTTTGGTCGTGGACAATAACTATCATACAGCTGAGGCTTATCTTCAGGCTGCAGAGCGAACTGGCTGGACTATTCACGCTGCTCATCGCGATTCATTTGCTTCAGATGACGATCGACAATCTTATAACGAGAGCGTTGACGAAGATAAGAAACTCGGACCTGAATATGTTGGGAATCCTTCGTTTCTTGTTATGGATCTGGAGAGACAAAACTAATCTCTCTTGTTTTTGGAGTCTAAAAATTAAACAACATATCCCTCACATCTGGCTTCATTCGATCTGGATTCCAGGCTGGATCCCAAACGATGACGACGTCGGCGTGATCAATTTCTTCGACGATTTGGGGGACGAGGGTTTCGATTTGTTCGACGATCATGGGGCCGACGGGGCAGCCCATGGAGGTGAGGGTCATGGTGATGATGGCGTGGCGTTTGTTGAGAGTGACGCCATAAATGAGGCCGAGGTCGACGATGCCGATACCGATTTCTGGGTCGATGATTTCGTTGGTGGCGTCGACGATTTTTTTGACCACAGGATTTTCAGCACACTGTTCGTCGAGAGTTTTGGTGAGTGGTTTTGGATTTTTTTCGTGATCGATTCGCTTCTGGAGATCTGGGCCGAAGACGGATTTTGGGGATTTTTTGGTGGTAGGTTTTTTTGAGATTTTCTTAGTTGGCTTGGGGATGGCTTTTTTAACAGTAGGTTTTTTGGTAACCTTTTTCGTTGTAGTTTTTGTGACTGATTTCTTGATGATTTTCTTGGCCATGTTATCGGTGCTTCAAAAGAATAAGGGCTTTTTTGAGGAGAGCGTAAGAGAGGAGGGCACACTTCACGCGGGCGGTTGAGAGGGGAACGCCGAGCATTTCGTAGATCGTTTCTTTGGTGATGTTTTCGGCGTCGGTGAGATTTTTGCCGTAGAGTTCTTCGGCGACCATTGACATGGCGGCTTGAGAAATAGCGCAGCCAGAGCCTTCAAAGCCGATGTCTTTGATTTGTCCGTTTTCAACTTGGAGGGTGAGCTTGAGCTTGTCACCGCAGAGTGGATTGGCGTCGTCGAGTTCGATTGTAGGCGTGATGATAGCGCCCTTGTGACGAGGGTGCTGGAAGTGGTCGAGAATGTTTTCTGCGTACATGTCCATACTGAGACGGTGTGAGTTGGATTAATTTACGTGAAATGTTTCGAGTACTTTTTTGATCGCGTTGATCGCTGCATCGATGTCTTCTTTTGTGTTGTAGATGTAGAAACTCATGCGTGCGGTTGAGCTGATCTTGAGCTTTTCCATGAGCGGCTGAGCGCAGTGATGGCCTCCACGAATGGCAACTCCTTCGCTGTTGAAGATTTCTGCGATGTCGTGTGGGTGAACAGAAAGGCCTGGAATGGAGAGATTTGAAAGTTCAAATGAGA
>JBAYUX010000012.1:0-26791 GCA_041674865.1 Candidatus Altimarinota bacterium
ATTGGCTTCTTGTACTTCTTACAAAGTTTCAAAATATCTGCTGATGTTTTGAACATGTAGGACTTTGATGCTTTTGATACTAATGATGTTCCCATAAAAATCGAGGATGTTAGCGGATAAGATACAAAAAAACTGGCTAATGGGCCAGTCTTGTAAGGGAACGAACGAACTCAATACCGGATATTTTTTCTAGCTCGAGAACTTCGTCGAGCAACAGATGTTTTTTATCAATATTTACAATACTCATCGCGTGCCCATCAAGCTTAATCGTCTGCACATTCGCGATATGATGTTTTCTTTCTATCAAGTAAGCGGCTAGCTCTTCGAGGGACCGATTCGATGCATCATGCGAAACAATAATGGATTTATACTTTCCAGCGATCGCACGAATATCAACATCGAAGTTATTGATCTGACAGATCATCACATTTCCACCACCAATAGACGAACCCGTTACGGTCATCTTCCGCTTTCCTTTTTGCATCACAATTCGCGCTGTATTTGGATGAAATTTTGGGCCGAGATCGACAATCTGATATTCGTAAGTAATGTGTCGTGCCTTTGCTTCTTTGAAGGCGTCTTTGATGCGCGCATCGCTCGTCTTAAATTTCATGATACCAGCAAGAAGCGCACGATCGGTCGCGTGACCCTTTGTGACGGTTGCAAACGATCCATGAAGCTGAAAAATAACCTTCTCCGGTGTCGTATCGAAGATGGCCTGTGCCAACTGTCCTAGTTTCACGGCTCCAGCTGTATGAGAGCTGCTTGGGCCGACCATGATTGGTCCCGCAATGTCGAACACCGAGTAGGTAGTTGGCATGTGGATATGAAACCTTGGCGCCAGTGTAGCAGTTTTTTTCGTGGGTGCAAGAAGAGGTGTTATATGTCCTTGCCGCATTTCTGGATATATCGTCTCAATTCAGCATTTTTGCCTCGTTTTTGGATTTCTTTTATTTCCGGACAAGGCTGAGCTCGATTTTCGTGATGTTTATAAAATTTTATAAGATAGCGAAAAAATTCTGATCTCGACATACACCCTTCGATATTCATCAGGTCGTCAATTTCATTCAACTGTTTTTCGGATACATTGATGCAAATTTTTGGCATTGGAATTGGAGTTAAAGCTAGGGTTGGAGCTGGGGCTGGGGCTGGATGTTATAGGTAAAAATCGCGTTATACAGGAGTTATTCCACTGAGAATAATTTTGTATTCCATCTGGAATAACTTCTGCCAAATGAACTTTTTGAACACACAAAGTACCGCGCTCTCTAAAAACTAGCACGCCAACCTTACCAATTCTTAAACTTTTCCTAACATTTTTATGAACTTTTTCCGCCTGATGCGTTCAACAATTTAGCCGGATAGAGTTCTCGATAGAGGCAGTCGTTAGGGGCACGCTTGATTTCACCAGGATTCTCGCGAATATCCCGGCTATCTGCGCTTCCACGGCCAACCCATTTCACTGGCGCTCCGCGAATCACAACAAATGGCACCGATTCGGCACCTTCTCCTGTTACGAGCGTTGCGGCTGTTGCTAAGCCATCTGCAATATTTTTCTGAGTTACCCGTAAAACTTTTCCACATAAATCCCGCTTGCCTCGGTAATCCTCCACTCCATAAAATCCGCTATAGCCAAGTGCGACTCCCACAACTCCATTACGAAGCGGCATCACGCATGAGTCAAAAATCAGTATGCCGATTTTTTTGAGGCTCGCTTGTTTGGAGCCAAAAAATTTCTTAAAAGTGACGCGCATCTTCTCCGCCGAATCATACGCATCGCGCGGCCACAAAATTGCATGGCCTTCAGGAACATTCGACTGATCAATTCCGGAATTTGGCGTCAAAATTCCATTCTTCATTGTGAGCATAAAGTCGGCACTACGTGGAGAAATAATCACGTCTGCTTCTTTTGTAACCAATGAACGGAGGTTTTTTTTCGAACCGCCTTCGGTCGATCCCAAATTCACCAGCCCGCCCTCAGTCAAAGCTACGACCTTCGAAACAACTGCCACGATATCGCCATCTTGTAGCTTCACTTGTGCCTTTTTGAGACCTTCGGCAAACACTTCGAGGAGTGAGTCCTCTGGATAAATTTTTCTGGTTTTAATAGGAATTATCTGCATGATACACTCGCATTATGCAGCGCTTCGGCATTATTGCCAATCCAGTATCGCACAGCTTGTCTCCGAAATTATATTCGGCAGCTTTCGAGAAGTACCACATCGACGCGACTTTTGAGCCAATTCTTCTTCAAGAATCGGAGCTTGAGGGGTTTTTACAGGCAATGCGGAAGGGTGACTCGAACGCTCATGGTGGCGCTTTCGATGGACTGGCGGTTTCTCATCCTTTCAAGGAACCTTGCCTCAAGCTTATGGACGAAGTTGATCCTGTCGCTCAAGCAATTGGCGCGATCAATACGATCAAGCGAGTGGCAGATCCTGCGCACCCAGAAACCGGCGCGCGTCTCATTGGTTACAACACCGATTGGTGTGGCGTCGAAAAAAGTATCGACGTTGCTCTCGCGCAAAGTCGCAAACCGATCGCTTCATTGAAATGGAAACGGATTCTTGTTCTTGGGGCTGGTGGTGTAGCGCGAAGTGCGATCTATTCTTTCACAAAAGCTGGTGCTCACGTTTTTATTTGTAATCGCACGGAAGAAAAAGGCCGAAAGCTTGCCGAGAAGTTTGGTGGTGAATATATTTCACCGTCGATATTTCAATATCACGAAGATTCACATGAAGTCTCTCACGAGAATTCTCCCGAAATTTTTGATCTTATTTTTCAGGGAACATCACTTGGCATGAATGGTAACGCAATAACACAAGACATCTCTCCTCTTCCGATTTCTTTTTGGGAGGAACACGGTAACGGCATTGCGATTGAATCTATTTATCATCCGCGCATGACGCGTTTTTTGCGAGAAGCGGATCGTGCAGGCTGGAATATCGTCGTTGCAGACCATCTTTTTATCGGTCAGGCGATGAAACAGTTCGAAATTCTTACTGGAATTGCTCCTGACGAAAACTTTTTTCAGTCGATTTTGGCTGACTTTTAAGGGTCTATCGAAGCTGAAATTCTAAGACAAACCATAACTGTACATTACGTACATGTTAGAAATTTGACGATCACCATGCGTACGGATATAGTGATGTGAATCATCCACCTAGTCCATTGACACACCGGCCGCAAGACGTAGAACTTCAAACAGAAACTTCTACACCCTATCTTTCCTAAACAGGGACGGACAGGGGAATACTGATCCTCAAAATACTTCAAAGATGATCGACACTCAAATATGGTGCCTTTCACCTCAAAACAAAAATCAAACCAAAACCTTATACAAACATAAAATATTTTTATCCTCGCGAAAGGTTATTAAAAAATTTATGCCCTTTGCCCTAGAAAAGCTACAAGGTTCTTAGGTTCGTATTCCTCTATCTGTCTTTGCTTGGGCCTGTCCCCTCGGGGATACCTCGATACACTTCTGGTTGTACGCAATCTCACTTTATATTCGAGAATGTCGTACACGTCTACAGAGAGTCACAAGGCGGTGACTATAAAATAAATGACCAGGCCATCAGCTTAGACTAAAAACCAATACAAAAGTTCCTCAGCTAACAAACACAAAATTTTTCGTTTGCTGATAGGCAACTTCCCCCTCACCATTTACTTGGTGAGGGTTTTTTTGGATGGTGATTTTTATTTAATAGTAGTAAATATTCGGTTCGGTTTCAGATCGCGTACATTTCCGTAGAATGTCACATGGTTAGGAAAACCGTTCATAATATGAATATTTCCTGCAATTGCTACAACATGTCCTTTTGGATTTTTCATAACTGCTGCGCGGCATTTCTCCGCCATAATTACTTCTCTGTCTTTACCTTGAAAATATCTATCCTCGTCCGCAATACCTCCATTAACTGGCCAAATCCGATCAGGTAGTGCCAACATTTGCTGGGCAATGCGTGCATGATGCTCGATTCGCTTTTGGTTTTGCGCTTTATACTCCTCAATCATCCCTGGTCCGCCTGCTTTAACTTGCGCTATGAAGTCCGCGCACGCCTCATGATGTCTTCTTTTTTCTTCTTCTGTCATCGGTGCAATATCATCATAATATTCCACCGGAACTTTGTGTTGCTTACCATATCTTTTTGCAACTCTTCCCTCATAATCTCTCACGTCAAACAATTGTTCAATCTCTTGTCTTATCGCATAATGCAAACCTATTTCATGCATTCTACGTTTCACTTCTCTGTTAATTTCAATGATGCTTTTAGAATTCGCCTCCGATCCTTCAATCAGGATATGCGAAGGTTCCAGCTTCTTGAGTCGACGGTCCAAAACCCGTTCTCCCTCCAAGTCGTCATGATCTGTGCCAATTAATGTTAGCTTTGCCATGGGTAATATAAAAGATGGGTGGGATTATATCTCACCATCACCAGCTGTCAACTTTGACTTAGAACCTCATCATTATCGCTTCTCAAGAACCCCATACCACAAGATCAAAATCCCAATGCCAATCGTAATCGCCGCGTCTGCAATATTAAACACTGGGAATTTCCAGATGGAAATAAAATCTATAACGTAACCGAACCGGAAGCGGTCGATGAGATTGCCAGCTGTACCGCCGATGATGAGACCGATGGCTGTGAGGGCGAGAGGTTTAGTGAGGTCGAGTTCTTTTTTCAGATAAAATGCACCGAAGAGAATGAGAAGTAACACGAGTGGAACGATGACAATCGTCGGAAGCGGAATGCTAAATGCGATGCCTTCGTTTTTGAAAAGCATCATTTGAACATAACCCGGAATTATTTCTATTGGGAGTTTTGTGCTGCTCGTGATTGTGGATTTAACGAGCTGATCAATAATTGTCGTTACTGATGCAATTTCCGTAAACCATATGAGTCGTTTTGTTGCGGTAGTCATGGTTGTATTGTACCATACAGGCCACTATCGTATGCACTTTTTGTTGCGAAATTTTCATGGAAAATACCAATAAGCCCGATTATCAGCTCCTCATTTTTACTGGCATTCTTCTTGTGATTGGGCTGATCATGATCACAAGCATTGGTGTTCCGAAGTCGATCCAGATCTCTGCGCCGCATATCTTGTATCCGAGTTGTGATGATGCGAACGTTGATTGTTATTTGTTGTTCAAGCGCCATCTGACTCGTATGATTATTGGTGTCATTGCGATGTTTGTTGTGGCGAAATTTCATTACAAATTATGGGAGAGGCTTTCTGTTTGGCTGTTTGGCGGTGCAATTGCTTTATTGATCGTGGTTTTGATTTTGGGTTCGGCGTTCAATACGTTTGCGACAAGCTGGCTTACTATTTTCAACACTTCGCTGCAGCCGACGGAGTTCGCAAAACTGGCGCTGATATTTTATCTCGCACACTGGTTTGAGGTGCGGCGGGCTGATATTGGAAATTTTCAGTATGGGTTTATACCGTTTTGTGTGATTACGGGAGGATTCTTGCTGCCGATTTTGGCGCAACCAGACTTGGGAAGTGCGTTTGTTATTACAGCTGTTGCGGTGGGAATTTATTTCGCCGCCGGCGCAAAAATGCGACATCTTGCCATTGGTTTCTCGGCGGCGATCATCTTTTCCATGCTCGTCATCCTTGGTTCGACACACGTTCGAGAACGTTTCACGGCCTTCGTAAGTTCATCAGCAGATTGTCGTGAAGACTTCTGTTGGCAATCAGAACAGGCGACGATTGCTGTTGGTAGTGGTGGATTTTTTGGACGAGGTCTTGCGCAAGGTGTTCAAAAATCATATTGGCTTCCACAGGCATCTGATGATTTTATCTTTGCTGCCTCAGCTGAAGAGCTCGGTTTTATTCGTACAGCTCTCCTTGTTTTACTCTATGGCTTGATCGCCTATCGTGGGTTTATTATTGCCCAAGGAGCCCCAAGTGGGTTTGCTCAGCTTACGGCGGTCGGCATAACCCTCTGGATTACTTTCCAAGCTTTCATTAATATAGGTGTAAACACCGACCTCTTTCCTGTAACGGGCATTACCTTGCCATTTATTAGTTACGGAGGATCGTCGCTCATTGCGACACTGATCGGTGTTGGAGTTCTCCTGAATATTTCTAAATACAGTTCAAATGCGGGTAGTTTTAACAGGAGGAGGCACAGCGGGGCACGTCCTGCCCAATATCGCCGTTATTGAGGAATTACGAGAACGCTTTGGTTCACGGGATTTGGAGGTTCTTTATATTGGCTCTGAAAAGGGACCTGAGGCGAAGTTGTGTGCTCGGTATGGCATTCCATTTCGATCTATTGCGACCGGAAAGTTGCGACGATATTTTGCATGGGAAAATTTTACCGATCCATTTCGGGTGATAAAGGGCGTGTATGATGCGTGGAATATTTTGCGTGAATGGCGGCCTGATGTTGTTTTTAGCAAAGGTGGATTTGTGAGTGCACCTGTGGTTTTGGCGGCGGCCCGTTTGGGTGTGCCCGTTATTTTACACGAGGCAGATGTAACTCCTGGACTGGCAAATAAATTCTGTGCACGATTTGCAAAAGTCGTGTGCGTGAGTTGGGAAGAGACGATGACGTATTTTCCTGATCGCGTGGCGGCGAAGAAAATTTTGTTAACTGGGATGCCGGTGCGCCGCGAGCTTGCGAGCGGCGTTGCTGAACGCGGACGCGAATTCCTTGGATTTGATGGCCGTAAGCCAATCTTACTCGTTATGGGTGGAAGTCTTGGAGCGGCAAGCGTGAACGCACTCGTACGAAAAGTTTTACCAAAGTTGTTGAAAGATTTTGATGTTGTCCATGTCGTCGGTGCTGGTGTTATGAAGGATACGAATGAGACAAAAAATGTGAATGATATGAGCAATACATATGATGTAACCCAAAATATTCAACCTGGATATCGCGCATTTCCATACTTACAGGATGAACTTTTTGATGTGTACGCGTGCAGTGATGTGGTCGTAAGTCGTGCTGGCGCAAGCGCGCTTGCGGAGCTGTGTGTTCTTGGAAAACCAAGTGTTCTCATTCCTCTTGGTTCGTCACAAAGTCGTGGTGATCAGATTGTGAATGCGGAAATTTTATCTGCGGCTGGTGCCGCTGAAGTGTATGTGTCGGATTGGAGCGAACCTTCGAAGTTCATCGAGATGGTTTGTGTGCTCGGACATGGTGAAGAAGGTGCACGAAAACGCTCCGCACTTTCAAAAGGAATGCAGGTATTCGGCGCGCGCCACAGGCGCGCGGCCGGTCAGATTGCAGAAGTCATTATGGGGGTGTTTCAGTACTAAAAAGACACCCGTTTTTCCAGCAACTTCATAATGACTTACCTGCCTGGATGCGAAAAGGATTGCGTGCTATGACTCTATTTGACTTTAGCTACAATTCTGGCCTATTCAGAAATTTCGGCGCCGAAATTTTCAGCTTCAAAAATGCCGATTTCCAAGACATAAGATGATTAAACTCCTAAGTGCAATAATGTAAAGGTATCGATTATTGAAAACTGGTACATTTTTAGCTCAGCGTGGCCGCTCGTGTATACTATGCCCATGATGACGCATACATCTACATACAACTCTTCCACTACTACGCTTTCAAAAAAAATCGGTATCAACGGCTGGTTTCTCCAATTTCCTTTTACGGGAATTGGACAGTATACGATTCAGCTGCTGAAGGAATTTTCGAAAATCACAGAAAGTGACTCGTCGAACTCCCTGCAATTTATCATCGCCGTTCCCAATGAAACGTGCATCACTCGATTACAGGAAGCGGGAGTTACACTACCGATTCAGGTCATTCCAACCCTCCCTTGGGGAGGAAAAAGTATTCAAAAACATTACTGGGAGCAAATACAGATGCCGAGATTTTTCGAGAATGAGGCATTTGAACATACTGGTTCCGACCTCGTCTGGCTGCCGTATCCTTGCGTGAACTGGTTTGGTACAAAAAAATATCAGACGATCATAACGGTTCACGATACAATTCCGTACATGATGAAAGAATATTGGAACGGTCCGCTTTCTGCGCTTGCTCATGCGATGAGCCGACGTTCGGTGAAAAAATCTGATGCCATTATTACGGTTTCAGAAACATCTGCGAATGACATTGTGCGTGTGTGCGAAGTCCCGCGTGAAAAAATACATGTGATATATAACGGTGTTTCCGAGGTTTTCCTGAAGAAATCTGACGATGCGCTTATCGAAGAAACGCTGGAAAAATATGGACTCACAGCTGGTGCATACTTTCTCTATGTTGGTGGATACGATCCGAGAAAACGCACTGCGGAACTTGTTAATTCATATATGCAATTTGCGAATAAAGATGATGATCGCGACGATCATGAAAATGACAGTCATGATATTCGTCCAACGATCCCCCTCGTCCTCGTTGGAAATCCACCAGTGGCACTCCTTCAATCTCCAAACATCATCTCAACCGGCTTCCTTGAAGAGCCAGAACTCAATACGCTCTACGATGGAGCTCGTGCATTCGTTCATTTTTCTCAGATGGAGGGATTTAATATTCCGCTTGCCCAGGCGCTTATCAAAGGCATTCCATGTGGAATTTCTGACACGGCTATCCACCATGAAATTGCGGGTGATGCTGCGAGATATGTCGATCCGAGCGATCAGAATGCGACGAAAATTTTCTGGAACACCGTGTGTGATGAAAAAAAATATGCACCGTATAATTCCGAAACATTCCGCCAAAAATACTCCTGGAAAAAAAGCTCCACCTCTCATCTAGAACTTTTTCGCAGTATGCAGCGCGCCGATACCCTGTTACCATAGCGCCATGAGTACTCTCTTTTACCTTGTCGTCATCGCAAATGCCATCTCGCTTGGGTTTCTCTATATGAACCTCTCGCGATTTCGCACCCTTCTCAAGAAGAGTCACTTCGAGGAGTCAAAATATACCCTTCTTTTTGGCTTCGTTCACCCTGGAATATATCAATTCTGCTACGCCCTGAACGTACTTGTATTTGGAGTTTTTCTCATTCTCCTTACTCTCTCATTCTCATAACTATGCCGGATCAGCCATCACAAAAAGATCTGCACTTTCGAGGGCAAAGTCCTAATGAGAAAATATTGGGATTTTATCGACAGCATTGGATTACGCTTCTTCCGCTTTTTGCAACTTTTGCAGTTATCGTGGTGGTATTCTTTTTCGTTGCTATTAACTTTCCACAACTTCTTGCCTCACATGACAGCTCATTTTTTCGCTTTATCGCGTTCTTTGCCTGCATTCTTTTGCTCTACTTCCTTCACCACTCTTTTCTTCGTCTTGCTAAGCATCACCTCTCCGTTACGATTGTCACGAATGAGCGGATTATTATTATTCATCGATCACTTTTCCTGATTAATGAAATGGAGATGATCGATTTGCGACATATTCAGGAGGTGAAGATTTTTCAAATTGGCGTGATGCAAAATATTTTTCGATTTGGATCGCTTCATATCATTCTCTCGACGACGAGCGAAAACGTCCTTTTGGAGTTCGTTCCGAATCCCGACTTTCACTTCCGATTGATCAATAAAGTGCAGCAGGCCCTTCCAAATAGGACGGTTTCTTAAATTTAGTGGCCGTAATGGCTGATATTCTGTATTCTTTTCTCGATGGAAAATCTCTTACAAAATCTCGTTGATCACTGGGTGACGATTCTTGCGGTTGTTATCATTGTTATTGCTGCGGCGACGGCGTATTTGATGTTTCTTTCGCGGCTGGAGCGACGTGTTCGAAAGGCTTGGCTCGACGTGTATGAGTGCTTTTTGTCGAGAAGTGACAAGGCTCCGCTTCTTGTGGAGTTCGTACGAGACGGCATGAAAGACGGCATTCCAGATTACGAAAGTTTACTTGATGAACTCATTGTGGCTCGTGGTGCTACGGCAAATATGGCCCTTCCCGATGAGGCAAAACGACTTGTAGAAAAATCCTTTGAAGAGGTTTTGTTACGTGTCATCGGTGAGACTTCGGAGCAAGCTGGTTTGAAAAAAAATGCTCACTTTCTTGCACTTTTGAAAGAGTTCGATGAGTGGAATTCTCGAGTTGAGCTCTTGATTGTCGCCTATTTACGCACGCTTCGCATCTACAAAGGCTTCGCTTTTGGCAGTACGCCGGAAGGGTATGGGGAGTTTGAGTATTAAAGTTGTTGAACTAGGGGCGTTATCTTTTGGCGTTCTTTTAGCTTTGGATTGTCCCGATATCACATGGACTTATGCGTTTTTTATGCTATGATCTTGCTCCTATATGGATACTCCTAGCTATCAACCCGGGCAGCGCATCATTCTTGGACCATATGAGTGCGATATTGAGCAGCAGTTTGGTCAGAGCGATGCATATCTTTGCAGGACCCAGAGTCACGAAAAACCGCTAGTACTCAAATACCTTCCCTATGTTCGGGGACATGACCAGGGCGCTGATACCGGAAGACACCGGGTCCTTCTTGCTCAGCGTGCATTTTTCCTTTTTAAACAAGTACGATCATCTCTCGTTGCTGCAGGAATTCCGGATATGGTTTTTTGTGATGATGTACATCAACTTGTGGAATACGTACCTGGGGATGCCATTTCGGAAGGTAAAGATTACTCTCTGCAGGATATTCAATCTATTCTTCTTCGTATTATTGATCGAGTTTCCGCGCTTATGGAACATGGTCTCGTACATGGAGATCTCAAGACTGAAAATGTTATCACTTCGCGCGAAGATGATTTATCTATTTCACCAACTACGACTCCTATAGATTTTAACCTTATGGGTGAGGCTGGAGGATCTCCTGGTGTCCTTGACGATTCTATTATGGGTACACCTTATTTTATGCCTTCCGAGCAGGTATGCGGACGGTACTACCCAACGAGTGATGTTTTTACTACCGGCATGATCGCACTTGATACTCTTGCCAATTCCAGTAATTACGGTGTTAATTTTTTTGAGGTTCATAAGGATTATGATATCCTCCATGATCTTCTCGCGGGTCACGCATACCATACATGGATCCAACCAGATGCCCGACCATATCTCGAGAAGACCCTCTTTTCCCAGAAAGATATCGATACGCGTCTTGCCCGAGGCATTATTGATTTTTTCTTTGCCTGCACGCGGCACAATCCAAAAGATCGTCCTCAAAATGGTGAAGAGATGCGACAGATTTTGACGGATACGGGGAATATAACGGAGATTTAGTTTTGTTTTTGGTGAGCCATTTTGTACATGTTGTATACTTTTTTCTTGACGGTGAGTAAACGCTCACCTATACTGTAGCTACTTTCACTTGCTGCCGTATGAACATGCTCACTGAAAAACAGGAATTGATGCTTGGCATTATCAAAGAGTATCAATTGGAACATGGAACGTCGCCTACATTGCGTGAGTTACGCGAGGCGATGGGCGTAAGTTCTGATAACAGTGTTTTGAAACATCTTGATGCGCTCGAAGAGAAAGGTTTTATTTCTCGACGAGAAGGTTCGCGAAGTATTGAGATGCTTGGCTCGGTCAAGCAGCGACTTGATACACCAAGTGAGTGTCGACTACCAGTTCTTGGGTTTGTGCCCGCGGGAGGGCCTGTTATGAGCGAAGAGTACATTTCTGAGTGGTACACCGTCGGTGAAGATATGGTTTATCGAATGAAAGATTCATATATGCTTCAAGTTACTGGCGATAGCATGATCGATGCTGGCATTCAGGAAGGTGATTATGTTGTGGTTTGCGGATCGCTCGTTGGCAAGCCTGGCGATATTGTTATCGGACTCGTTGATAATCAAAATACCGTGAAGCGGTTGATGCGCGACAAAGAAGGTCGCATGTATTTGAAGCCTGAGAATGCCAAGTATGGACCGATTTATGCGGATGATGAACTTCAAATTCAAGGCGTCGTTACCGGCTTAATCAGATTCTACAAGCGGTGATAGTTAGTTCCATTTCGAATATATATTTCTAACCCTCTTTTTCCATGAGCTTACTTTTCTTTTTGCACTCTTTGAGTCAGCCGGCACGACTTGCGTCACCTGCATTCACACGACGAAGCATGTTCCAGAAAATTACTGGCATGCTATTTGCACCTATCGCTGAGCCGATGCGGCAGCGTGTTCGCCGCGACGTCCTATCTCGAAGGCGGAATCCGGATGGCTGCCATTTTCAGTTAAGGGCGCTGTAGTTTGCTTTGTTTTCGTCTTTTGAAACCCGTATTTTTGAGCTATAATCGGCTGGCTTTGGAGGGAACAGCTCTTTTTGCGCCACTCCGCACACTTCAAATGCCGCCCTAGCTCAGTGGTAGAGCATCGGTATCGTAAACCGAGGGTCATGGGTTCAAATCCCATGGGCGGCTCCACTTAAAGCTGAATTATGCGTATTTTTTGACATATGCAACTAAAATAGTATAATCAACCTCTTAATAGGTTTTCATACGTTTATGTTACACCTTGTCGATGCCATAGCTGAGCTCAGTATTCCGCTGGATTCCCAAAATGGCGGCCGTGAATGTTATGCTTTTTCTGAGCGCGAAGATCGCGCTTTTGCACTCACCACGCAAATGGCCCAGGCGCTTTTTGATCGACATAATATTCCTCGCGAAGGATACGAGATCAAAACCGATGCTATCGGAAATCTTTTTGTCACGCTTTATGGTGTCGATCGAACTCACATTGTGATGGCCGGCTCTCACCTCGATAGCGTACTACAAGGAGGAAAGTTCGATGGTGTCGCTGGCGTGAACTCAGCGTTTAACTTTCTCGAACATCTCCTGCAGCAGATTACCGCTCAGCAAACTGCCCCTCAAAAAAGCTACACTATGGCCGTATTTCGTAGCGAGGAGTCGAGCCCAAAAACAGGGGTTACCTGTATTGGAAGTCGTATTGCAACTGGCACTATTACTCCAGATGAACTTGAAAAAATTTCTTATACGCTAGATAACGGTAAAAAAATCTCTTTCCATGAGTATTTCAAAGTGAAATATGGCCCGGAAGAAGGTGAGCTCAAATGGCAGGCCATTCTTTCTGAAATTGCCAATCCTCCAATTACTCAAAATGCTATTGTCGCCTATGAAGAACTTCACATTGAACAAAGTGGTGTTTGCGAGGCTCTCGATGTTGATGTTGGCATTGTGATCGATGGAATCGGAGGAGCTATTCGTCAAATTGTCCATCTTCCTCTTCGCTCAGACCTTTCCAAGACCCTCAAGATTGATAGTCCGGATACACATCAACGCATAACATTCACATTTGTTGGACAAGAGGCTCATACCGGAGGAACCCCTCCAAACCGCACTGATACCGTTCATGATTCAAGCCCGTGGTATCGCAAAGATGCACTCATTGGCGCTAGTCACTTTGTAAAACAACTTTTCGAAAGAGAACTTGGTGATCAAGTTCAGATTCTTAATATGTCTGTTCCAGAACTTACTGGATTTACGACTGTCCCAAGACTACAAACCATTGAACTGCTTGTTCCAAATTCAGCAAGCGACAAGGTTGAGCAGTTCATTCACCACATGCAAGAATTTCTTGAGCACTCTTTGCGTATCGATATGCAGTGGAATAGCAAGCCTGCTGTTGGTACGATGCGTTATCTAGATCGTTCTGCCTTCCTTGGCGTCGAGATACCTCTTCTCGTAGAGAGGCTCGCAAGAGAAACTGTTAACTCGCAAATCGAACAAGCTGGATCCATGGGGGTTGGTCGTGTTCGAGGAACGACTACTGATTTCCGAATACAACCAGGTCGTTATTCGGAAACTGGTGAACAAACTACTGCGCCTTCAATTGATTTCAATATCGATCTTCGTGACGTAGATCCATCTGCTATTGCTCAAATGAATGCAACTATCCGTGCTGAAGTTGCTCGTATTGCAGAAGAGCTTATTCATCCCGCCTGTGGAACATCTCCTCAAGAAGCACTTAAAACTGTTTCAGCAAAGCCATATACATCTGTTGATCCTGTTGCCGTTGAAGATAAAACTCGCATTGCTCACGATCTTGGCTTGAATGTTGTCAAAATGCCATCACTTCCGGGTCATGATGCAGCAAGCCTCGGACAGATAGGTATTCCGATTTCCATGACATTTGTCCGACATGATGGACTGAGCCACAACTCACGAGAGACTATGTCGCATGAATCTTACGCAAAAGCTGAACTTTTGAGTCATGCATTTCTCGAGCAGCGATTGATGCAACAATAAATCGACAAAGAGCGCCATTCTACTTATTTGAATTTCGCATATAACTCCAGTACACTCGTGGGGCATTATTTCTTATTTTTCATTTCTTATGAACAAGAAACTTTTCGTTCCTTTCGTTCTCGCAGCCCTTTCGCTTTCTGGATGTGGCACTTCTGCTACTCAGAATGGCGGAACACCTGCGCCTATCGCTTCTGCTCCAGCTGCTACCTATGCTGATGCTCCAGAAGGTTGCGTCAAGTCAACCGTTCTCACAGCTAAGACATCTGATCTTAAGCAGATTACCTTCACATCACCAACTAACTGGCTCAATCTCTGGCCTTCAACTCCAGCAAAAGGTCAGCTCGTTTTTGCTACATTCCCAGTTCCAAAGGGTGATGCTTACTCCACGCATGATTATACAGATGCTGATGCTCGTGCTGTTGTCTATTTTGAGGACAATGTCGCGAAGAAAGTTGGTGTTGGTAACTACTCAGGCGCTACAGATGCCAAGATGAAAGTTACATCAGCTGACGTCAGCTCAAAGAACCTTTCTGGAGGTGTCTTCGACAAGAATGGAAGTCTCGAGATTACACACTACGACAGCAAATACGTTTGCGGTACTATGAAGTTCGACGATGGAAGCAATATGCTCAAGGGTGACTTCATCGCTGAAATCGTAAACCACTAATTGTTAGATTAAACAAATAATTTAAAGGCCCGAAGGTTACATCTATACGTAACGTCTTCGGGCCTTTTTGCATAAAATTTTCGTCCCTTATTTTTGCTGAACTAATATATACGTTCCACCAATTTTTCTTACATTTGCCCTGAAGGTATTATTTTCTCGATCGATTCTTCCAAGCGGCACCTCTTCCCACTTCCCCGTGTTCTTATCTACGTAATAGAGCTGTACCTTGCCTCTTCGAATCGAGCCTTCCGGAAGCGCCATTTCGAGTTTTGCGAGACGAGTAAGTGTTACCTGGTCTGCTGATGGAAGCTCAACAGCTGAAAGAATCTTGTCTATATTTGTTGGTGACGAACTCCTGTCTACTACCCTTTGGTCTACGTTTCGAGGAGCTAAAATATCTCCTTCGTACGACTCACCTGCCACCCCATCTTTATTTGTCCATAATGTCGTGCTCTTTATGAGCGTCATTTTTGTCTTTGAATTTCCCGATGCAGATAACGAAGTTTGACTACCCACTCTTCCTCCAAACTGACCAGCTGCAGGTCCGCCAGATACTCCGTTTGCGCCCATGCTTCCCATCATAATCACTGAACCACTTGCTCCCTGCGGAACCTCTGGAGTTTCCACTACCGCCACATCGTTATCGTAAATCGTTCCCGTAACATCAGAAATGGTAATTCCATTATAGCCTCCGTCTGCGCTTGTTGCGACATGAGCAATGGTTGTTGAGTGCGTACCGTCTACAAGAAGATTATTGACCGGTGTTACGATAATAGTTTGCGGCGTATACCAGTTGCTCGACGTGAAGGTTATTGTCGATGAGTCGACCGTCGAATTACTATCTGGCGTAATTGCAATAGCCACATCGCCCGTTGGAACACTATTGAGCATCACGCTATATTGATCAACTATTGACCCTTCTGTAAGGCTCAATGTTGCGCTCGAAAGCGTGACTCCCGCTGTTGCCACAACATATCGTGCCAGATATCCCTGTGTTATGAATGCGCCACCGAGATCAATCTGAGTTGCGCCTACATACACGTCGTACACCGTATTTGAAAGCGTTGGATTCCAAGGCTCTGCCGTTCCCGTTGCGGTTCCGTCAGCCTTTTCGAAACTTGCCGCATTTGTTCGTGACTTATCGCCATTTACCGTTGCAAAGGAACCGCCGACGTATACTTCTGCATTTGCTGCGTATACCCTCTCTACTGTTCCGTCGATATTTGGATTCCAGTTTGCATCAAGAGCACCTCCATTATTTCCACTAAAATTAAAAGCTGCAATGTGATTGCGCGTTGCCTGATCAACTGATGTGAATGCTCCTCCGGCGTATAGCCATTCTGTTGGCTTGTCAAAATATACCGTGTTCACTGTTCCATTCATTGTCAGATTCCAACCCTCCAATGTTGGCGAACCTGTAATATCAAATACTGCTATCTTTTCTCGAGACGCTACTCCAACCGTACTAAATGCTCCTCCTATAAATAATGTACTGTCGCTCGTACCCAGCGTCATTGCTTTTACCGACCCATCTGCAGAAAAACTTTCTGCACAGTTAACAGTCGCATCTGATTTGGCTAATGCGGCAAGTCGAGTACAGCTCGTATTTCCAATTGCGGTAAAGTCACCTCCAATCCAAACCGTACTCGTCGTTGCGACCATCGTTCGTACGACATCATTCGGAATGCCAGGATCCCATGCATCAACATCGTTATCTGCGACATGAACTTTCATGACATTTGTGTGTGTCACTGGGTTTCCGTATGTAAAATCACCTCCAATATATATTCCCTGATCAGCACCTATCCATGTATAAACAACTGCTCCAGCATTAAGCCCTGGGTTCCATGAAGTTACATCGCCATTACTATCAATAGCTGCGAGGCCGTTACGAGCTAGACCACCAACTTGACTGAAGGCGCCACCCATATATGTCGTACCATCTTCTGCATTTACGACGAAGTAGACCGGTCCATTGGCCGCATCGACACCGGTCACTGCCGTTCGGCTGAAGGTTACGGCTGGGCCACTGTTATCATTATTATTGTTATTATTATTCTGTGCCATAGCGGTTGTGAATGACCAGCTGTAGCTTGCTGCAAGAGAGTTTCCCGCAACATCTTTCACTGGATAATCTGCGTTAGCACCCCAAATCGTTGCCGTGTAGAGAGATCCTGCCGTAAGTGCAGACGAAGGCGTCAACGTAATACTGTGTATGTCTGAATTATACGATACCGTTCCACCCACTGCTCCTTGAGCATTCTCAAGATGCATACTGGCATTACTGATAAAGTTAGGATCCATCGCCTCACCCATAAAAACAATAACTGTACTGTTTGTTGAAACATCCGTTGCATTAACAGTTGGCACTACCGAAGAGACTGTTGGTGCGGTTACGTCACCCTGCTGCTGTTGTGCTGCGGTTGTGAAGGTCCATACAGTACCCACGAAAGGATTTGAGGCAACGTCAGTAATTCCTGAGTTTAGCGTTACTGTGTACTGCGTGCTATATGCATAGCCGGTCATAGCGGGTGCCAAGAATGTTGCGGTTTGATTACTATTACTAAGCGCCACGCTTGACACCACTGCACTGCCTCCGAGTGTTGGAGCTACAGTAAATGTCATGAGACTGACCGTGTTTGGACTTAATGCCTCGTCGAACGTTACCACGATAGAATCATTAATCCCAACTCCTGTGGCATTTGGTAGCGGAGATCTTGACTGAATTGTTGGTGAAGTACTGTCAGAGATAACTCCAGTTTGAAATGACCAGACGACATCGCCAGTCATTGGCGTTATTCCGTCTTGCGCTTTGATGCCCGTTACTCCGCCGACAAGAAAAACGGTATATATTTCCATAGGACTGAGATTCGATGCCGGAGTAAATGTTGCTGATAGCCCGTTTTCTGCAGTCACTATCGTTCCGGAAACTCGATAATTTTCTTGATTTTCTGCAGGTAATGGATAGTCACTTGCGTAAACTTTGAAGGTGTCCGACATCGCTTGTGGCGTACCATCTATAGACGTCGAATCTATCGCTTCAGAAAAATTGACCGTTATAGTCGATGCAACGGATTGATTTGTTGCGTCGCGACTTGGTGATGTAGAAGAAATATATGGACCAGCAGCGGCCCTTGTAGCAAAACTAAACGTATAATATGCATTTCCTGGCATAATATTGCTTACAAGTGCACCGCCCAAGGCACTCTCTACGCCGGTATCCGCATTTGTAACAAGCTTCACGGTAAAATTTGTTCCAGCGCTTAACGAACTTGTTGGATCAAAGGTTGCATAATGAGAATCACCTGAATCGTTATATGTTACCGATCCTGCCACTGGCGTCTGACCTGCGCCCTCAACAACTGTAAATTGCCCCTCTGCTGTTATTGAAATGGAGCTCATAGCCGCACTGAAATACACAATGACATTCCCCGTTGGATCGATTTGTGTCACTGCAGGAATACTCCCGTTGAGTCCTGATGAAGAATATGGTGTTGTAGAAGTCACTGTTGGCGTTGGTGGGGCAGCTATTGTCGTAAATACATATGAGTAGTATGTTCCATCATTCCATGGCCATGCTTGACCACCCGCATCGAGATCAACAAGGGCTGGATCAGCACTTCGCACGCCTCCAGTACTTGCCTTGACCACCACTCTATACGGCGTAAAATTCGCCAATGAGCTTGTTGGGTCGAAACTTGCAACATATGCCCCATCTGGACCAGCATTTGGATTGAATCCTACATACGTTACTGTTCCCGGAACTTCCTCTAATGTATTTGAGTTCAAAACTTTAAACGTACTTGTTGTAAAATCACCCGATTGCATCTCTTCACTAAATCCAACATATATCGTATCCGTTATAGCTACATCAGCAGCGCTTATCCCCGGTAACTGAATTGTCACTACTGGCGTCGTTGTTGCCAAAACCTTACCTGGCCTCGAGCCACCAAATAACGAAACAACGACAAAAAGGATTGCGATCGCAATATGCGATGCGAGATACTTTTTGCGATGTATGTGGAAGTGATCACCTGCTCTATGGATATGTTTCTTAGAGTTTTGGAGACCTGTGTGAACTTTTTCGATGAAGAGCTGGCGTAACATGATGGGGTACTTAAGATACAAATAATCTTGTCATCTTACCATTAAAATGCCCCATTGTCGAGCATTATGGGGGGGGTTCCTGACTAGCTATGGCTCAGCTTTGGATACCTGAGTAGAGTGACGAGCGCGGTATTTCTACTTTTTGAGGCCGTCTCGGGTCATCAATAAAGAGAGTCTAAGGTCTCTATTAAGCGGTTTTCCGATCATGAGACTGCCATCGTTTTCCATGATGAAGTCGTCCGGATAGGCCTTGGCGAAGCTCATGAAGTCGTTAAAGAGGATGTGCTTGGTGAATGTTGAGGCCCTGGCACCGAGCTGCTTTTGGAGGTTCATGGTGTAGGTATTTGCGAGGAGGTTTCCGAGAGAGAATGGAAGTTTGTAGCGGAATTTTGCCGTTGTGGTCTCGCCGGGTTTCGTGATCATATCGAAAGAGAAGTACGAGCGATTGAGATCTGGATCACGCATCGTCGTAATTTTTTCGATGGCTGGTGAGTCGGAGGAGATGAGTTGGGAGCCCGACGGGGCGTAGACCCGGAGGGCGACCTTGTTATCTGATTTTCCAAAAATCTTGAGCCAGTGCTCAGGAAAATCTGTGAATCCAAATGGCTTAAGAAGTTGTTTCCATTTTTGTTCTGTTGCTCCACTCCACTGATGTGTTCGCGTGATAGTAAGCTGATCATATATCTCGCCATCACGTTCGATAACCGTGTCGTGTTGAATATCTTGCTTGATGTACGCATCACTCTTGTTGCCGCCAAATGATGAGGCAATTATCGCAAGGTAATCCTCTTCTCGTACCTCTGGCGTTACCACGCCGTCCATTCCAAGAGCTCTGAAGAAATGTTGCGTGAGGGGATTTTTTGAATAACCAACGATATCTTTTTGCACTATTTCTGAAAGAAGATAGTGCTGAAATTGTGCCATGTTCGCCGGCTGAAAGAGACGTCTCTGAACAAGTGGCATCAAATCTTTCAAAATTTTCTTCGGATCAGCAGCGCCTGATCTTTTTGTCTCGATCATGTACGTGAGTGCCTCTTTGTAATTCTCTGCCGTGAGCGGAGAAGAGAGTCCTGGAACCTCAATCGGCCCTGTTATTTTCAAAATACTTCCAAGGAAGTCTTGATTCATAGCGAGAACCGTGTCGGCCGTTTCTCCTTTTTCTTGTGCGTAAAACCAGAGCGCCTTTTCTCCTGAAACTCTGAAATCTGGCGAGAAATTACTGTCACGGAAAAACCAACTACTCGTAATACGCTTGATGTCTTCCGGTGGTTCAACTTTTGTTTTGAACTGTCCGTCCATGTCATACACGTCTTCTAATTTCAAACTTGTCACATGACCATTTTCCATCTGCAAGTTGATAAAACTTCCAATAAATCCGCCTGTTGCGCGAACCTCATCGTTGTTCTGAAGAAGCACAAGTGTTCGATGTGGTTTTCCATTTCCCAACATTTCTTCAAATCCAGGAATCATGTCGACAATTTCTCTGAGCAACTTTTCTGATGTTGTAAGTACCTCTATTCCCTTCGAAAATACTGCTTTGTACTGCGCTGGAACGTCATTCTCGAGAGTTTGAAAATTATGCAGTGCTGTTACGATATTGCTGTGAATATTCACAACCTTTGGATAGATCGATTTCAGTTCACTGAGTGCCGTCTTTGTATCGCCCACTTCATTAACTTGATTCACATTTTTTGCGAATACATCAGGAATATTTTTTACCTCCTGCATCACTTCGATCATCTGTTTTCCTGAGTCTGCAAGCAGCTGTCCGGACTCGAGCACTGCCGTATATTTACTGAGCGTTGGTTCGTTTTTCATAAACCAGATCTGATCTTGCGCACTCTGAAACTGTACATATGCCTCTTCAAACATATTTTCTGCACCAGGTGTGTTTTGATTTTTCACTTCTTTTGTTCCGGAAACGAGCTGGCCATAACCTTGTTTTGCCGAGTCTGCGATATGCGCAAAAAGTTTTTCACCTGCCGCGTAGCCCTTTGCCGTATTCAGTAAAAATATGATAAACAAGCCAAGAACTCCAACCCAGCTCAGTTGCAAAAACATCGATGACTTATTTTTCTTTTGCATCACGATAATGCCTGGGTCTTTTTTTTGTGAATGAATATCCGTGAGATCACCCTGATCCATGAGATTCACCGAAGAGTTCACCACTGTTTCTTGCGAGAGATCAAGAATGTATGGAGATTTTTTGTGATTGCCTTTTTCGACCTTCTTCTCGCCATTATTCGTCCGTCCCCCTTCACTCATATTCAGGTTCGACGACTCATCAACCATGTATGGTCGAATTGTTTTTTTAACCTCGATGTCTCTCACGATTCTTCGTGTCATGATTGAGGTGGTTGTGACTGTGGTTGAGAAATCAAAACGGTTGTTTTCATTCCGTCTTCAAATGCAGTTGATGCGATGCTCATTTCTGAGATGGAGCCAAGCAGTGTAAATGGCTCAGGAATAAGCGATCCGAGCTGTGTCGGTTTCATGTAAATAATATCGTCTGCTGATTGCATCTGTGGTTCGATAATGCGTGAGTAGGCGGCGGAATATTTAAGCGAACTCTGTTTTGCATCACTCCACAGCGCGAGTGTTTTTGTGAGTTCGTCTGGTGTTGAAGTGATAACAGCTACGTTTCCGACCATTTTCCACGAAACTGTTTCACGCTGAAGATCTGGAAGTGCCTGGAGAGCTGCGACAAACTGTTTTATTTTTTGTTCTGTTTTTTGCGTTTCTTCGCGTGACATTTCTTGTGCGCCTTCTTCGCTGACCTGAAGTGCGATTTTTATTGCGCCATGGTCGATACCAAATGCGTACTCATTTTTTGCGAGATCCGTCATCGATTTTACAATCAATCCTGATGCATTTCCACCACCTACAAGTTGCGATACTTTTATGGTTAATCCTGCTGTAATGGCTTCCGTAGTCATATCTTTCGTAGCAAGGAGTGTGGCAAATTTCTCAAAAACGAGTGAGAGATTTTCACCTCCGGCGAAGAATGTCACGTCTGGCGAGAAAAATTCTGCGAGGTTGGCTCTATATTTTTTTGGAATCTTGAGAAATTCTTTTTTGCCGCGGATATCGTCGCTAAAAAATCCCATATGCTCTATCGCGATCATGTTTTTGAGAGCTTTTATGCTCACACCTTCACCTGAGAAAATGCTGGATAGCAAGCCGTCCTCAGGTCCTTTTAATCCTGGAATCAAATTCGTAAAATACGATGGCTTGCCATACAAAAACGCAACACGATCTCCAGAAAAACTATTCTTCACGCGCTGAAATGCATACTGATCGTAAAGCGCTCCACTCTTGTCATTCGATGCATCGATAATACTTTTTGCGACACTTTCATCACTCGCCGCGATGAAATATCTTCCGAGCATCATAAATGTAAATGGGCTACTTTCCGCATACTCATGCAATGTAACACCTCTATATTCAGAATCTTTTAATTGCTGTGTTGTTGCCTCCTGTGTCCCTTGAAGTTGTCTGTTTTGGAAAAATGCGAGTGCCTGTTTTTCATCCTTCACCTCGAGAAATATCGCCGGTTTAAAATTACTCAACAGTGCAATACCCGCTCTGCGTGCGAGCCACGGATAGACATCGTTCGTGAAATTTACTTGGAATGTAGTGTCGATTGCATGTACGAGATCGGCAATGTTTCCGCTCATATTTTGCCACTGCGAGTCGGCAAAATCTGTATCAATCTCCGCCATCGCAACGGTGTCGCGTGGAACAAAAAGACTAATCGACTTTGGTGCCATGAGACGCTGCCACGAGATAAATGTTGCAAATCCAAGAACAAGAAGCGCTACGACCATAAGGCCTGTAGCAAGCCACTTTTCTCGTGCCCAAATCTTCATTTCTAGACGAGACAAAAGATGGCCTTTTGACTTTTTATTCTTCGCTGAATCGCCACTTTGTTCAGCGATACGTTTTTGCTTTTTTGAGGAGGATTTTTTTCCCATAATTTTGCCTGGATGTTTGTCCAGAAAGTGAGGAGTAATTTGCCGTGTAGACAACGATCGAAATTTCCCATGACGATCAAGAAATTTCAGCGATGAGTAGTCGCTTTAGGATTATGATACATCGCCCCTTTTCGAGCAAGTTTTATCGCTTTGCTAATTTGGCAATTCCACTCGTCTTCGCAACGGGCTTGGCGGTGGGTTTTGCGGCTGGTTTTGGAATTGGTTTCGCTGTGCCTTTTACTGAACTTTTCGCCACCTGTTTTTCAACTGGTTTTTGCGCCTTGTTTGCGAGCTGTCCACAGGCCGCTGCAATATCTTGTCCGAGACTTACTCTCGTCGTTGCTGGAATGCCTGCCTCATTCAAAATATCTTGGAATTTTTTAATCGTTTTTCGTTCTGATCCCGCAACTGTATCGATGTCGGTCGCGTTGTATGGAATCAAGTTCACGTGACAGAGCATTCCTTTGACGAGTTTCGCGAGCTGATGTGCGCACTCCTCGGTGTCATTAACATCTCTCAGCATGACGTACTCAAACGAAATTCTTCGCTTGGTTGTTTTGAGGTAGTACCGAACTGCATCCATGAGATCGTCGAGCTTGTATCGAAGTGCGATCGGCATAATTTTTTGTCGAAGTTCTTGTGTCGGTGCGTGTAGTGAGAGCGCGAGATTCACCTGAAATGGTTCGTCTGCAAACTGTCGGATTTTCTCTACGATACCTGCCGTTGAGACGGTAATTTTTCGTGCGCCGAGACCTACGTACTGCGGATCCATGAGAATATTGAGCGATTTGAGAAGATTGTCGTAGTTGCGGAATGGTTCGCCGATTCCCATGTAAACGACATGATTCAGTTCTTCTTTTTCGCCGGTCTGTGCGCTCATGCGCTTGAGATATTTTGAAAAATAAATCACCTGGTCGGCCATCTCTTCCCATGAAAGTGATCGTTTGAATCTCAGCGTACCTGATGCGCAAAAAGAACACTTGAGTGGACAACCAACTTCTGAAGAAATACAGACCGTTCGTCGTCCATCATTGAATCGCATGAGTACTCCTTCGATCGTGCTTTTATCTGGAAGTTCGAAGAGGATTTTCATTGTTGAGTTGTCGCTCGAAACTTCTTGGGCGATCGGACGGACCGTTGAGATTTGAAGTTCCGGAGCGCCTGGAATGCCTGGTGCACCATCTACGCCTTCACTTCCTGCTGCTTTTTCATCGAGAAATTTCTTGAGCGGAGCGGGCAGTGTCGAAATATCGCTGAATGTTTCAGCGCCTTCCTGATAAATGCCTTGCATAATCTGCTTCGCACGGAAGGCAGGAATATCGTTGGCTGCGCAAAATGTTTTGAGATTTTCGAGGGTGAGCATGGGGTAGTCTTAGTTTCGTTGGCTTATATTATCACATTTCAGGAATATCTTTTCTATTTCTTTCCTTGAACTGTCTCACTCGCACTCTTCCTGCAAGTGCCGCAATTCCATAGCCGATAAGAGCGCCTCCTAATGCGCCACCACCGAGATCACTTGCCATTCCGGTCATGGGATTTTCTTCACGACTGATGAACGTCTCCTCCGCTACGGTAACTGCATTCAAAACGGGAATAGCTATTTCCGGATCGTTGACATGCATCATCACTGTCTCTCGTGTTTTTTCTGCAGTTTTTTTCACTCCTACATCGGCAATTCCCGATGTCATAATGAGTGCTCCAGCTATCGCGCCAACAACACTCAAGCTCTTTTTTGTCTGCTGAATTTGATATTGTATAATTCTCGATGCAATCGCTATTTCTTGTATTTTTCTATGCATCGCACCCTGCTCAAGCATATGCTGTCTTATCTGTGCACGAAGAGCTTCGGCGTCAACCAACGGCACTGACGGAAATGATGGAAGCGTTTTTGCGTGGGCGGCAGACTTGCCGTCTCGTAGAAATTTTATTTCTGCCATCATATACGTCGCCTTCACGTTGCTCATCCAGACATCCACATCTTCGCGCTCAGTAAACAATATTCGTTCTCGGGAAATTAAACAGCTTGGAAATCTCTCTTTATCGATATGAACATAGTTTTCAATATCATAATCCTGCATATCTGGATCTGTCTCCTGCTCCATTGGCATTGCGGCTACTACATATAGAGCATGGCCCGCATCGACGACACACATCATAACTGGCGATTTTCCATTTTCATCGGCTATTGCCGGAATATCCGCGAAGAGTGCCCTCGTTTTCCTAAAGGCATAAATTGCAAAAGGCACCGGAAGGTCTTCTGTCATTATCTCAAAACCTTCGTTAAGCATGCGATCATCCAACATGCGTAATATATTTTGCTTTTCAACGTGACCGAGAATCTTTTGGTCTTCTTCAGGTATAGCGCGTCGCAGTCTAGACGATGGGGGTGTGGCTTTTGCCTGTCCTGTTGGCTGATGTGAAACTTTTGGCTTGTTCATAGTTTTTGAATCTACTGGCCGCTTATTCTAAAACGTTTTTCGTGTTTTGTCTATAGCATGTGGAGCTAAGCTGACTTATGCGTAATTTATATTGGCTTCCTGTAGCTTGTTACCCGCTGGTCGATGGCTCGAATTGCTGCTTTATCTGAAGCTGAATCCGACTTTATTGATGCTACCAGCTTTGCTGGCGTCGCGAGCAGCTTCCAGCTTTTTGGGTCAATTTCTTCGTTTTCGACGAGGGTGTTGTGGATGATTCGTTCGTGGGGTGTGCAAAGTGGTTTGATGAAATTTGGGTCGTGAGCTTCGGATTGTGGAAGATGTTTCGTGAGCGCGAATCGTTTTGTGTGGTGAAGGGTTGTTGCCGGTTGGGCACAATCCCTGAAAGCGCAAAGGCCGGAGTATTGCGCGGCAATCTGGTGGCGAGCGGCGGCGGGAATGTAACGGGTAGTTGGAGTTGCGGTTGAGGTTAAAACCACAGAGGTTGCAGCAGGAGTTGGGATTGAAATTAAAGTTGAAACTGAAGCGACTGGAGCCTGGTTTGCAGATTTTTCAGACTTTTTCTTTTCGTCATGACGAGTTTCGCTCTCGATCATCTTCAAAAATTCGAGCATCACCTCTTCCCATGTGACGAGTTCGCGTCGATCTTTTTCGAGACGTTGTCGGAAGAGTCGAAGTCGTGCGGCAATTTCGGCATTCATCGAAAAGGTAAATGTTTCGCGGTGGTCGGAAAGTTCGGAGAGCTTGGAACGCTCGGAGTGAATTTGCTCACCAGGACCTACTTTTAACACCGTCTCAGTGGCGATTTCTTGACTTTCGCCTATATTTATTTTGTGTTCTGAAATTTCGGCGCCGAAATTTTCAGCTTCATTTTTAGTATTATTTGGTATATTTGATGAATTTAACCCATAGCTCCCTGTTGTCAATATCAGTTGCTCCAGTGAAGATGAGTGTTCGGGGAAAATTTCAATCATCCGATCTCCACTTAATTGCTTACGATAGTCTCGTAAATAAACTTCGAGGGCGCGATTAGATAAATTTTCCAACTTATCGATCCATATCTGCTGATTCTCGGGCGTGAGCCAGGCCGTAACCATCCGAATTTTTGACCAACTCACGGTGCCACCATACAAGAGCTTCCGGACGAGTGGCATGTCTTGTAGCTGCATATCTATTCGCAAAACTTCTACAACCACATCTCGACTCACCCCGCCAACTTTTGCGGCGAAATCATAAATGGAATAAAACGTTCGACCTTCGTAGGCGCGACGCTTCTCGACAAGGGGAAGTAAGCCAATAAATGCGCGGCGACCTTTGAGCGCGACGGCACCAATGCGTTGCGCGGTTTCAAAAAGATCGCGGTCACTGAGCGTTTCAGGATCGGCGCTGTGAAAATACGAAATGAGATTGGAAAGAAACGAATACGAAATCATGGGTCGATAGGTTAGAAGAGTAAAA
>JBAYUX010000013.1:0-25708 GCA_041674865.1 Candidatus Altimarinota bacterium
CGCACTTCGCTGAGGTTTTTTGTTGCAACTTGCTTGTCGAATGCATAGGCAACTTGACACCTATCACCCTGAACTCCAACTACAGTTGCCTCATAAAAAGGTCCGCTCATGTATTGCGCGATGACTTTGCTTCCTATTTTTATCACATTATTTTCCGGAGCTGCATCAGTAATGAGTTCTTCTTTTGAAAGACACTTTTCGTCTCCATCGTTATACAATATGTTAAATCCTTTTTCGCAAGTTTTGTTAATTTTTCCCGGGTACCAGACTTTTGTCGTCCACTCTCCGTACACCTGGTCACCTACAGAAAATCCACCTTTTCTTTCGAAAAATAAATATGTGGCTGCTGTTACGAGAAGCGCGAGAATGATAACAGCAATGAGCATAGAGCCAGAACGGCTTTCTTTAGACATGTGTGAGTGAGGTTAAAATGTGAGCTGTCTGTTTTTCAACTTAGTCGTCTTGAAGTATAACAATCGGCTTCTAAAAAGTCTAACGACCCGATGAGCGCGCAGTGGAGTTATGATTTTAGAGTTTGACTTCCGCCTGCTTTTCAACTACTTTATTGCTTGCCGTTTTTAAGTTTTAAATGGCCTTTTAAATACAATGCGGGCGATTAGCTCAGGTGGTTAGAGCGCAGTCCTGATAAGACTGAGGTCCGTGGTTCAAGTCCACGATCGCCCACCAGGAATAAGTTCAGTAGCAATTTAGTTTGCTACTTTCTTTTCTGTATTACGTTTATATGCGTCTTGAGATATAATTCTCGGGCGTTCCTTTCTCTATAATCCTCATCTCTACACTCTATGGATCGAGTTCTTGCAGTTTTATTGGGCCTCCCGGCCGCCCTTTTGCTCGTTAAATATCGCCGTCAGGTAGGGGATCTCCTTGGTCCAATCAGCTTTGCGGAGAGTTTTTTTGGACCTGGTGGCACGTACACCTTCGTCCTTCTTTTGGCTTTGTTGACCTTTATTCTGTCACTCATGTATGCCTTTGGAACCCTCCAGGAAATATTAACTGGTCCACTTGGACAAATCTTTGGCGCGAGATAGTCTCTTTTTAGCTTCGGAAAGCCAGAAACCGCACTTAGTAACTTTTCTTAAAATTCTCTTGACGCGTAGCTTGCCTGTGACTAATATGTCCCAGCACGTGATCCTAACTTCACGCAACGAATTGGTACATTTGATCTCTCAAACACACCAACGCATAGTCTTCTCTTCAAAACATACTTTGGGCTAACCGCCATTATCGTATTGTCTTGAGTAGGAGAGTGTGCGAGAAGCACACTTTTTTTTGTCCATTGAAAATTCGGATAACAATAACAATGCAATGTAAAGCAAAATAGCAATGAAATGCAATTTTACTGGAACAATTAATAAATACTTAAGTATACTCTAATGTATACGGTGATCTCTCATAAACAACAATTACTCTTGTAATTGCTTGTTATAGAGAATTAAAGATAAAAGTTACTATAAGGCAAAGAATGGATGCCCTGACACCAAATTTCGATGAAGGACGCGACTAGCTGCGATAAGCTTCGGTGAGCTGCTTGTAAGCTTTGACCCGGAGATTTCCGAATGGGGCAACCCCTCCCAAGTAATGTTGGGAGACCCACCTACTAAGTAGGTGTGGAGAACACGCAGAGAATTGAAACATCTTAGTACCTGCGGAAAAGAAATCAACAGAGATTCCCCTAGTAGTGGCGAGCGAACGGGGATCAGCCCAAACCTTTTTATTTCGATAGAAAGGGGTTGTAGGACTTCAATGTGGAATATACGTTTTTAGAAGAACAGTCTGGAAAGGCTGACCATAGAGGGTTACAGTCCCGTAATTGAAAAGAATGTATTACCTAGAAGTATCCTGAGTAGGATCGGACACGTGTAATCCGGTTTGAATCTGGGGAGACCACTCTCCAAGGCTAAATAGATTTGGTGATCGATAGCGGATAGTACCGTGAGGGAATGGTGAAAAGAACCCCTGTGAGGGGAGTGAAATAGATCCTGAAATTCTTTGCTGACATGGACTCGGAGCTGCATTTATGCAGTGACGGGGTGCTTTTTGTAGAACGAACCAACGAGTTAGCGGTATGGTGCGAGGTTAAGGGAGTATTACCCGGAGCCGTAGTGAAAGCGAGGATGAATAGTCCGATTAGTACCATGCCCTAGACCCGAAGCCGGATGAGCTACCCATGGCCAGGTTGAAGTTTAACGAAAGTTAAATGGAGGACCGAACTCAAGAGTGTTGCAAGACTCTGGGATGAGCTGTGGGTTGTAGAGAAATTCTTATCGAATTCGGCGATAGCTGGTTCTCCTCGATATAGCTTTAGGGCTAGCCTTGTTTTCGAAACATAAAGGGGTAGAGCACTGTTTCGGCTAGGGAGCGAAATAAGCTTACCAACCCGATGCAAACTTCGAATACTTTATGTGGATTAACAGGAGTCAGACGGTGACAGCGAAGTGCCATCGTCATGAGGGAAACAGCCCAGACCATCATCTAAGGTCCCTAATAAACGTTTAGTGGTAAAGGATGTACAGTCGCATAGACAACCAGGATGTTGGCTTAGAAGCAGCCATCATTTAAAGAAAGCGTAATAGCTCACTGGTCAATGCGATTGCGCGCCTAAAATATAACGGGGCTCAAACGTTTAACCGAAGATGTGGATTTATATCAGTTTCGACTGATTTAAGTGGTAGAGGAGCGTTCATGCCAGCAGTGAAGGTCAATCGTGAGGTTGGCTGGAGCGGCATGAAGTGAGAATGTTGGTATAAGTAACCAAATGAAAGTGAAAATCTTTCACACCGTATGCCCAAGGTTTCCCAAGCCACGGTTATCGACTTGGGGTTAGTCGGTCCTAAGGTCAGGCTGAAAAGCGTAGCTGATGGACAACAGGTTAATATTCCTGTACAATGTTATTTTCGCCAAAGCAATACTGGATAAGTTGCACAAGTCTATCGTACCACTTCGGTGGTATATCAGATGAGTGTGACCTGAAGGTGGCGCTAACTCAGGGGGGACGCGGAAGGATAATGAGAGCGTGTTAAGAATTCACGTATAAGTAGTAAGCCCATGTCTTGATAGGTAAATCCGTCAAGATTCGCGAGCTACGATGTCGAATGGTTGGACGAAAGTCTGATCGAGTCTCTGCGCTTCATCCGCCAAGAAAAACCTCGGTAGTGAGAAAATAATGTTACCGTACCGCAAACCAACTCCGGTGGGCGAGTAGAATATACGAAGGTGGACGGGATAACTCTTGTTAAGGAACTCGGCAAAACAGTAGGCGTAACTTCGGGATAAGCCTTACTTTTTCGCTCATGTTTTCATGAAGTGGCGAAGTCGCAGCTAATGATTCCAGGCAACTGTTTACCAAAAACACAGGTCTCTGCAAACCCGTAAGGGTAAGTATAGGGGCTGACGCTTGGCCAGTGCCAGAAGGTCACGAGGAGGGGTTTACGCTCCGAATCTAAGCCCTGGTGAACGCCGGCCGTAACTATAACGGTCCTAAGGTAGCGAAATTCCTTGTCAGGTAAGTTCTGACCCGCACGAATAGCGTAATGGTTCTGGAAACTGTCTCGACAAGAGTCCCGGTGAAATTGCAAAGTCGGTAAAAATGCCGACTCATTGTGGTAGGGCGAAAAGACCCCGTGCAGCTTTACTGCAGCTTGGCATTGATTTGAGGTATAATTTGCGCAGGATAGGTGGGACACTTTGAAGTCTGGATTTTGGTTCAGGCGGAGTGGCCGTTGAGATACCACCCTTATTATATTTTGACTCTAACCTCTAGGTTTTAATCAACCAGGGAGACAGTGTTTGGCAGGCAGTTTATCTGGGGCGGATGCCTCCTAAAGAGTAACGGAGGCGTACAAAGGTGGGCTAATTTCGGATGGAAACCGAAAGTGTCGTATAAGTGCATAAGCCAGCTTAACTGCAAGGCATACAAGCCGAGCAGATACGAAAGTAGGTACTAGTGATCCGGTAGTTCCACGTGGGTGGACTATCGCTCAACGGATAAAAGTTACGCCGGGGATAACAGGCTAGTCTGGTCCAAGAGTTCACATCGACGACCAGGTTCGGCACCTCGATGTCGGCTCGTCGCATCCTGGGGGTGAAGAAGCTCCCAAGGGTTTGGCTGTTCGCCAATTAAAGCGGCACGCGAGCTGGGTTCAAAACGTCGTGAGACAGTTTGGCCTCTACCCTCCACAATCGTCAGAGATTTGCAGGAATTTGTCCCTAGTACGAGAGGACCGGGATGAACGAACCTCCAGTATATCTGTTGTCACATCAGTGGCATGGCAGAGTAGCTGTGTTCGGATCGGATAACCGCTGAAGGCATCTAAGCGGGAAACCATGCCTAAGATTAGATCTCTCAATTAGCCTCCTGGAAGACTACCAGGTTGATAGGTTACAGGTGCAAGCTCCGTGAGGAGTTCAGCCGAGTAATACTAACAGGCGATCGAACTTTTTTATTTTCTCTTACTAACAAGCAATTATAAGCGGTACTTGTTACCATTATAATTGCCAATCGTATACATAGAGCACTTAAGAATTTATTGATTCACACAGCATTTACTTGTAAAGTCTTGTTATCCGAATTTCCAGTGGACCAGAAAGTCCACCTTTGTTCTTGAATAATTAGGAGTCACAGTCTTGGTAACTCTAGAGAGTGGGGTACACCTGTTCCCATCCCGAACACAGAAGTTAAGCCGCTCTTCGCCAATGATACTTACACAATGTTGTAGGAAAAGTAGGGCGTTACCAAGACTGTGATTCTTAATGAAAAAGACCAATCAAATGAATAAAATTGAAAAGACCATGTAGAGATTACATGGTCTTTTTTGTAGTTACTGTTCCGTTGCTTCGTCTTTATTCCCCCATATTGTACTCCTTCGCTTCCTTGAGCTTTTCGTTGCGGGAGACGACTGGGTTGTAGGTGTTGTAGAAGAGCTCGATGAGTTCTTGCGTCGTGAGTTGGTGAACCTTGAGTCCTAAGTTTTCGAGACCACTCTGGATAGTGAGGATACGCTGAGCAAGTCCTTTGTGGAGTGATTCGAACTCGTCGTGGCGCTGTTTGACTTCAGAGTAGCTGTCTTTACCTCGGATCATCTGCATCATCTTTTCGACGAAACTGATCGTCTGGGCTCGTGGTGGGTCGTAGGGAACGACAACAAGAAAGTCCTTCGACATAATATCGGCGTATTCAACGAGTCTGCTCACGAAATCGATGTACTCGTAGGTTTGCTTTTGGAGAAGGGGATTGCCCTGATCTTTTGCCTTTACTTTGAGACTGTCGATATACTTGTCGACATCGAGTTTTCGGGACTTCACTACAATCTGAATTGGAAACTCGAGACTGTTTAAGAATGACTGGTATCCGAAACTAAGGGCGTTCTGTTCCTCCTCGGATTTGAGGTTGAAGTTGATGCTTGTGGTTCGGAGAACCGCACGAATTCCTCCATTTTTTAGAATAAGCGTGTCGTCGTGGATCTCTGAGAAGGGGAGGTAGATCTGCGTTCCCATGCCTGGAGTCTTTGAGCTTTTGCTATCTACGACTGTGTTTTTTGTGGTTGTATCTGCCATATCGTGGGGATATAAAGTTTTATTGTTTATTTGGATCCTTGGCCATGCCCTTGCTGTCGAGAATCTGTACGAGTGAGTCGAGCTTTTTCATTGTGTCTTCTTGATGCTCTTTTTTAGCATCTTCTGCGTCCTTAATTTTGTTTGTCTTTGGCTCTTCGAGTGGTGTTGCGACTTCTGCTGATCCTTTGATCCAGATTCGTTTCTGGGGAAGGTAGTAGTAGACGAACATACTGGTAAGATACTGGAAAAACGTAAGGTCGTGAATTTTTACAAATGAGAATGCAATCGTGAGTCCTCCGAAGAAGAGCGTTGGCATAATCCATACTGGCCAAGTGTAGTCTTTCGAAAGATACGTGTAGACTCCATACGTGATACCTCCGCCTACTGCACAAATAATAAGTTGCATGAAGGTGAGTGGTCCGACGATCGTGTCCGCGCGTTGTACGTCTTGTGGAACTTTGAACTGCATAATGTTTTGTTGTGGTTTGTTTTTGCTTGTCTGAGTTTTTTTGACTTCTTTCTAGTATAGCACAAAGCAGCCTCAGGTTCAAGGGGGTGAGGGTTGGTTTCGGTATTATCCGGGGTTGGTAAGTCTGGGTGAATTTAGTCCTTTTTGAGGATGGCCAAGAACGCCTCCTGCGGAATTTCGACGCGGCCGACCATTTTCATGCGTTTTTTGCCTTCCTTTTGCTTTTTGAGGAGCTTATCCTTTCGAGTTCGGTCACCTCCATACAGCTTTGCGGTAACGTCCTTTCTCATGGCTGAAATGGTCTCTCGAGCGATGATTTTGCCACCGATGGCAGCCTGGATGGCAATTTCGAACTGCATCCTTGGAATCAGGTCTTTGAGCTTCTTGGTCATGCTTTGGCCCATACTCTGGGCTTCTTTTCGGTGGAGCATCATAGAAAGAGCTTCTACTTTTTCTGCGGCGACTAAGATATCCATTTTTACGAGATCACCTTCGCGGTAGTCGATAAATTCATAGTTCATGGAGGCGTAGCCGGCTGTGGCGCTCTTGAGTTTGTCATAAAAGTCGATAACAATGGAGGCGAGAGGAATCTCTGCCGTAACGATGACGCGAACCTCGTCGATATATTGGATGTTTTTTTGAATACCACGTTTGTCCTGAACGAGACTAAGGATTCCTCCAAGATATTCTTTTGGCGTGACGAGCTCAACCTTCATCCAAGGTTCGAGAAGTGCGTCGATACGGGAAGGGTCTGGAAGGTCCGCAGGATTTGAAATAATTTCTTCAACGTTGTTACTGTGACGAACTTTGTATGAAACGCTTGGTGCTGTTACAACGAGATTCAAATTGTATTCGCGTTCGAGACGTTCTTGAACAATGTCGAGATGAAGAAGTCCAAGAAATCCGCAACGAAAACCATTTCCAAGTGCGCCGGACTGCTCTGGTTCGTAGACGAGTGATGAGTCGTTGAGTTTGAGTTTTTCGAGAGCATCGCGAAGGAGTGGAAAATCATCACCGTCGACACAAAAAACACTCGCGAAAACAAATGGTTTTACTATCTTGTAACCAGGAAGGGGGGTTGCCTCTTCGATGGTTTTTTTTGTTGTGCCACGTGCCCAAACAGTATCACCAACTCGAGCATCACTGACTTCTTTCACGCCGGTAATGATGTATCCAATTTCTCCTGCTGAAATTTTTTCTGATGGTTTGTATTTTGGCTTAAAGAAGCCAACTTCAAGAATATTTACCTCGAGACCATTGTGAAGAAAATAAACTTTGTCATCACGTTTTGCCTCTCCTGACATGACGCGAACATACGTTACGATTCCTTTGTACGTGTCGTATGTTGAGTCAAAAATAAGTGCTTTTAATTCTCCGCCTTCTTCTGTTTCCGGAGGTGGTGGAACACGTTCGATAATTGCATTCAAAACGGCGTCAACATTGGTTCCGTTTTTCGCAGAGATTGCGATGACCTCATCGCCGCCAATTCCGATCGTATTTTCAATTTCTTTGATAACTTTTTCTGGATCGCTCGCAGGAAGGTCGATTTTGTTAATGACCGGAATCATCGTGAGATTGTGGTCGATCGCGAGGTAACAGTTACTGAGCGTTTGTGCCTGAATTCCTTGAGTTGCATCAACGACAAGAATCGCACCTTCACAAGCAGCAATACTTCGTGAAACTTCATAGGCGAAGTCGACGTGGCCGGGAGTATCGATGAGGTTGAGAATGAATCTCTCACCCTTGAATTCCGGTTTGTCGCCGGTATAGGTCCACTCCATACGAACTGGCGCGAGCTTTATAGTAATACCACGTTCCTGTTCGAGATCCATCGAGTCGAGCATCTGACCGTGTTTCATGTCCCGCTGTTCGATCGTCTTGGTGATTTCGAGAAATCGGTCGGCCAGGGTGGATTTTCCATGGTCGATGTGGGCGATAATACAGAAATTTCGAATATTTTTAGCTTTCATGGGCGGGTTGCTAGCGGGGCGTTGTAATTTTTCAGCTTTGAAGGTCTTTTGCTAGCGGGTAGATTGTACCAAGCATTCTGCTTTGCGAAAAGCCAAAAAAAATGCTATAATGATTAGAAAAATACATATAAAAAATTCTTTGAATGGAATGGCCTCGTTTCGCTAAAAATATATCTCTTGCGGTTATATATGTGCTCGCACTGTCTACGACGGTTGCGTATCTCTTTTTCCCGAGTCAGTTTTCTCAGATAAGGGTCGTTATTTCGGACTTGTCTGGAGTAAAGAATGCTCCTGTTCAATCCCAGTCAGGCAAAGAGCTTCATATTGGTCTCGTGCAATATCCTGATACTCTTGAGCCTACAAAGCTTGATCGTTCGACGAGAACGCTTGCCCTTCAAGTGTATGAGCCGCTTGTACGAACTGATCGTTTTCTTAAGATTGAGCCCGCGCTTGCTCTTTCGTGGGGACGAGTGTCTTTGACGAAGTGGAGATTTGAGCTTCGTCCAAATGTTGCGTTTCATGATGGAACCATTCTTACGGTTGATGACGTGATAGCAAGTTTCAATCGAGCTGCAAATTATAAAAATTCTGATATTAAGGCTCTCGTAAAAGGACTTACCCTTGAGGCTGGATCTGGAAATATTTTTTATATCCTTACGGAAAAACCCGATCCGCTTCTTTTGCAGAAGATATCAACTGTTTTAATTATTCCGCAAGAATATGAAACAAAATCTACCTTTTCTCCGAGTGGAACTGGTCCATATAAGTTCCTTGCTACAAAACCAAACGTGTCGTTTATTTTTCAGTCGGTTTCGAGTTATTGGGGAAGCTCTCCTGTATTTAAAAATGTTGTTTTTTCTTTTTATCCTCGACGTGAAGATCGAGAAAAGGCCTTGGCTCAAGGTGATGTTGATGTAGCTACCGATGTTCCCCCAGAAAGCATTAAGCGTCTTGAGGGTCAGTCGCTTAAGATTGATGTTCTTCCAAGCCTTGAAGTTAACTTCTTGTCATTCAATGTTCAGGGAATTTTTAAAAATCCTTCTTTGCGAAGGGCTGTTTCTTTGGGGCTCGATAAGAATGCATTCGTTGATTTATCTCTCGGATATGCGAATGATGTTAATCAGTATGTGAGTAGCGGAGTCTTTGGATTTAATCCTGCTATTGAGCCATCCCCATACGATCCAGAAAAGGCTACGGATCTCGTGAAGCGAGTTTCGAGTTTTGACTTGATTCCGATTACGGTGAAATTTGTCGAAGGCCTTGAAACGGCTGGTGATTATATTGCGAAACAGTTGCAGACAATTGGTTTTAATCCAAAAGTAAGTTATGTTCCTTGGGAGGATTTTAAAAATAATCTTGCTGCAAATGATAGCGATCTCTACTTTTTCGGATGGAAATCGGATTTAGGATCTGCCGCAGATTTCTATCTTAATGCGGTACATACTCGCGATGAGAAGAGTGATCTTGGACTTTACAATGCTGGAGGATTTTCCAATCCAGACGTAGATCAAATGATTGAAGATGCTGTTACGCAATTTGATGCTAAAAAGCGCGTTAAGGCTTATCAGGCAATTATGAAAATGATCGTGAATCAATTCTATGGTATTCCACTTTTTGAATCTGAAACGCTTTATGCATCATCTCTCTCTGTTCATTTTCAGCCTCGTGTTGATGGGTATATTTTAGCCTCTGATATTTACTAATCATGTTTTCACTTCGCCAAAAACTCGTTGCTGCTATAACGCTCCTCATCGTAATTATTCTCGGTGCAGCTGCATATTTCTTTGTGCAAGAAAAAGAGTCTGGTTTGGTTCAGGATTCATATTATTCTGCGAAGAGTTTTGCTGAGATGCAGACAGATGCTTTGGTTGATAATTATGAGCAATATTGGTTACAGAAAAATTCTATTCGGTTTAATCAGGAAGTTCAAAACACTCTCAGAAAGAGCGACATCATTCCTTCTGTAAAGATCTATGCTTTTTCCGGAGAGCTTCTTTATAGCTCTTCTGTTGATCGTGAAGTTTATACGGGACAACCTCGCGTAGAACAGGATTCTACTGTGCTTTCTCAGGTACAATCAAAAATGATATCTGTAAGAACGGAACTTGGTTCTGTGTATTTCTTGAAACAAAAAGATACTGGAGAAGTTAGTTATGTTAATAGAACGGGTTCCCCTATATCTCCACTCAACACTTCTGATCGATTGAGTAATATTGCGGTTTCTGCTCGTGATCAATATACCGTGGTCTATTCTATTTCATATGATTCACTTTCTGGTCGTATTGATGATATTCGAAATCGAATGATTGGACTCGCTATTCTTGGTATTCTCCTTGGTATTCTTTTTGCCTGGGTATTTGCTTCGAGGATTGCGGTGTCTATTCAGTCCCTCGTCGGCGGTGCTGCGATTATTGCGAAGGGTGACTTCTCATATCGAACCGATATTCATACGGGTGATGAGCTTGAAGTTTTGGGTTCTGCATTTAATACGATGGCCGAGGAAGTTGATCGACGTACCAAAAATATGGTGTATCAGGAACGCGTTACAAAAGAACTCGAACTTGCTTCAAAGATTCAGACAGAAATTCTTCCTCGAACATTGCCAGTGATTCCGAGTCTTGATATTTCTGCGGGAATTATTCCTGCGGAAGAAGTTGGTGGTGACTGCTATGACTTTCTTGAAACACATGAAGGCAAGATGGTTTTTTATCTTGGTGATGTGACCGGACACGGAGTTCCTGCGGGTATTATGGTGTCGGTTGCCAATGCGATCATGTTTTATTTGTCACAGAAGATGCCAATTCTTCAAACGATGATTGAGGCGAATACCGTCATCAAGGCGAAGAGTGCAAATAATATGTTTATGACGCTTGCTATGTTGCAGTGGGACGATCCTGCGAAAAAACTTACATACGTCAATGCTGGCCATGAGCCACTTCTTGTCTATAGCGCTGCAAAAAAATCTGTTGATGAAATTGTTGGCGGAGGAATGGCGCTTGGTATGCTTCCTGATAACTCAAAAATTTTGAAAGAAATGACTGTTGGGTTTGAGGTAGGGGATTGCCTTGTGATCTACAGTGATGGCCTTCCTGAGTGCTGGAAAGATGAAAAAGAAAACTTCGGCATGGGTCGCTTGAAAAAAGCGGTTACAGAGTATGCCAGCCTTCCATCTGCCCTCGCAATTCGAAATGCAATCTTGTCTGAGATCAAACAGTTTGCCGGTACGTACAAGCAAATGGATGATATGACGATCGTTGTTGTGAAACGTAAAAAATAAATATGAAACCATCTTCTGCTCCATTCAATTATCGTGATAGCAAAGAGTCTCGTGATGCAATACGCAATCAGTATCTCTATTATGGTCCTTCAAAAGCGATGGATTCAATATATTCTGACTTGCGTACAATAATTAAAAATCAAGGAAGCCATCCGTCTCCTGAAGATATCGAATATATCGATTTTCTTTCAGAGGTTGTCGTACATCTTTCTCGACTTTCTTTTACCTCTCGCGATATCGAGCGAACTTTATCCTTCAAGAGGGAGTGTTTTGATCTTCTTAATAAAGATCCATCTTTTTATGAAGAAGTTGGGGCCACTACTCCCTATAGCAAGACAGTTCGACGATTTTATAATACTCTTTACATTCTCAATCCTGTTGAGTCTTATTCCGAGAGCCCCATCACTTTTCCTGATGGTCGGATGACCTATATTTTGGAAGGTGTGTTAAATTTTGCCGATAGGATTGAACAGGCGCTCGAAAATATGGCTTCTCGTAGAGAAGAAAGAAAACAAAAGAAGCATCAATAGTTTTGCAATATCCGCTACGGTTATTGCTTAATGCCTGGCACTGGAAACTTTGCACAAACGTCCTTGACCTCTGCCTTGAGTTCGGTGAGCTTTGCGGCGTCCTGCCAGTTCGTGACAGCATCGTTGATGACGCGGGCGAGCCACTTCATCTCAGCCTCTTTCATGCCACGAGTTGTGATGGCTGGAGTTCCGAGACGGATTCCAGATGGATCCATAGGGGAGCGCTTGTCGAATGGAACGGTGTTTTTGTTGACGGTAATTCCAGCGAGATCGAGCGCTTCTTGAGCCTGCTTTCCAGTGACGTTCTTATTGGTGAGATCGATGAGCATAAGGTGGTTGTCTGTTCCTCCACTCATAATGTCGAATCCGAAGTTCATGAGTTCTGCTGCGAGAGTTTGTGCGTTGAGGATGATCTGCTTGGCATACTCTTTGAATGATGGCTCAAGGGCTTCCTTGTAGGCGATAGCTTTTGCGGCGATGGCATGTTCGTGTGGGCCACCCTGAAGGCCAGGGAAGACGGCGCGATCGATAGCCTTGGCATATTTCTCTTTGCACATGATCATCGCGCCTCGAGGTCCACGAAGTGTCTTGTGCGTTGTTGTCGTGACGACGTCACAGTATGGAACTGGATTTTCAAGAGCGCCTCCGGCGATCAATCCTGCGATGTGTGCGATATCGGCCATCAAAATTGCTCCAACCTCATCCGCGATTTCTCGGAATCTCTTCCACTCGAGTGACCTCGAATATGCAGAGAATCCTGCGATAATAAGTTTTGGTTTGTGCTCGAGAGCAAGTGCGCGAACTTTGTCCATGTCGATTCGCTTCGTAACCTCATCAACTTCGTAAGCGACAACCTTGTATGACTTTCCAGAAAAGCTGATTGGTAGGCCATGCGTGATGTGTCCTCCGTGATCGAGCTTGAGTCCCATGATCGTATCTCCGAAGTTCAAAAGCGCGAAATAGACGGCTGTATTTGCTGGTGAGCCTGAGTATGGTTGAACGTTGATATGTTCTGCGCCGAAGAGCTGTTTCGCTCGGTCGATAGCGAGATTTTCTACGACATCGACAAATTCTTGTCCGCCGTAATATCGCTTGCCTGGATATCCTTCTGAATATTTGTTGGTGAAAACAGAGCCCATTGCCTCAAGAACCGCCTCGGAAACATAGTTCTCTGATGGAATAAGTTCGAGACCTTCTGACTGTCGTACCTCTTCGTGCATGAGCGCCTCTGCGACAGCTGGATCGTAGGCCTGGATAGCAGGATGAACATTGGACATGAGAAAGGGGGTTAAAAGAATGTATGAAGGAGATTTCTATAACGCTTTGTAGGTTTTCTTCTCGGTCAAAATGGTACCTATTGGCACATCGTGTTCGTGCCGTGGGACAGCATGCAGGATTTGGAATTCGTATGCAAGCGCTATGCTTTGACAGTGGAGTTTTTTCAGTAGACGGTCGTAATAACCATGTCCAAATCCAAGACGGTTACCTTGTTTGTCGAAGGCAATTCCTGGAATGATGGCGAGATCGATCTCGTCTGGGTTGATTGTCGGACAGGACTTTTTTGGCTCGGGGAATTTGAAATCACAGAGCTCAGTGTCTTCTTCGCTGGTGATAATTTTGAGCGTGATAGATTTGTCTTTTTTGTTCGTGACTGGGAGTGCGACCGTTTTTCCCTTTTTAAGGAGGTTTTCGATAAGTGGCCAGGTATCAATTTCTTTCTCGTGAGGCATTGGAGCGTACAGCAAAACCACTTCTGCGGTTTTCCATGCAGAGAGTTTTTGTAGTTTTCGACGTATCACTGCATCCTTTTCTTTTTTAGTAAGTTCAGGATGATTTTTTCTTTCGGCTCGAATCGCTTGCCTGATGACCTGTTTTTCCATGGCGATCCAATTTAATCACGTTTTGACTATTTTGTCAGCTTGAAAATTGTAACAGATGGCCTACACTGTCGTACACGTGATGTGATACTTTTTATATTCTTTATATTTTCCTTATTATGGAACATCTAACCGAGAAAAAGCTTTTAACATATGCTCTTGTAGTAGCCGTTTTATCCGGTGTTGTTGGTGGATCGATAGGGTATAAGCTTGCCTCACGAGATGGCGTTCAACCTCTTAAAAATGTTACTGAAGAGCATAAATATATAGAAGAATCTGATTATACGAGTGCTATTCAAAAAGTAAGCCCGGCCGTTGTCTCTATTATTGAGTCAAAAAATGTTCAGGCCTATAGTCAACAACCAAATCTCTTTTTCCAGGGCGATCCGTTCTTTCAGCAGTTCTTTGGTCAGCAGTTTGGTGCGCCTCAGCAACAGCAAAAGCAGTCAAAGCCTTCTACGAAGAAGCAGCAGGTTGGGGGAGGAAGTGGATTTATTGTGACGAGTGACGGTTTGGTTATTACCAATCGACACGTCGTGAATGATGAAAGTGCTGATTATGCTGTTATTTTGAGCGATGGTCGCCAGTTCAAGGGCGTTGTTGTTAGTAAGGACACATTGAACGATCTTGCAGTTATTCAGATCAAACCAAAAGATGACGGATCTTCCCCAAAGATCAGTTCGCTTCCAGTTGTTGAGTTTGGAGATTCTGATTCCTTGAAAGTTGGCCAGAGAGTTCTTGCTATTGGTAATGCGCTCGGCGAGTACCAGAATACCGTTACGGCTGGAATTATTAGTGCCAAGGGACGTCAGATCACGGCCAATGATGGCGCTGGAGGTAATGAGACTTTGTCAGGACTTCTTCAGACCGATGCGGCTATCAACCCAGGAAATTCTGGCGGACCACTTGTTAACATGAAGGGTCAGGTTGTTGGTGTGAACGTTGCGATTGCGGCTTCTGCGAATAGTATCGGTTTTGCTATTCCATTTAATGACGTGGCTCCGGTCGTCGACAGCGTTCAGAAGACAGGAAAAATTGTTCGACCGTTTGCCGGTGTTCGGTATCAGATTCTCACAGAGGATCGGGCAAAGGAACTTCAGCTTCAAGGTGTCACAGACGGCGCTCTTTTGGTAGGGGATGATACAGTTGGTAAGTTTGCAGTTATCCCTGGCGGTCCTGCCGACAAGGCAGGTCTCAAAAAAGGCGATGTTATCCTCGAAGTTGATGGCAATAAGATCAATGAACAGTTTGGTTTTCAGCAGGCTATTCGAAATAAAAAGCCAGGCGACAAAGTTCAGCTTAAGGTCTGGTCAAGCGGCAAGACGGTTGATAAAACAATGACGCTTGGCGAGGCTCCTCAGCAGTAGCCTTATTTTGAGAGGCCCTAGCTTTAAAAAATCTCTTTGAAATTCAGGCAAATTGTATTACTCTATGCACGCGGTCTGACCTAGATTATATATTATCAAGGCATCAGACCGCGTTGTGTATTCAGCAATGTGCCGAGGTGGCGAAATGGCAGACGCACTACCTTGAGGTGGTAGCGAGAGCAATCTTGTAAGGGTTCAAGTCCCTTCCTCGGCACCAGAAAGTTTTCTTTCTGTGGAAGCAGAAAATACACATCGTGGACGCTTAGCTCAGTTGGTAGAGCATCTCGTTTACACCGAGAGGGTCATAGGTTCGAGTCCTATAGCGTCCACCAGGTTTATATTTGGTTATTTCAAGTTATCCTCTGATGATTGTTTTTTAGTCAGTTTTGCCGTATTGACAGAATCTTGAATTTGTCCTACTTTGGGCTACTTGAATAATCATATGTCTTTATCGAGCCCCGAACAGAAAATTTCATCACCTAGGGTTATTCTTCCTAAGCTTGCCTTAGGTATTTCTTTGGCTATGAGCGGACTCATTGCTGGATGTGAGAAAAAAGTTGAACATGTTCTTAGTGTCGAAAGGTCTTCGCCAACTTCTGCTCCTCCTGTTCTTTCCACTCCTGATGTTCCGCCTATATCTCCTGTAACTGTTGCTGTTGCTCCGCAGAATATTGATCAGTACGAAGTCCCTCCTCAGTACGGCAAAGTTATAGATCGCTATTTCGACCCAAACAACAGTAAGACTATTGTTTATATCGCTGATCGACATGCGCTCAATATGAATCCGATTGGGCTAAGTGTGCAGCGAGATATCTATTATATTCTTGAGGACATTTTGAAAAGACAGGGCGCTTTATCTCTTTTGATTGAGGACTTATCGACCGAGGTAGGTATGAATAATCTTCTTGAGCAGGCCATGAGCGTTGATTTAGATGGTGTGCTCAAGCGAATCTCTTCCGAAAAAGATCCTACGAGAAGGCAGGCGTTGGCGAGGGCTGCGTTAGGAAAGTACGATATACCTGCAACATTATTTGCACTATTGGCTTATCCTGAAATCGTTCCACTTGGTTCTGTTACTTTGGAAGATAATCTTAAGACGAATGCCCAGATAGATGCCGTGATGCTCGTGGATCAAATTCTCAAAAATCCTTCCATGGCAAATTGTCCAGATGGTGAAAATTTAGGAAATGTTTCTGGTGCTTTTTTTGATGGAAGTCATGACCAAAAAGTTCTTGATTGTTATTGTGGTATGCGCGAAAAAATGAATCAGGTTTTGAATAACTTCTCTCATGACAGATTTGTAAATTCTCCGCGAAAAGAAATGGATAGGGCGTTTGCATATTTGGATGCGGGCCATTCCTTTGTTGTCGTGGTTGCTGGTACAAATCATATGCCAGAGGCAATGCGTATGATGAGGCAGCGTTCTGTGAATAGAATTGTCATAGCTCCAAATAATCTCGTATCGGACTTTCCTCAGGCCCTTGATCATGTTACGCAAGGATTTGGCGAGGTGCATGATCGCAATGATCATGCATGTCAGACGTGGGAGCGACAAGTAAAGGCAAAAAAATAACCCAACATTTGGAATGCTGGGTTATTAAATTATTATCTTTTACTGAGGTTTTAGTTCGCAGCTGTTTTGATGGTCACTGTGGCCTTGCTGCTGGCTTTTCCGAGAGCGTTTACAACCCAGAACGTCATTGTATACTCTGTGTTTGGAGTGAGTGCGCCTACGCTGAGCTTGTTATTCATATTGTTTTCGAAGTAGGTCTTTGTATAGCTACCACCTTCGCCTGGTGATTGGTAGTTGTATGTTGCAAGCGCGCTGTTGCCTGTATATGCGGCAGGTACAATATTGAAGGTGACGTTATTTTTTGTAATAGATGTGACGTTTATCGTTGGTCGCTCTGGATTTGCAGAAAGGCCAGATACCTTGATAGTCGTTTTTTCACTTACGTTTCCATTCTTATTGTTGACCCAAAATGTGAACTCGTAGACAGATGTTCCTACGGCATCTGGCTTTGGATTGACGTGGAACGTTGTTGTCCATGTTCCTACGATATTGTTTAATGCGATATTCATAGATCCGCTTTGTCCCATTCCGTCATTTGGGTTGGTAAATGAGCTGAATACAGAATCCAGGGCACTGTCGCCAGTGTATGCTGGAAGTTTTACGGCAAGAGTGATATCTGAGTAAGTCTGGGATGCGACTGTAACTGTTGGCGCTGATGGCAATACACTGACTCCAACTTTATTGAAATCTACTTGATCAAAACTTCCTACTTTTTGATCGAGAATGAGCATGGCTCGGTACATGTTATTGCTGATTTCACCACGAGTGATGAATGATTCGGGGTAGTAATACATACCACCGAAGTCGAGAATCTTCATCGCTTCTGCTGGAAACATGTATTGGCCGTACCACTTTTTAAAGTCGACATCTAAATATTTTGAAGTTTGTGATGCGGCATTGAGCGCAGGAGGAAATTCTGAACCCATAAGCATTTTTATTGCCTCAACTTTACTGATGGCTTTTTCTGGCCTGAACATATTGTCGTCATATCCGTTTACCCAACCTTTTTCTTTTGCAAAACAGATGTATGGAGCATACCAGTCACTTTTTACATCAGGGAAACAGTCGTGATATATCGTGGCATCTGGCTTAATATATCCAGCTCCGCCGACAAGAATCTTCAAAAGCTCTCCACGACTAATGGTTTTGTTTGGCTTGAATGTACCGTCATCATACCCCTTGATAACACCTTTTCCATAAAGATACTCGATGGCTGCTTGATATTGCGTATCAGCAATATCGCTAAGCGGTACTTGAACTATTGGCATAGCAAATACGCTAGTTGCTCCAATCTGGAGAGAGATAATACTTACCGCAATCATGCTCATGATTTTTTTCATACGAGAGGGGATGAAGAAATAATAAATGATATAAAAACATTCTAGTTGCCTAGAGGTTAGAGTATACGCCTACTATTTGCAAAGGTTACATTATTGTGTTTGTGCAGCTTTGATTATATACTTACTTTGCTTCGTTATTTATATCTCATTATTTTTTATCATGAAAGGTCTTAACGCTCAGAAGTCAGACAAGAAAGCTCCACTTAAAACTAAGGCAGAGAAAAAGAAGGAAAAGCAGGAGAAGAAGCTTCGCAATGGTTAAATTTGAGAGTTTTGGTTTTTTATTGAAAACAGAAAGGGCCGCCTCGGAACGAGGCGGCCCTTTTAAAAGTTGTTCTACGTTTCCGTATTACATCTGTCCGTCCTGTCCAGCAGACATACGCTGAACGTTGACTGCGTTTGGACCCTTCTGTGAATCTGCAACCTCGAATGTGACGAAGTCACCTTCCTGAAGTTCATTGAATGATACACCTACGAGAGAGTTGCTGTGGAAGAATAAATCCTTCTGAAGGCCTTCTCCTGTGATAAAACCGAATCCTTTGTCGGTAAGTTTTTTGATTGAACCTGTCATAATAATGATGGTTTAAGTAATGAAAAACAAATTATTGTGTAGTTTGAGCTCGACTTTTCGCACCAGACCGTCTTTTGTAGCGGCACTGTGACAGGTTATTGGTCTTTTGTCGATCATTTAGTCGCATCGAAGCTGCTTTTCTTTTATAATAGCCTTATGTCATTCGTTGTTTATATCCTTCAGTGTGCCGATCAGACGTTTTACGTTGGTTCAACCAATGATATCGAAAAACGCCTTCATCAACACAATCACCTCAAAACTGGTGCGAAGTACACTCGCGGACGTAGGCCGGTTACTCTTATCTATGGCGAAGAGTACAAAACCGTTGGCGAGGCTCGAAGTCGTGAGTATGTGCTTAAGCAGCTCACTCGTGAAGAAAAGCTCAGTCTTCTTTTATAATGCGCGGCAAAAGAGGGGAGACGCGAGTCGTGATTTCGTAGTTAATGGTATCTAGTTTTTTGGCTAATTCTTCAGCGGTAATTTCTTCGTCGCCCTGTTTCCCAAGAAGAATAACTTCATCTTCCGGTTGTACATTTTTGAGATGCGACCTATCTGCCACGATCATGTTCATTGAAACTCGGCCGAGAACTTTGCAGCGTGAACCTTGAATGAGTACTTCGCTATTATTTGAAAAACCTCGATCGTAGCCGTCGCTATATCCTTGCGGGATGATTGCGATCGTTGTTGGTTTCGTGGTGATGTGCGTGAGTCCGTATCCTACAGAGTGATTTTCTGGAAGATTTTTTACCTGAGCAATATGCGAGATCCAGCGCATAACAGGCTTGAGTTCTATCCGATCTTTATATTTTTTCTGAAGTTCTTCTGATGGCCACATACCGTACAATCCAACTCCGAGGCGAACGATAGTGTTCGCGTTTGTATCTTTTTCGTAACTGAGAATTCCAGATGTTGCCGACTGATGTGTGAGAAGATTTGTGAAACCGTATTTTTCCGCAATCTTTTTTGCATTTTCGAATGAATCGATTTGCTTCTGTGCATGTGAAAAATCAGAAGTATCCTCGATGTTTGCAAAGTGTGAATAGATCCCTTCTATGGAGATGTGCTCGCAGTTTTTTGCCTTCTCAAAAAAATCCTCAACGTCTTCCATCATTAAACCCTGTCTTCCTAAGTGTGCATCTATTTTTATATGAACCTTTGGCTTTTTATTGTGACGTTTTCCAATTTCATTTAGAAGTTCGAGTCGTTCGATATCATATATAACGAGCGTTCCGTTGAGTTCAGCAGCTGCTTCCTCGAGGTCACTTTTCAAAACGTATCCAAGCACGAGTGTTTCTTTTTGGCTTACTTTTCGAAGCATTCTGAGTTCTTCAATATCATCAATTTGAAAGTAGTCGACATATGGTTCGATAATTGTTGCAACTTCGTTTTGACCGTGGCCGTAGGCGTTTGCCTTAATAACTCCCGCAATCTTTGTTTGCGACGAAAGTATTGATCGAAAAGATCTGATGTTGTGAATCAGATTCTTTGCCGAAATTTCGATATACGAAAGAGGAGGATTCACTTCGTTGCGGTGCTAAAAGAGTAGAAATCTTTTACTTTGTAATCAACTGACTTCGGTTGTAACCAACCCCGATAAAGCTCATCGGTAAGCCAATAATCTCCTCGAGCTTTTTGACGTAGTCCTGAGCAGCTACTGGAAGTTGTTCGAATGTCGTGCAGCTGTCGAGTGATTCTGTCCATCCTGGAAGTTCGATATATTCGAGTTCGAGACCGTTTTCTACGTAGAGCTGGTCGAGATCGGAAGGGAATGTTTCGAGTGTTTTTCCACTAACTTTGTATCCTGTCACGATGCGAACTTTTTCTAAACCAGTAAGAACATCGAGTTTGGTAAGATTGATATGCGTGATTCCATTGACCATGCATGAGTATTTTGCGACGACGGTGTCGATCCATCCACAGCGACGTGGACGTCCTGTTGTTGATCCGAACTCGCCACCTTTTGTTCGGAGGTATTCTCCGGTTTCATCATTGAGCTCTGATGGGAATGGGCCTGCGCCAACACGTGTTGTATACGCCTTCATAATCCCAATAATTGAGTTGATGCTTCGTGGAGGAATACCTGTTCCTGTGACAATTCCGCCGATCGACGCATTTGAAGATGTGACGAACGGATAAGTTCCATGATCGATGTCGAGCATGGTTGCGTTCGCGCCTTCGAGAAGAATTTTCTTTCCAAGAAGAGCCTCTTTATTTACGAGAAGGGTTGTGTTGGTAATAAACGGAATGAGCTCTTCCCGGTGTTGTTTGAATGATGCGAGTTCTTCGTCGCCATTATGTTCGAGGCCAGGATACATTTTCTGAAAGAGTGCGAGGTTGTTTTTGTAGTGCGCTTCGAATTTTTCCCAGTTGAGAAGTTCGCCAAATGTTAAGCCCATGCGGTTGATCTTGTCTGAGTAGGCTGGGCCGATTCCGCGGCCGGTTGTTCCAATTTTCTTTCCGCCCTTCATTTCTTCCTGAAGGACATCGATTTTTTTGTGGTAGTCGCAAACGATGTGCGCACGATCAGAAATATAGAGTCGTCCTTCGAGTGAAATTCCCTCGTTCTTGAGGAGTTGAATTTCCTCGGCAAGAGATGGGAGGTTGATGACGCATCCATTTCCAATAATCATCTTCGTATTTGTCTGGAGTGCTCCAGATGGAACTTGATGAAAGACGAATTTCTTTTCATTAACGTAAATTGTGTGGCCGGCATTGGCTCCACCTGTTGCTCGGACGATCCAGTCGTATTTGTCTGCGAGAATGTCTACGAGTTTCCCTTTTCCTTCGTCGCCCCACTGCGTTCCAATAATCGCGGTTACGTTTCCGAGATCTTGTTGTTGCGCCATAGAGAAGGTTGGTTAGGGGCTATTTTGTCTTTACCTGCGCCCGTACTATAAAAGAGCTTGGCGAAAACCACAATCTTAATTTAATATGCCCGTGCTCCTATTTCTTTATATTTTCTTTTATGATTCCAAACGATCAGATTCAAGCGCAGCTTCCGTTTTGTCTCGAGGAGACCGATTTCCCAACATTGGGAGAGAAATATATTGGAAAGGTTCGCGATAATTACACGAAAGGGGATACTCGTTATCTTATTTCAAGTGATCGTTTAAGCGCATTTGATCGAGTTATTTGTACTATTCCGTTCAAGGGTCAGGTTTTGACTCAGATGGCGAAGTTTTGGTTTGAGAAGACAAAAGATATTATTGGAAATCATGTGATGTCCTATCCAGATCCAAACGTTTGCATTGGTACTCAGTGCAAGCCTCTTCCTATTGAGATGGTGGTTCGTGGATATATTACTGGCGTCACGACGACGAGCGCTTGGTACAATTATGAGAAAGGTGTTCGAGATTTCTGTGGAAATATCCTTCCAGAGGGCCTCAAGAAAAATCAGAAGTTCGACAAGCCAATTCTTACTCCTTCTACGAAGGCTGAGCATGGTGATCACGATGAGTCTGTTTCGAGAGAGGAGATTCTCAAGCGAACGAACCTTACTCCTGAGCAGTATGACTTTATCGCTGATGCTTCATTGAAGCTCTATCAGCGTGGAGTTGAGATTGCAGCGAAACAGGGGATTATTCTCGTTGATACAAAATATGAATTTGGTGTAAATCCTGATGGTCAGATCGTCTTGATCGACGAAATTCACACTCCGGACTCTTCACGGTTCTGGTTCGCCAATGAGTACGATCAGCGATTTGCTGCCGGCGAGGAACAGAAAAAAATTGATAAAGAGTACCTTCGTGAGTGGCTTGCTGCTCGAGGTTTTGTCGGAGAAGGGGAGATTCCTGCCATTCCAGACGACGTTCGAGTTGAGACTGCCCGACGCTATATTGAGGCGTACGAACTTGTTACTGGTGATGCTTTTGTAGCTGAACCAGGAAATGTGCTCGAAAGGATTAAAGGGAACTTGGGGCTGTAGCCTCGACACCCCGGCGTCCAGTTAGGTTCGGTGCTTCTAGCTTTGAAAATGTTGGTGTTATCTATTGCCAAAATTATAATTTTGCATTATAATCTCTCCTCGGCAATGAATTAACCCCCATTTATATGGCATCAGGAGCTCCCTTAGAATCAGAATATTTTTACGTTCAGCTTGATCCTGCATCGGATACTCAAGTAGTGCAATCTAAGCTCATCGGTATTCTCGACAACCCTAATGGAATGCCTCCTTTTGATTTTGTTATGGATCAGATGGCGAAGAGGTTTGGGCGGTCACCGATTGATCCAATATATCTTGATCGCGAGACAGGTCCTAGAAATCTTGGAGAAATGTATCCTCGTTTTCCGGTAATCGAGGTTCGCGGTAATGAAATTCTCGACGTTATGACTGCTCTTCAGTTTGCAAATAGAATTGCAAAAGTTATTGAGATTCATTAATAGATCGGTTGTCGGCTTGATAGAGAGTAGTCCTTGTGGCATGCTAGTGGCGCTTAAGAAAATTATTCCTCATAATTTACCTCTACCCCTAACATTTCAACTCCATGATCGTTCCTATTCTTCTCGGTTCGGCCTCAGACAAAGACTTCGCACAGAAGATTGTCGACGAGCTGAATGTTTTTGGCATTCCTTCTGAGGTCATCGTGGCTTCTGCACACAAAGTTCCAGAAAAAGTTATCGAGGTTATCGAACGGTTCAATAAAGAAACAGAAGTGGTTTACGTGACACTTGCCGGTATGAGCAATGGTCTTTCCGGTGTTACCGCTGGATCGTCATATCATCCAGTTATCGCTTGCCCTCCACACAAAGATCTCGCAGAATATCAGGTCGATATTCACTCATCCCTTCGAATGCCAAAGGATACGCCGGTTTTGACGGTTCTTTCTCCAGGTAATACGGCACTTTGTATCGCTCGAATGTTTGCCATGTCTCATCCAGAGCTTCGTGAGAAAATTGTCGAACGTGTCAAAAGCGTGAAGGCTTCATTTTAATTTTCCTTTTTTTGATTTTCTAAACGTAACTTAACCCCTTGATTCCATGGCTCAACTCTTTGCTCTCTCTCCGCTTGATGGTCGTTATGCCGATAAGGTACAGGAGCTTTCTGAGTTTTTTTCTGAGTCTGGACTTCAGCGATATCGAGTGAAGGTTGAGATCGAGTGGTTGATTTTTATCTGCAATGATTTGAAGTTGGCTGGTACGAAAAAGTTCAGCGCGACCCAGGTAAAGGCCCTCCGAAATATCTACGAGAAGTTTTCCGACAAGGACGCCCAGAAAATTAAAGACATTGAGGCGACGACGAATCATGATGTAAAAGCAGTCGAATACCTTCTTCGAGATAAGCTTACTGCTGCGAAGATTAAGGGTTATGAGTCGTTTATTCACTTCGGATGTACGAGTGAGGATATCAACAATCTCTCATACGCACTTATGACGCAGGATGCTGTGAAAGGTCCTATTTCAAAATGGTTCAATGAACTTTTTGCATCACTTGAAGCGTTTGCCGAGGAGCATAAGAGTGTTTCGATGATGGGACATACACATGGTCAGCCAGCTTCTCCAACAACCGTTGGTAAGGAGGTGATGAATGTGGTGGCTCGACTTGAACGACAGAGCGATATCTTTGATGATTCGATTGTTTTCCTTGGAAAGATTAATGGTGCGGTTGGAAATTACAACGCACACGTGGTTGCCTATCCGGAGATTGATTGGATCAAGGCCGGTCAGAAGTTCATTTCTGGGCTTGGACTGACTCCAAATATGTACACGACTCAGATTGAACCGCACGATTGGAATGCGGAGTTATTCGATCTCATGCGACGAGTGAACGTGATTCTTACCGACTTTTCTCGTGATATGTGGATGTACATCGGAATGGGTTACTTCAAACAAAAGGTAAAGAAGGGCGAGGTTGGTTCTTCGACCATGCCACACAAGGTCAATCCAATCGACTTCGAAAATGCTGAGGGAAACTTTGGTCTTGCGAATGCGCTCTTTGGCCACTTTTCCGAAAAGCTTCCTATCTCACGAATGCAAAGAGATCTTACCGACTCGACCGTTATGCGAAATGTCGGCGTCGCTTTTGGTTATACGCTTCTTGGGTTCAAGAGCTTGCTCAAAGGAATGAATAAGGTTGAGGTGAATAAAGATCTGCTCGCTCGAGATCTCGACTCTCATTGGGAAGTTCTCGGTGAGCCGGTTCAGACGGTACTTCGCAAATACGGCGTAAAAAATGCTTACGAACTCCTCAAAGATATGACTCGCGGAAAGGATTTCGGAAAAGCTGACTACGTGAAGTTCGTCACTAGTTTACCAATTCCACCTAAGGAAAAATCGAAGTTAGAAAAGCTCACTCCATCGAGCTATATAGGTTTGGCCGTGAAGTTGGTCTAGGCGGCAACCAAAAATACTTGTCGTTTTCGGGAAAATCCTGCACCATACGGATGCTTTTTAATTTTTTTGTATGATTCTCTCCGACCACGACATTCTTGACCGTATTAAGAAGGGTGATATTCAGGCTTGGTGTCCAGAAAATGACTACCTCAAGAATGTTCATGCCTCGTCGATGGATATGCGACTTGGTCGATTTTTCAAAATCTACAATCACAACGCGTTTGCGATTCTTGATCCAATGAAGCCTGAGTTTTTTGATGATGCGACACGACTTATTGAACTTCCAGAAGATGGTCGAACGCCTTTTATTGTTCAGCCAGGGGAGTTTGTTCTTGGTGTGACTCTTGAGAAAATTAAAATTGCTGATGACTTGGTGGCTCGTGTTGAGGGACGAAGTTCTCTTGGACGGCTTGGAATTATCATTCACTCAACGGCTGGATTTGTAGATGCTGGATTTGAGGGAACCATTACACTCGAAATTACAAACATCAACCGAATGCCAGTCGCTCTTTATCCAGGTATGCGTGTCTGTCAGCTCGCTTTTGAACTTATGAGTTCGCCTGCCGACGTTCCTTACCACAAAAAAGCTCACTCGAAATACCAGGGCCAGATTCTTCCAGAGGAGAGTCGCGTTCACCAGGATCCAGAGTTTGTGAAATTACGATTGCCTACGGCTTAGAGCTTTTTCGTTGTATTGCGGCTTTGACGTGAGTATAATTTCCCATGTTTTGACCCTATACTCCTATGTTTCAGCCTGTAAATCCACGTCAGTCTTTTCCTGAGTTAGAGCATGAGATGCTCGATTTTTGGCAGCAAAATCATGTTTTTGA
>JBAYUX010000014.1:0-24180 GCA_041674865.1 Candidatus Altimarinota bacterium
AGGTGGAACGACAACTGGTGGTGGAAGGACTGGCACTGGCGTTGTATCAACCGTTGGAGGTGGAACGACAACTGGTGGTGGAAGGACTGGCACTGGCGTTGTATCAACCGTTGGAGGTGGAACTACGACAGGCGGCGGAACGATGACTGGTGGTGGAACTACAACGATTACGGCGCTACTTTGCGTTGTCGCAGAAGCTTCTGAGCTAAATGCTGTTTCTTCACCGTCACCATTTCGTGCTTTAACTTTGTAGGAGAAGGTGGTGCCCTCTCTTAATCCTGTTATGGAGCTACGATGCTCGTTATCAAAGGTTGACCAGCTTCCATTGTCATTAATTTTATATTCTGTTCCGTTTGGATTGCTATTTTCGCTCCACGAAACGTTAATTTGACTTGTACTTGTTGCTGTTGCGGTTATGCCTGTAGGGGCTGCAGCTGCAGTATATATGCTCAGTGGATCTGAGGCGGTTCCCTCTGTTTGAGAGAGATTTCTTGGGGTTACGCGAAGTGTTCTTGCGACATTAGGAGTGAGTTCATTGATGTGAATGAAACCATCGTTGTCACTGTTTCCATATGTGATCCATTGGCCTTTTGTTGCCCAGCTTGCTGTCGGCGCAGATGTATTGTTTGTTCCTCCTGCCTGAAGATACTGCCCTGATGCTGTTTCTATCTTGTATTGCGTTTCTGCGATATTTCCGTTTGCTTGAAGGTCAATCTTGAAGCCAGTTGTTGAGACGGAATTTTTTACGATAATTGGTTTAAAGAGAGGGGCATCCTGTGTTGTTGCGCAGATGGCGTTTGTATTTTCTGCTGGGAAGAAGTCACTCTCTTCGTTATTTTCATTTCGAGATTTAATACGGAAACAATACTCGGTACTTGCCGTGAGTCCTGCGACCGAAAGGGTTCTTAAATCACTATGCGAAGACCATGAGGCTTCTGATGTGAGCTGATAGCCTATCGCATTCACATATTTATTTGTTGTTGTCTCAAAAATTTCATACTTTGTTCCATTTGGATTACTATTAGCTTCCCATGTAATGGTCGCCGTGCTGTCGCTTGGGGCTGTTACGGCAAGATTGTTTGGTACCGCTGAAGATGTATAGAAATTTATCGAAGCGGATGTGGTTCCCTCGGTGAGCGAGAGGTTTCTTGGAATTGCTTGAAGAGTGACAGATGTGTTTGGATTAAATCCTCCTATATTTGTAAAGCTATCGCTGGTTCCGTCGTAATTATTCCACTGTGTTCTTGTTGCCCAACCTTTTGATCCACCAAATGTATTGTTTGATGTATTTGTTTGGAGATATGTAGAGCTTTGACCTTCTACCTTTTCAATTGCATATGTGACAGCGTCAACATTACCGTTTGGATCGATTTGAATTGTTCCAGAGTTTGCTGTTTTGGATGAGAGCGATATGATTGGTTGATACAGTGGTGCGTCTTGAGTTGTGGCGCAAAGATTTGCATCCGGGCCTTGTCCTGTTGAGTCGCCACCGCCATTACGTGCTCGCATCTTGAAGCAGTACTGCGTACTTGCGCTTAATCCGCTTACGGTAACACTTGCTACATTATTCCAGTTTGACCAGTAATTACTTCCGAGAATATTTGCATTGAGACCGTTGCTGTACGATACGTATTGTTGTGTTCCTGTCTCTTGAATTTCATACTCTGTTCCAATTGCATTTCCGTTTATTCCCCAGCCAATGTTTATTTCGGTGCTGCTTATCGCGCTTGCTGCGATGTTATTTGGAATATTGGCATTTGTATAAACAGGAAGTGTGTCGCTAGGTGTTCCTTCTTCTAAATCTACATTTCTCGGAATGATTCGAATGTTGGAAAGTGTATTTGGCGAGAATCCGCTAATCGTAATATATTCATCACTTGTTCCATCAAATCCAGCCCAGCTAGATTTTGTTGCCCAGCTCTTGTCTCCTGCGAATGTGTTATTCGTTCCTCCCGCTTGAAGGTATTGTCCTGATACTGATTCGATGGCGTATTCTGTTTCTGCAGGGAAATCTCCTGTACTGACAGCAAGGGTAAAGCTTGCATCGGTGGCAGAAACTTTTGAGACTGATAGTGGAGATGTTGGTGTTCTTGCGCACTGTTCTTCAGTGTAGCTGCCTTCTACGCCATCGGTATTTTTCGTCTTCATTTTGAAGCAGTAGTTGGTATCCGGTGCGAGACCTGCTACATACCAAGAAGAGATGTTTGTATCCCAGTTTGTCCAACTTGTGCCACTCAGGACGTTTGATGCATTTGCATAAAGATTTCTTCCGGTCTCAATGATTTGCAGGGGAGTTCCTGTTGGGTTACTTGCGTTACTCCATGAGAAGTTGATTCGCGTTGCATTTGCTGCCTCAACTGCGAGTCCAGTTGGAAGTGCTGATCCTGTATAAACGCTAATAGTTCTTGATGGCTCTCCTTCTGTGTCTGAGTCGTTTCTTGGAATGAGTCTAATGTTCGTGAGTGCATTTGGCGAGAATCCATTTATCGTGATAAATCCATCGACGGTTCCATCGTAAGCGTCCCACTGGAGGATCGTGGCGTCACCCTTTGTGCCGCTGAGCGTTACATTTCCAGCGTTTGGTGTTACGTACTGACCATCGCCAATTTCGATTATGTAGCCAGTGCTTTCTTGATTGTTTAAAGATTCAACCTGAAGGGTAACTGAAGAGCTAGAGATTGTTTGTGGTGAGATGACAGGCGAGTCAGTAAGAGTGCTGACAGTAGCTCCTGGTGAGAAATTTGTTTCAACAGGAGTATCGCCGCGATCTCTTGCCTTTACCATGAATGTGTGACTTGTGTTTCCTGGTAAGTTATATACCGTAATTCCTGAAGAGCCTCCCCAGTTGTTGTATGTTTGCCATCCTGCAGTGTCGGATAGTATTCCAGTTGTGCTGATATATTTATTAAGATTTGCATCGTAGATAGCAAACTCACTTCGAGAATCTCCTTCTGCCGCAGAATCTGGATTAATAACAATATTTACTGATGATACTCCGTCTCGCTCTGTTGTTGCTGTAATGGTAGGTGCATTACTTGGTGTTCTTCGAGGAAGCTCAATAGATGTTCCGCTGCTGTATGTTGTTTCTTCACCTTCACAATTTTTTCCTTTTATCATGAAGAGATAATCTGATTCAGAGGAGAGATTGTTGGCTGTTATTCCCGAAGCTCCTCCAAAGTTTGCATACGTGTTCCATGATGGCGTTGATGTTAGATTTCCATATTGATTGAGATAAAGGTTGCTGTACCCGTCTACAATTAAATACTGTACAGATATTGCATTGCCCTGATCGTTGACATTTACAACTCCACTCGTTGTTGTAAATGTATTTCTATCTAATGTAATCGTAGGGGCTACTGGTGCGCTGCATGCTGGCGTAAAGGTTGCACTACTTCCATTTGTTGTGATCTGTGTTGCAACAGGGGAGTACGCTAGGAATTGTGGTGAATTTGCTGTTGCATTGCTGTAGGCAATTTCCTGAACTTTGTATGTTGTATCTGCAGTAAGTCCTACAATGGCGATCGAATTATCTACTCCCCATTCACTTGCTATTTTTTGCACGAGCGTGTTCCCGAGACTTCCATCTGTTTGTACGTAACGAGTTTGCGTTCCGTCATAAACGGTAATGGCATACAGAGTGTCGCTAGGATTCGATCCAGTTCCAATAGTTGTTCTAAATGTTGTTGATGAGACGGCGGAAGTTGTGACAACTGGCGTTGCTGCGAGCGTATTGCCTATAACGGTTGATGACGACGGTCCAGATTGTGCGTAAGCGTTTTGAGTGAGTACCGTAATGCTATATGCCGTGTTTGGAGTAAGTCCTGTGATGTTTTTTGAATAACCCCATGATGATATGTACTGATATACGGGAGTTCCAGCAAGAGTTCCGTTGGCTTGAAGATAGTCTGAATTAACTTGAACTGCATAAGATATCGTGTCGCTTCTTGGTGCAATTTGAACTTTAAGGGTCGTACTGCCGATTGGCGTAATGATCGGTGCTCTTGGCGTACCAGGAAGTGTTACTGCGATTGCGCAAGTTGCGTAGCTTGATCTTTGCGTGTTTGAAACTCCTCGTACTCTGAAGAAATATCCGTTGCCTGGCGCGAGGTTTGAGACGCTATAAGAGACGCTGTTGGCAGATGTTGTTGTGAGTCGTTTATAGATTCCATTTGAAATAATTTCACCGGCGGCTATTCCTGACTCTTCCACTTCGAATCCGGTTTCATTTGAAGAATTGTCAGACCATGTGACTGTTAGCGAATCTGCAGTGATTGAGGAAACAGAACATCCTGATGGAGCCGTGAGTGTTGGCGAAACGGTAAAAATATTTACTGAACTGTAACTACTTGTTACGTCAGAAACGTTGTATGTTTTTACTTTCCAATAGTACGTACCTGCCGTGAGAGTTCCGTTGCAGATTGAAGAGAATTTTGCAGTTGCATTCAGGCTTGATACTTTTCCGCTATCGCAAACATACGGCCCACTTGTGAGATCGTTTTCTGATGAAGCTATCAATAATTGGTATGATGTTTGCTTGTCTCCCGTTCCTCCTGGTGTGAACTGCCAGCCAAGATATGGATCTGTTGATACGCTTGTTGCTGGTGATGTTCGTCCATTTACCGTGAGAAATGTTGGCGTTGAACTTGCTACGGCTCCACTTCTGATGAATACAGTTGCCTGTGTTTTTTCTCCGAGTACAGCATTAGTAGGATTTGATAATCCAACAATAACCGTTCGAGTTCCTCCATCTCCACGATTTACTGTGTTGAGATGAATTGTTCTTGTGAGGCCATTGCTTGTAAGGGGTGTACCTGCAAAACTGTAATCTGTTCCTACCTGGGCATTTCCTCCGACAACAGTATATTCAACAACCGTGTCTTGACCTGGTGCAAATTCTTTTGAGAGGGCAAATGTAAGGGTTGCTTCAGTTCCTCCGTCTACTGCTGTTTGATAAGGAGTGTTAAATTCAATAGCAGGGAATGAATCATTATCCTTAAGGGTTACTGTGTCTACAGTGTTCGCTGTAAGTGTGCTATTTGTAGGATTTGATAGTGTTATTGTGAACGTTTCGTCGCTTTCTTTTAGGCTGTCATTCGTTATTACTGGTGATATGAATTTTGTTGTAACACCTGCGTTAAAAGTAAGTGTTCCGCTTGCAAGCGTATAATCTGTTCCGCTTCCTGCAGCAGTTGCATCCGCTACGGTATAGTCTACGGTGATAGATTGCGTTGACGCTGCAGAAAGTTGTACAGGTATTGCGCCTGTTGTTCCTTCGATAACGTTTGCCGTTGTGGTAACGAAGCCTACCGTAGGCCCGTTATCGTTGTCAGTGATGGTGTAGGTGAATGCTGTGTTTGTTCCAAGCGTTGCATTTGTTGGATTGTAGAGCGTGAGAATGATTGTCTCGGCTGCTTCATCTGTTTCGTCATCCGTGATTGGTAGTGAAATATTCCCGGACGTTAACCCTGCTGCAATCGTGATTGTTCCTGATGTTGGAGTGTAGTCTGATCCAGATGTGGCTGTTCCCGAAAATGAATAATCAATAGTTGTATCTAATGCTGATGTTCCGGAAAGATTTACAGTTGCAATGACTGGAGTGGCGGATTCTGCTCCACTACCCGTATTTGTATCAAACTGCACTTCGTAATCATCGTTATTGATCGTATAGGTAAATACCGTGTCACTTCCAAGTGTTGCATTGGTTGGATTGCTTAATGTGAGAATAACGGTTTCATTTGATTCTGGCGTTGCATCAGGGGTGATTGCTATCGAAATATCTCCCGATGTCTGCCCTGCTGTAATCGTGAGTGTTCCATTTGCACGAGTATAATCCGTTCCACCTCCCGTTGCGGTTCCGGTTACTGCGTAGTCTACCGTAGCATCTACACCTAGAGTTGTTGAAAGCGTGACCGTTGCTAGAACTGGAGTAGAGGATTCGGCACCGCTGCTGCTTGTTGTTGCAAACTGGATGGTGGCATTATCATTATCGTTGATCGTGTAGGTGTGCGTTGGAGTAATTCCTACTGTTCCGTTGGTGGCGTTTGATAGCGTTACGCTAATTGTTTCATTGCTTTCCTGTAGTAAATCATTAACGACGGCTATCGATATGTTTGTACTTGTGTTTCCTGCCGTGATAGTTGCAGTGCCTGACGCGAGAGTATAGTCCGTTCCTGTTCCCGTGGCAGTTCCTCCTGTTACGGCGTAGTCCACTGTAACATTCCTAGATGATATCCATGAAGTGTTAACTTGTAGATTTACGATTGTCGTAGATTCTGCTCCATTTGAGCTACTTGATGCGAAGTTTACATAAGGCGATTGTGAAAATGTGAGGAAGGGATATCCGCCGTTAATAGATCCGTTGATTCCCCAGATATTACTGTTTCCTACATCGTTATTTGGATTGTCGACGAAATCCCATGCCGATGTTAAATTAGCTCCAGTTGCTGTGAACGTCGCGACATCTTTCATCTGCGCTGTTGTTCTTCCGGTAATAGTTCCTGCCGCTGGTGGGACAACGTACGCTTGTCCTACGATTGCAGTGCTTGTTCCTGATGTTGTTGTATCCCAGAATGTGTTTGAGAATGGGTTTGATGAGTCGTTTGTATTTGCCCATGAGACAAGTCCGGCTGCCTGTAGGCCACTTGCCGTTCCAGTTGAGTAACACTTTTGCACAAGTCCATAGCTTGCATCTCCAGCTAAACCGCCTGCATGTCCATCTGGTCCGTTTCCTGTTGCAACCACATTTCCTGTTGCATAAGAATTAGAGAGAATATGGCCCGTAGCGGAAAATGCACCGAGAAGACCTCCTACGTTATCGGCTGCTGTTGCATTTGCCGTTGAATACGTTTCAGATATTGTAGTGTTCAGAGCTATGCCGGCCAATCCTCCTACGTCCATGTACGTACCTGTTGCCGTTCCACTTGTGTAAGATTTTGAGATTGTGCTGCTCGATGCCCATCCCACAAGTAATCCGATTCCAAAATTTCCGCTTACGGTTCCCGCGACACTCGATGTGGTTATCGTTGTAGCGCTGGCATATCCAACCAAGCCTCCGACATATGAGTAGCTACCTCCTGCCGCGATGCTTACTCCTGTCATGTTCGTTGCACTGATCGTTGCTCCACTTGTATATCCGAATAGTCCAGCATAGTTGCTTGATCGAGCAATGGCGAGGCCAGATATCGTATAATTATCTCCGTTAAATGTTCCTGTGAATGGGGTGCCACTTGTTCCTACTGGAATGAATCCTTGACCGCCGTTCCAGCCTGATGAAGCGCTACAATCCACGTTACTTGAGAGCTTGTAGTTTAGGGAGAGCCCTGTGTCCATTGCTTGAAGCTCTACACACGTCGTGATGAGATATGGGTCTGGTACAGTTCCTGACCCGCCACTAAAGGCCCTAGCTTCCTTTGCTTGAAACAAAACTCCTCCAGCGATAAGCGCTACGAGGGTGATGACGGATATAGTTTTGAAATTGAATTTTTGTATGAGTGATTTTTTGCGAGATGCGAAACGTGTTTTTTTATGCATGAATGAGTGGCGAAATTGAGTGAAATTTTCATAGATATCGTACAATATTGTCCTTATTTTGGATAGCTATACCGGCTTTACGCGAATGAAACTGTTGTGAAAATCTCATGATGTTTTTTAACACAAAAAAGGCCCGCCGTTAGGCGGGCCTTTTGAAGATTTCTTAGCAATCTCGAAAAGTACTACTTTGTTTCTCCTGCGAGCATCTTGATTTCGATATCGACACCAGCTGGAAGACTGAGGTTCTGAAGAGCATCGATCGTCTTTGCATTTGATTGAGTAATATCAATCAAGCGCTTGTGAGTTCGCATCTCGAACTGTTCACGAGCGTTCTTATGAACGAATGTTGATCGGTTGACGGTATACTTATCAATCTTAGTTGGAAGGGGAATTGGACCTGCAACCATAGCACCTGTTTTTTCAGCAGTCTCAATGATGAGTTTAGCTGATTCATCTGCGATCTTGTGATCGAAGGCAAGGATCTTAATACGAATCTTCTGTTGTGCTGCCATAGTGATGTAAGATTAATAAGTTTTTAAAGGACTTCCGATTAAGTTACTTACCGAGAGACCCGAGATTTTTACATCTCGGATCCCTTCAAAATTACTTAATGATTTTCGCAATAACTCCAGCTCCAACTGTTCGTCCACCCTCACGGATAGCGAATCGTGTTCCCTGGTCGAGAGCGATAGGACAGCTAAGTGTAACAACCATCTTGACGTTATCACCTGGCATAACCATTTCAACACCTGCAGGAAGCTCGAGAGTTCCAGTAACATCTGTAGTTCGGATGTAGAACTGTGGCTTATATCCCTTGAAGAATGGAGTGTGTCGACCACCTTCCTCCTTCGTAAGAATGACAACCTCTGCCTCGAATACTGTATGTGGAGTGATTGATCCTGGCTTAGCCATAACCTGACCACGGAGGATTTCTTCACGTTCGATACCACGGAGGAGAAGTCCGACGTTATCACCAGCTTGACCCTGATCAAGTTCTTTCTTGAACATTTCAACACCAGTAACGATAACTTTTCGTGTGTCGTTGATACCAATGATTTCAACTTCTTCGTTAATCTTTACGACACCTGACTCGATACGACCTGTAGCAACAGTTCCACGTCCCTTGATTGAGAAGACGTCTTCAACTGGCATAAGGAATGGCTTGTCGAGAGCACGTACTGGCTCAGGAATGTATGAATCGAGAGCATCGAGAAGATCCTGAATACACTTTGTAGCTTCTGGATCATTTGGATTTTCGAGAGCCTTGAGAGCTGAACCACGAATGAATGGTGTTGTGTCTCCAGGGAATCCGTACTTGTTGAGAAGTTCACGAACTTCCATTTCTGAAAGCTCAGCAATTTCTGGGTCAGCCATATCCATCTTGTTCATGAAGACGACGATGTATGGAACGTTAACCTGTTTAGCAAGAAGGATATGTTCACGAGTCTGTGGCATAGGACCATCAGCTGCTGAACAAACGAGAATAGCACCATCCATCTGAGCTGCACCAGTAATCATGTTCTTGACGTAGTCAGCATGGCCTGGACAGTCGACGTGTGCGTAGTGACGCTTCTCTGTTTCGTACTCCTGGTGTGAAGTTGCAATAGTAATACCACGTGCCTTTTCTTCTGGGGCATTATCGATATCATCGTATTTTCGTGCCTTTGCCATGCCTTTTGTAGCACAGTAGAAGGTAATAGCTGCCGTGAGCGTAGTTTTTCCGTGGTCGACGTGGCCGATAGTACCTACGTTGACGTGTGGCTTACTACGATTGAACTTTTCTGCCATGAGATTAGGGGGTTAAAATAGTTTTTTTTGTACTTTTTAAAACAAAAGCGCAGGCATAGTACCCAAATCTGGGCTTTGATGCAAGAGAAAAAAGATGATTTTAAGAGGTGGTAAGCTTGCCAATACCTCAAAGCTGATTTCTCAATTCTTGTGTTTTTGGTTAAAATATGGTATTATATGTGTGTTCTTTAATAAATAGGCGAAACTTAGGGCGCAAGCGGTGATAAAAATCTTTTCTCGCCGGCTGTGCCTTAAGCTTCAGATCGCACAAATAAGCCTGGTTATATATTTTCCCAAAGATATGTGGCCACTGTAAACTCGCTTTAAACGGGCTCGGTGTTTAAAGAGAAGTGACAGACAGATTACTCAGCGGGATAACCCAACGAGTAGAGAATTATTACAGTAATGTTATAATTTTTACTTTAATCTCTTACCTGATGCTAAAAATGCTGTTTGGAACTTAAGGCTTTTTTAGTGCCTGATTTTATTAGGCTTTGAAAAGAAATGGGGCATTTTGCCAGAGCCATTCTACGGCCTTTTTTCGTTCGCCAGCCTGAGTGCCACGTAACGCATTACCTACCATTTGATCTAGCGTTGATGGATGTTGTTCAGCGTGCTGTCCGGCCTCAAGGAGAAGCCGAGAAAATGATGCACCTGGTGTTCCTTTGAATTCTGGTTCTGCTTCCGAAAAGCCGATGCAAGATGCCATTGGGATGTATGATTATATTGGTTTTATTTTTGCATTGTTTGTGCCCGGGCACAAGGGAAGGATTGAATGGAGATTTTGTAAAGCGGGTCAGGGAAGAGTGCATCAAAAAAGCAGGACTTTTGAGGGTCCTGCTTTTTGTAGTTCTTGTGATAAGGAAGGGAACTTTTTCTAGGCCAGCGGTCGCCGGCCGGGTGCTTCGAGCTTTGCTTACACAAAGCCTTCGCACTGTTAGCCCTTTGATCGTTCTTCGATAATCTTTGTCTGAACGGCATTTGGACACTTCTCGTAGTGATCAAATTCCATAGCGTATGCTGCACGACCCTGAGTGTTTGAACGAAGATCCGTAGCGTAACCAAACATCTGAGAAAGTGGAACGTATGCGTGAATGATCTTTGCGAGACCTCGATCCATAGTTTCGTAAATCTGACCACGTCGTGAAGAAAGGTCACCCATAACATCACCGAAGTACTGTTCTGGAGTCGTAACTTCTACCTTCATGATTGGTTCGAGAATTGCTGGTGAAGCCTGTGTTGCAGCATTTCGGAAACAGATAGATGCAGCGATCTTAAATGCGAGTTCTGATGAGTCAACATCATGGTATGAACCATCGAGAAGTGTCGCCTTAACATCAACAACTGGATAACCAGCGAGAATACCACGTGTAAGTGCTTCGACGATACCCTTCTGAACAGCAGGGATGAATTCTCGTGGAATACGTCCTCCGACAACCTTGTCGACAAACTCGAAGCCCTTTCCTGGATTTGGCTCGAACTCCATGACAACGTGACCGTACTGACCCTTACCACCTGACTGCTTGATGTATTTTTCTTCCATCTTCTTGAGAGCGAAGATAGCTTCTCGGTAGGCAACCTGTGGTTTACAAACGTTTGCTTCAACCTTGAACTCACGTCGCATACGATCAACGATAATATCGAGGTGAAGTTCACCCATACCAGCAATAAGTGTCTGGCCAGTTTCTTCGTTTGAAGAAACACGGAATGTTGGATCTTCTTCTGCGAGTTTCATGAGAGCAACGCCCATCTTTTCCTGATCCACCTTTGTCTTTGGCTCAATAGCAATCTGAATAACTGGTTCTGGGAAGTGAATAGACTCGAGGAGAATTGGCTTGTCTGGGTCACAGATTGTGTGGCCGGTGATAGTTGCTTTGAGGCCAACTGTTGCGGCGATATCTCCAGCATGAACACTCTTGATTTCTTCTCGGTCGTTAGCGTGCATACGAATCAACCGTGAGACACGTTCCTTTTCGCCAGTTGATGAGTTGAGAACATAGCTTCCTGATGCGAGGACACCTGCGTACACACGGAAGAAGGCGATCTTACCAACGAATGGGTCGGTTGCAATCTTGAAGACGAGACCCGTGAATGGCTCTTTGTCATCAGCTTTTCGTGAGATTTTTTCTTCTGTATCTGGATCTGTTCCTTCGACTGGCTTGATGTCGAGAGGTGAAGGGAGATACTCAGTAACGGCATCAAGCATGAGCTGAACACCCTTGTCCTGAAGTGAGCTACCGCAGAGAACTGGGTAGATTTTTCCAAGAATCGTTCCTTTTCGGATACCTCGCTTGATTTCTTCAATAGTGAGCTCTTCGCCGGCAATATATTTGTTGAGAAGTTCGTCGTCGAACTCAGCTGCCTTTTCGACAACCTTGTGTCGGTACTCTTCCATCTGCTCCTTCATGTCTTCTGGAACCGGGATCTCCTTGAGAACTTCTCCGTGTTTACCTTCGAACATGAATGCCTTTCGCTGAATAAGGTCAACGACGCCGTTGAACTGGTTCTCCTGTCCAATAGGAAGCTGAACTGCGAATGCATCTGGATTCAAACGGTCGTGGATAGATTTGAGAGACATGTAGAAGTCACCACCAATCTTATCCATCTTATTGACGAAGGCGATACGTGGAACGTTATACTTGTCTGCCTGTCTCCATACTGTTTCTGACTGTGGTTCTACACCCTGTGATCCGTCGAAAACGACACAACCTCCATCGAGAACTCGGAGAGAACGTTCAACTTCAACCGTGAAGTCTACGTGGCCCGGAGTATCGATAATGTTGAAACGGAAAAGGTCTGGTGGTGTGCCATGTCCATTGTGCTGACTTGGTGACCAGAAACATGTTGTAGCAGCTGCTGTAATTGTAATACCTCGTTCCTGTTCCTGTTCCATCCAGTCCATAGTTGCAGCACCTTCGTGAACCTCACCGATCTTGTAGTTTTTACCAGTGTAGAATAATACACGCTCAGTTGTTGTTGTTTTACCTGCATCGATGTGGGCGATAATACCGAAGTTTCGGAGTCGCTCTAATGGTACGGTACGGATTTCGTCTGCCATGGGGAAAGGGGATTAAAGTGGGTAAAAAGATGTAATGTTGTAGAAAGTTTTCGGGAAGGTTTTAAAAAAGGGCGGAGAGACCTTTTGGGCCTCAGCCGCCCTATTCATTATTATTGTTTAGACGCCCTGGTATTTTGCAAGGTGTGCGAATGCCTTGTTTGCTTGTGCCATTCGGTGCGTCTCGTCTCGTTTCTTGATTGAGTTACCTGTTTCGTTTGAAGCATCGAGAAGTTCACGAGCGAGTTTCTGTGCCATTGGCTGTCCTTTTCCGCTTCGTGCTGCTCCGATGATCCATCGGAAAGAGAGAGCGATCTGTCGGTGTGGCTTAACTTCGACTGGAATCTGGTAGACAGCTCCACCAATACGTCGTGGTCGAACTTCCATGTTTGGCTTTACGTTAGCGAGAGCCTTCTCAAAGATTTCAAGTGGCTTCTTGTTTCCCTTTCCTTCGATAATATCGAGAGTGTCCTGGAAGATACCTCGTGCAATCGACTTCTTTCCCTGCTCCATGAGATAGTTGATGAACTTCTCCTGCGTAGCAGATGAACCTTCTGGAATATGTGTTGTGCGCTTTTGTGCCATGGTGATTAAATGATTAGAACTTTAGGGGAATATAATAGTATTACGCTGCCTTCTTTGCCTTTGGCCTCTTTGTGCCGTAACGTGAACGACCCTGTCGTCGCTTTTCAATACCCTGAAGATCGAGAACGCCTCGAACGATGTGGTAACGGACACCTGGCAAATCGGGAACACGACCTCCACGGATCATAACTACTGAGTGTTCCTGAAGGTTGTGACCTTCACCAGGGATATAAGCAATAACCTCAATTCCGTTTGTGAGTCGTACTTTAGCGACTTTTCGGAGAGCTGAGTTAGGTTTCTTTGGTGTCATCGTCTTAACCTGAATGCAAACGCCGCGCTTGAATGGGGCATTGAGCTTGATCGGACCGTTCTTCAAGGTATTAAAACCTGAGAGAAGCGCTGTCGATTTCGACTTTGCCTTAATGGACTTTCGTGGCTTTCTGATCAATTGATTGATTGTTGGCATTTGCGGTGCAATTAGGTTACATAGGTTTATTAGCCCGAGTAATTTAGCTTACATTTTGGCTAAATGCAACTGTATTTTTGATGTTTCTTTGCCTGCTTTCTAGCGGTGGTCTTTTCCCGACGGACTCTCTGGCGGGATCGGCTTCAAAAAGTAGGCAAAGTAGTATTTGATGGCATCCATAATATGGATTCTGAGCACTTTTTTCTTAAAAATGTCCCTGAAGCCTCCGCTCGAAAGCCGCTTTTCTCCGTGGTGAGCTTTGGCACTACCGACGAAGTGCACTTCAAAACCCTTTGCCCAGGCGTCTCGGCATATCGCAATGTCGGACATAAATAAAAAGTACTTTTCGTCGTGGAAGCCAATTGTATCGAAAACCTCGCGTCGTACGATTTCGAAGGCGCCAGTTACCCAGTCGACCGGTTCGTCGAGGGTTGGGTTTTTGTCCCACATGAGATACCTCCTCATCCGCTGTGGAAAAAGTTTTAAAAGAAAGGGGGTTCTTTTAATGATCAGATCGATGAGTCGTGGAAACTTGCGATAATTGTCTTGAACTTGGCCGCTTGGATAGATAAGTCGAGGGGCAACGATGCCAACTTTTTTGTGAGTCTCGAGATAATTAAGGAGAAGCTTGATCGTGTCGTGCTCGGTTGTGATGTCTGGGTTGACGACGGCGATGAATTTTCCATCGGCTACTTTGAGTCCGGCATTATTTCCATTTGGATATCCTTTGTTAGGAATGTCGAGAAAACGAATGTCGATATTTTTTTGTGCCAGTGGCTCATACGCGTCTTTTGGAATTTTTTCATTCGCTTGCTGACCTCCGTTGTCGATGATGATGATTTCTGTTTTTTCTGGGAGCCATGATTTCTGAAGACTTCGCAAGCAGTTCGTTACTTCGTTCGGGGAGTTGTGCTGGAGAATGATAATAGAGAGCTCGTGCATGACGAGACTATATCAAATTTATTCTGGCTTTCCAAAGGGGATGTTTACTTGGAAGGTTGCTGGAGGGTGATGCCGAGCCGCTTTGCGGCGAGGCGTGCAGCGTGCAATCGAAGATCGGTGTTTTGGTATTCTTGTACAAGTTCATAAGAAGGGAGTGCTATGCAGACGACATTTTCTCTCTTTCCGGCGACAACATTTGCAACTGCGCCTTTTCCCGTGAGGGCTGAAATCTCACCCATAATGCTTCCTGGTGAAAGGATGACATCTCTACCATTACTTAATTTAACAACTGCTCGTCCTTTTACGACGACGAGAACTCGTTCTGGTTTTTCTCCTTCGTGAATCATAACTTCGCCAGCCGGAAATGTTTCCATCTGAAGAATATCTGGATTGAGATCCGCTACCTCGAGGAAACGTGAGAGACATGGAAGTTCATCAATAGTTGTTCCACCTTCTAAATCTTCCAGTGTTTCCATAACTCGAGCCGTTTGGTTTTCGTGTTCATTTCTACTCATGTGAATTTTTTCACAATCGATAAGTGTTTGAATTTGCGTTATTGACAATCCTGTTTTACGAAGATCGTTCCAATATTGTGCTCGCTCTTTGCCTTCTCCTTTTACAACCCTTTCTTCATCTATGAGTGCTTTTTGTGTTTCTGTTATTTTTCCAAAGCCCGAGAGTGTTTCGATCTGCTCCCATGTTGGGCGAGCTCCGAGTGCTCCAATTTCGTTCGCAAGTTTTTGTTGTGCTGGTGTTTGTGCTCGCGCTGCATTTGGCGCGAAGACGCGATTTACTAAGCCTGGTGTGAGTTCGGCGATTGTTCTTTTTTCAAATCGCTTTTCAAAAAGAAGAGGATAACTCTCCTCATCTACTTTGAGTGATAGTGTTCTATCTTGTTCTTTTGTCATGATGCCTCGTTGCTGCATTTCTTCGAGTTCGTTTGTGAGACCGCCATCTCGAGTTGCGATTTTTTCGAGTTCGCCGCGTACTTGCTCAAGAGGCCAGTCTAATATATTTTCTCCATTTTCAATTCCTTTGTACATGATGATGTAGAGTGCAACCATCATTGGTTTGTTACTTTTGAGTAGCTGATTGAAGCGCTCCTTTTCTTCTGTGAGTCGTTGTCGACCATATGCTTCTGATGCCTCTCGATTTCCATCTGGCATGTAAAATGGTGCTCCATGCCGCGCCTGTTCTACGGGAGCCCACACTGTTCCCTGATAAAACATTCCTGAGATAAATCCAATAAATCCACCATGATATCCTTCTGGTCCTGCGTCTTTTGCGAGACTTCGTCGATAGTCTTCTAGTCGATTCGCAAGGTTCGCCTGGAGAACATTGGCAGTGTTGGTGGATCCAGAAATGTCGGCGTTTTTTGAGAGCCATGCTGGACCACTGTTAATGAGTCTCTTGATGTTTGGAAGAGCTGTAACGGGAATTTCACCTCCGTTTTTGTCATAGAGAGTTTCGAGAATGCTGATTGCATATTCGTCGAATGCAACAGAGTCGGGTGGAGCGAATCGATCACGAAAAACGGTTGCTGCGATAGAGGCGGCAATGACGTCGATCGTTGGATATTCTACCGTTCTCCCGTTTTCAGTAAGCTTTATCGTTTCCTTTCGTATCTTACTGAGGGCGTGTAAATGTTTTTTTGATCTTCGCATTTCTCCTCTTTCTTCGAGGTCTGCCATCTCTTCAGACATTTTGATATCCTCCATGAGGATTTTGAAACTCTGCACCTCGTCACCTTTCTCTCCGACTGGAGATACTGGGGCGAGACCGTTTCCCGTATCGTGATAGAGTGCGGTAATAACGAGCGCCTTGAGAAGCTTTGGATCGGTATATCCAGCAACATCTGCTACTTGTAAAATTTCTCGAGCCATTCCGAGTGCATGTGGAGCACTGTGGTACTGGTCGGTATTGAGATAATGTCCAATAGCATGACGTGTGAGATCTTTAAGTTCTTCTGCGTCTTCCGGAGAAAAGTGTTCGTTGATTGCGGCGAAGAGGCGATTTGTTGCTTGTCGCGCCGACTCCATCTGCCCGTATCGTCTTCGAGTTCGCTCCATGGCAGATTTTCTCTCGGACTTTTTTACTCCGAGAATATTTGTTTTTTTACCTTCGGCTTGAAGTTTTTGCAGTATGGAAAGTCGGGCCACCTCGTCTTTTGGGGTGTATTCCTTGAGGGTGCTCGTTAAATCAATTCCATCTCGTATCACTTCAATCTGTGGATGATCTCGAGTATCGACATGGCTAACAACCTCATGAATATGGGGCGATTCTGTTTTGCCTGGTTCGTTTGGTGGTTTTGTCATGCGATTTTTTTATGCTTCCTTATTATAGCATTTTCTGTGTTTTCTGTCTATTTCAAGGCTAAATGGGGATTTAAAAAGCCGCCCCGGAACGGGGCGGCTTTGATTTTCTATTCGAATGGGGGCGGGGGCGATCCGGCCTAATCGCCGGATGTTGCGCTATGCGCTGCTACACGATTGGGCAGACATCTGAGCTTCGTTCAAACTCAGCGATGTATTCATTTCGTTCCACCATGTTGACTGGTTCCTTTCGGAGGCCACGCTTGATTTCGTCGTCCATACGGTCGTTCATATTCTGAACGATATCCTGGTGACGCTTTCGGTATGTAGCTCCTGCTGGAATCAATTTACCAATGATAACGTTTTCCTTGAGACCTTCGAGCTTGTCGATTCGCTTCGTTGTAGAAGCTTCAACGAGAACACGGATTGTTTCCTGGAATGATGCTGCTGAAAGCCATGAATCCGTACAGAGAGAAATTCGTGTCAAACCAAGGAGAAGACGTTCAGCGCGTGCTGGTTTTTTGCCAGCATCTTTTGCGATATTGTTTCGGTTCGTATATGTGATGATGTCTGAGATCTCACCAGGGAGGAAGTCAGTATCACCTGATTCAACGATACGGACTTTTGAAAGCATCTGACGAGCGATAATTTCGATGTGCTTATCGTTAATCGTCTGACCCTGTGAAGCGTAAATGTTCTGAACCTCAGTCATGATGTACTTCGACACCGTGTAGATATCAGTAAGTCGCATAAGTTCCCGGAGGTTGAAGTGACCTGCAGTCATAGCGTCACCCTTCTTTACCGTCTGACCTTCTTTGACCTTGATCGTCTTGCCTGATGGAACCTTGTATCGCTTCTCGCTTGTTCCCTCGGTCTTAACGGTAATCTTCTCATCATCAATTTCATGAACAACACATGCTGCATCAACTTTGAGTGATGCCTTGTTGTCTGGATTTTGAGCAAGAATTTCGCCATCCTTGAGTTTCTGTCCAGCCTTGACTACGATTGTCATTTCAGAAGGAACGAGATAGCTCTTTTCAACTGGCTTGTCGTTGGTAAGAACAAGTTCGATCTGCTGACCCTTCTTGTCGAGAGTGACGGTTCCGTCAAACTCTGCAAAGAGTGCTGGTGACTTTGGTGTTCGTGCTTCGAAGAGTTCTTCAACACGAGTAAGACCCTGAGTAATATCTTTTCCTTCAGCGACACCACCCATGTGGAACGTACGCATCGTGAGCTGAGTACCAGGTTCACCGATTGACTGTGCGGCGATAATACCTACGGCTGTTCCGACTTCTACTGTCTGGTTTGTACCGAGGTCCTTACCGTAACACTTTACGCAGATACCACCTTCCGTCATACATGTGAGAACTGATCGAACACCAACTGCTTCGATGTTTTCTTTTCGAATCTTCTTGATGATCGCGTTGTCGATTTCAATATCTTTCTCGATGATAATTTCTCCTGTCTTTGGAGAGAAGACTGGCTCAGTAAGAACTCGTCCGTAAATTCGGTTTTCGAATTCTTCACCGATCGCAATAGACTCTTCACGAGTAACGTGATGAACCATCTTTGATCCACAATCGTACTCTCGGATAACAACATCCTGTACGGCATCAACGAGACGTCGTGTGAGGTAACCTGCCTCAGCTGTTTTAAGAGCTGTATCTGACTTACCTTTACGTCCACCGTGCGTAGCGATGAAGTACTCAAGAATCGTAAATCCTTCCTTCAAGTTTGATTTAATTGGGAGCTCGATCGTTTTACCAGCCGGGTTAGCAACGAGACCCTTCATACCACAGAGCTGAGTAACCTGACCCCAGTTACCACGAGCACCAGAGATAATCATGTAGTGGAGGTGGTTTTCGTCGTCGAAGGCCTTGATCATTGATGTCGCAACTTCTGACTTCGTTTGTCCCCAAACTTTAATGGTGTGGAGATATCGTTCCTCATCTGTTACGAGACCGTGAGCAAACTGGAGGTTGATCTGATGAACAACTTCACTCGATTTCTCAACAATAGCCTCTTTGTCGTCTGGAACGATCATATCTGCAGCACCGATTGAAAGACCGGATGATGTAGCATACTTGAATCCAATACGCTTAAGAGAGTCAGCTGTGATAGCGGTGATATCTGTTCCACACTGTTCAAATGTATCGGCAATAATATTTTCAAGACGTTTCTTGTCGATCGTCTCGTTGATATATCCGAGCTGCTTAGCGATGAATGTGTTGAAGATCAATCGTCCAACTGTTGTGTCCATGATTCGTCCATCCTTGATTCGAGCCTTAACTGGAGCCTGGATGTGGACAAGTCCTGATTGGTGAGCAAGTACTGCTTCTTCTGTTGATGCGAAGACCATGCCTTCTCCCTGTTTTCCTGCTGTCATCTTCGTAAGGTAGTAACATCCGAGAACCATATCCTGTGTAGGAGCGATAATTGGATGACCTGCTGAAGGCTTCAAAAGGTTTCGAGCGGAGAGCATAAGTTCTCGTGCTTCTGTCTGTGCTTGTCCTGAAAGTGGAACGTGTACTGCCATCTGATCACCATCGAAGTCGGCGTTGAACGCTGCACAAACGAGTGGGTGAATCTGAATAGCCTTACCTTCTACGAGTACTGGCTGGAAGGCCTGGATACCGAGACGGTGAAGTGTAGGAGCACGATTCAAAAGTACGTATTGGTTTCGTGTGACATCTTCGAGAATATCCCAAACCTCTTTCTTTCCAGATTGAATAAGTTTTTCTGCATTCTTGATGTTGTGTGCGTAACCATCACGGATGAGCTTACCAATAACGAATGGTCGGAAAAGCTCGAGAGCCATAAGTTTTGGAAGACCAAACTGGTGAAGTTTGAGTTTTGGACCGACCACGATAACGGAACGACCAGAATAGTCGACACGTTTACCGAGAAGGTTCTGACGGAAACGACCCTGCTTACCCTTGAGCATGTCAGAGAGTGAACGAAGCTTTCGCTTGTCGCCAGCGTTGAATACTGATCGACCTGATCGAACGTTGTTGTTGAGGAGTGTATCGACTGCTTCCTGAAGCATACGTTTTTCATTTCGTGAAATAACTTCTGGAGCGCCGATTGCGAGAAGTCTCTTCAAACGATTGTTTCGGTTGATAACACGTCGGTAGAGATCATTAAGATCAGATGCCGCGAAACGACCACCGTCGAGCTGAACCATAGGTCGAAGATCTGGTGGAATAACTGGAAGAACCGTCATGATCATCCACTCAGGCTTGATGTCGCTCTGTGCGAGAGATGTAACGAGTTTCAATCGCTTCATGATCTTCTTCTGTTTCTGTCCAGATGTCTTCTTGAGATCAACTTCGAGCTGTTCCTGAAGTTTCTTGAGATCGAGTGATGCAATGATATCTCGGATCGCTTCAGCACCTGTTGATGACTTGAAAACGTGACCGAACTTTACTGACATATCTCGGTACTCATACTCTGAGTAGACCTTTCCAACGGAAATGCCTGTGAGCTCCTCCTTGGCTGTCTGGTAATTTTCATCGAGTTCTTCGAGCTTCTTCGCGTAGTCTTTTTGAACGCCGGCCTCCATGGAGACTTTCTTGTCTCCTTCGAGTCCTTCGCTTCGTGCCTTCATTTCTTCTTTCATGTCATCCTGAACCTTCTTTCGGTGAACCTTGTATTCTCCGTCGAGCTGTTCTCGTGCCTCTACTTTTGACTTCTCATCCATGTGAGTAACAACGTAGGCAGCGAAGTAAACAACTTGTTCAAGAGACTTGATAGGAAGATCGAGAAGAAGTCCAATACGACTTGGTGTTGAACGAAGGAACCAGATGTGAGTTACTGGAACAGCGAGCTTGATGTGACCCATACGTTCACGTCGAACACTTGATCGTGTGACTTCAACGCCACACTTTTCACAGATAACACCCTTGTATCGGATTCGCTTATATTTTCCACAGTAACACTCCCAGTTTTTCGTAGGTCCAAAGATCTTCTCACAGAAGAGACCGTCTCGTTCTGGCTTTTGTGTTCGGTAGTTGATGGTTTCAGGTTTTTTGACCTCACCATGGGACCATCCCAGCATTGTTTCTGGGGAAGCAATTGAGATCGAAATCGCATCAAAGATATCGAGTTTATTGCTTTTTTGTTGAGCTATTGTTTGCATAAAGTGTGAAGAGTTTATTGATGTAGAAGGGAATTCTTGGAGAGGCTAGACGCCGAAGTTCTGATTAATATCAATGGAGGATTCTTCGTTAATTGCTGGTTGGTCGTCGATCCATGTGTCGTGTGATTCTTGTCCTTCGCTTGATTCGCTTGGCGTGTACTCTTGGCTGAAATCTCCTTCTTCTCGTTCTCGCTTATCGAGCATAACGAGGTCGTTGATGACAATTTCTGTCTTGAACTTTCGAATGCCTTCTGGTGTATCCCAACTTCGAGTCTTGAGATAACCCTCTATGTAGAGAAGTTTGCTCTTACGAATGTGGGCCTTGCAGATGTCAGCGAGGTGAGCCCATGCGACAACGTCGTGATATTCAGCTGATTGCATCTTTCGTCCGTCGCGTGTCATCCATGTTCGATTGGTGGCGATGGTGAAGGTTGCAACTGTCTGACCGCTTCCTGTTGCCCTTATTTCTGGATCTCTCGTGACATTTCCTATCAGAATTACTTTGTTAATGCTTCTCATTTGGTAGAAAAATTATGGGTAAGATTCGTACGGAAGTGATTAGACGCCCCCTTCTTCTTCAAGGGTTTTTTCGAACTCAGCAAGTTCTGCCTCGTCCGGTTCTTCGTCTGCGAAGAGTTCACCTTCTGGTGAAACCTCTAATTCTTCTGCAAAATCTTCTCCAAGACCATCTTCTACTGCTGACAATCCTTCTGCTTTTGCCTCTACCTCATCTATTGGTTCACTTGCTGTCTCTGGTGCAAACTGCTCCATCTCTTCTTCAGCGAGCGTGTACTGCTCTTCCTGTTCGTCGAGTTCTGGTGCTCGGTTGTAAACAACTGGCAAGACATCGAGACCAAGTGACTGAAGTTCTTTTGCGAGAACGTTGAATGATTCTGGTGTACGTGGTTTTCGAATCTGTTCACCCTTGATGATTGATTCGTATGCCTTTGAACGGCCATAGACATCATCAGACTTGATGGTGAGCATTTCCTGAAGGATGTGTGCTGCGCCGTAAGCCTCGAGTGCCCAAACCTCCATTTCTCCGAATCTCTGACCACCATGCTGAGCTTTACCTCCGAGTGGTTGCTGAGTAACGAGAGAGTAAGGTCCGATTGAACGTGCGTGGATCTTGTCTTCAATAAGGTGTGAGAGCTTGAGAATGTATGCGATACCAACTGTTGTTGGGTGATCAAATGCATTTCCTGTCTTACCATCGAAGAGTTGAATCTTTCCTGATTCTGGAAGGCCTGCTTCTATGAGAAGTTCGTGAATCTTGTCTGTTGGAACTCCGTTAAGAGCTGGAGTTGCAACTTTGAATCCGAGCGTATACGCAGCCCAACCAAGGTGAGTTTCGAGAATCTGACCGATATTCATACGTGAAGCAACACCGAGTGGATTCAAGATGATGTCTACAGGTGTACCGTCTGGAAGGAATGGCATGTCTTCCTGAGCCACAATAATTGAGACGACACCCTTGTTTCCGTGACGACCAGCAACCTTATCACCGACTGAGATCTTACGAGTCTGAGCGATTGATACTTTGATTTGCTTGAGAACGCCGTTTGGAAGTTCATCACCCTGTTGTCGAGTGAAGAGCTGAACATCGACGATCTTTCCACCTTCACCACCTGGGAGGCGGAGAGATGTATCTTTCACGTCACGAGCTTTTTCACCGAAGATAGCTCGGAGAAGACGCTCTTCTGCTGTAAGTTCTGTTTCACCCTTTGGAGTAATTTTACCTACCAAGATATCACCTTCGTGAACCATGGCGCCGATTCGGACGATACCGTCGTCATCGAGATCCTTGAGTCGGTTTTCACCAACGTTTGGAATATCTCGTGTGACAATCTCGGGACCGAGTTTTGTTTCTCGAACATCCATCGTGAATGTTTCGATATGTACGGAATCGAACTTACCAATCTCAAGGAGACGGTCAGAAACGATAACGGCATCCTCGTAGTTGAAACCTTCCCAAGCCATGTATGCGACGAGAATGTTGTGGCCGAGCGCGAGCTCACCACCTTCTGTACCAGCACCATCAGCGAGAGCATCACCACGATAGACCTTCTGTCCTTTTACGACTCGAGCTCTCTGATGAATACATGTTGCCTGATTTGATCGTTCGTAAATTCGGAGAATGTATGTGACCTTTCGTCCGTTGTCGTAGATAACTGTAATTTCGTTTGCATCAACAGCTGAGACGGTACCGCTTGCTTCTGCAACGATGACCTGACCTGAACTCTTTGCTGCGATCTCTTCGATACCAGTTCCAACGTATGGAGCTTCTGGTGATACGAGAGCGACTGCCTGACGTTGCATGTTTGAACCCATGGATGCACGAGTATTATCATCGTGTTCCAAGAACGGAATAAGCGCTGTTGTCTCAGAAATAATTTCCTTTGGAGAAACGTCGATATGCGTGAGGTCTTTGACATGTTCCATACCAGCTTCGAAGTTTCGACGAGCTGGAACACGTGGTGCGACGAACTCTCGCATTGCATCGAGTTCTGAGTTTGCCTGAGCGATAACAAGTTCCTTTTCTGCGTCAGCATCGAAGTAATTGATCGTGTTGGTAACGTAGGTATGAACTGGAATCTCTGTAAGTTCGAGTGCCTCGAGCTTCTTTGCAGTTGCCTCGTCGATACGTACGTCTTTCTTTACAACGACAGCCTTTGTCTTTGGGTGATGAACATCTTCAGATGTCATACGTCCAACGAGTGCTTTTACGTTGTTTGGAGCGCTGTGAGCGACAACACGGTATGGAGCTTCGATGAAGCCATATTTGTTGACCTTTGCGTATGTAGCCAAGTGGACGACGAGACCGATATTCGGACCTTCAGGCGTTGCAATTGGACAGATACGACCGTAATGAGATGGGTGCACATCACGTACATCGAACGATGCGCGTTCTCGTGAGAGACCACCAGGACCCATAGCTGAGAGACGTCGCTTGTGAGCGAGCTCTGCGAGCGGATTGGTCTGATCCATGAACTGAGAGAGCTGCGATGAAGCGAAGAATTCGCGAAGAGCAGCGGTAATTGGTCGTGAGTTGATCAACTGAGTTGGCGTAACCGTCTCGAGATCCATGACCGTCATACGATCTTTTGCGATACGTTCTGTTCGAAGAAGGCCTACTCGGAACTTGTTTTGAACGAGTTCACCAACAGCTCGAATACGTCGATTTGAAAGGTGATCGATATCATCTGGCGTAAGTTCGTTCTTGTTGAGACGGATCAAATACTTGATGATCTCAATAAGGTCCTTAACCTGGAATGTGTGGTACTCTTTTGAATTTGGAACATCAACTCCGAAACGTCGGTTGAGTTTGTATCGAGCGACGTGACCCATGTCGTATTTCTTGTAA
>JBAYUX010000015.1:0-24032 GCA_041674865.1 Candidatus Altimarinota bacterium
TACACACCAGTTATTATTGGACTTATTGGATTTGGAACAAACATCATAGCAAGTCTTTACTTCGCAAAATTTCTTCACTGGGGAGTTATGGGAATTGCAGCAGGAATGGTTCTTTCAAGCGTACTCCAGGCACTTCTCCTTCTTCGTGCCATCAAGGAGAAACAACATGGAACCATTCTCACAATCGAAGAGATCAAGAAGTACAAACAAATTATTCTCGCAACCGTTGTTATGAGTTTAGGAGTTTGGGTTCTTCAGCAAATGACAAAACTCATACCACTCAGCGGCATGATCATCTCGCTTATCATCCTTCTTATCTTAGGAGGTGCTGGAGTCTGGATCTACTTCTACAGCCTTAAGAGACTTAATTTCCCAGATTATAGGAAATATATCAGTACCAAGATAAGTACCCTTTAAGGAGGATATCCGGCCCAAGTTGCGAAACAGAAAGATCTTTAACGATCTTCATCTTTGAATAGTCGGTAAAGTCAGGCCCTTCAAAAGAAGTAGGGGAGTTAACTCCGCCGAGTAACTTTGGTGCGATAAGTTGAATATACTGATCAACAAAACCACCCTGAACAAACGAGGTCATTATATGATGTCCCGCTTCGATCATCAAAATGTAAATTTTTCTCTCAAAAAGCATTCGAAGAATAACAGAAAGATCACTCAGTGAATCAAGGATAACAACCTCAATACCTCGCTTTTTAAGTTCCCGAATCTTACCAGATGAAGCTTTTTTCGTTGTAAAAACAATAACGTGATTATCTCGAAAAAAATCAGAACTCATCGTCACGTCCAAATCACTATCAAGTAAAATTCGAACTGGATCCTTTCCTTTTGCATATCGAACTCCCATATGTGGATTATCCATCGCGAGCGTACCGCCACCCGTCAAAACTCCATCGGCTTGAGACCTCAAGGTATGGGTAAATTTCAAAGAATCCTGAGAAGTTATTCCTCTTGAAAAACCTGAAGCCGTAGCCACTTTTCCATCCATAGTCGTCGCAACTTTCAAGATGACGTATGGCAAAGATTTCTCAACATTCTTCAAATAAAACTGCAGAGCCTCTCTCGATACATCCGCAAGAAGTCCACGCTGAAACTGAATTCCGGCACGCTTCAAAATCTTCTCTCCTTCGTGTCGAGGATCATGAGGATCACTCATCGCAGAAAAAACATTTCGAATGCCATATTTTTTTACAACCTCAGTACAAGGTCCCGTTCTTCCAGTATGATAACAAGGATCAAGCGTCACATACAAATCAGCACCGTGCGCCTTACTACCTGCCATCTTCAAAGCATTCACCTCCGCGTGCGCTCCACCCAACTTTTGGTGATAACCGTCTCCGACAATCTTTCCATTTTTTACAACAACCGCACCAACCAGGGGATTCGGCTGAGTTTTACCAAAACCCTTCCATGCGAGCTCAATCGCACGCTGCATGAAAGTCTGCTGCTGAAGTGTAAATTTCATATTAAACTTCTTTCAAAGTATGACCGAGCTTATTCTTTTTTGTCTCAAGGTAATGCCGATTTCGATCATTCGGAGTGACCTCAAGAGGCACAACATCGGCAACATGAATACCCCGCTCTTCAAGTCCAGAAAACTTTCGAGGATTATTCGTAAGGAGTCGAATATCGTGAACGCCGAGATCACAAAGCATCTGAGCACCAATACTATAATCTCGCAAATCATCGGCAAATCCAAGAGCATGATTCGCCTCAACCGTATCATATCCCTGATCCTGAAGAACGTATGCCTTGATCTTATTAATAAGACCAATACCCCGTCCCTCATGTCTCAAATAAATAATAATTCCCGCATCTTCCTTTGAAATCAAATCCATAGCCATATTCAACTGCGGTCCACAATCACATCGAAGAGACTTGAAAACATCTCCCGTCATACACTCAGAGTGGAGACGAACAAGAACATTTTTTTTACCATGTACATCTCCGCGTACCATCGCAATATGCTCACGACCCTCAATAAAATCTCTATATACATACATTCGAAACTCACCATGTTCAGTCGGCAAAACCGCATCAACTTTTCGCTCAATCAAATTTTCATTGTTTCGTCGGTACTCAATCAAGTCCCGAATCGTAATAATTTTAAGATCATGTTTTTGAGAAAACTTCATAAGATCAGGAACTCTCGCCATCGTTCCATCGTCATTAATAATCTCACAAATTACTCCAGCTGGAATTAATCCTGCGAGTTTTGAAAGATCACATGCAGCCTCTGTATGACCAGGTCGCTTGAGCACACCGCCATCCTGGGCAATCAAAGGAAAGACATGTCCAGGTCGAACAAAGTCACCCGGTGATGCATTCTGAGCCAAAAGCTTCTTAATAGTAATAGAACGATCCTCAGGAGAAATTCCTGTTGTCACACCCTCTCTCGCATCAACCGTAACGGTGAAATTGCAACCACGAACCTCCTCTGGATTTGGAACCATTGGAGCAAGAGCCAACCGCAACGCAATTTCCTGAGAAATAGGCGTACAGATAAGCCCACTAGCCTGTTTCGCCATGAAAGAAATTGCCTCAGGCGTGACATGTTCAGCGGCCATAATAAGGTCACCTTCATTTTCGCGATCTTCATCGTCGACGACAATAACCATGCGTCCAGCGCGAATATCAGAGATCGCCTCGGGTATAGTATGAAAGTTGCTCATGGAGAGAGATTAGATCGAGAACCGAACGAATCGAACGATCTGGATATTTTCACCCATCTTGAGACCAAGGTCAGTCAAAAGTTGACCAACAGTCGTCTCTGGATTTTTAACAAATGCCTGCGTAAGAAGAGCAGCCTCCTCTCGGAACTTCTTCTCCTTTCCAAGCATGATTTTTTCCCACATGCCTTCTGGCTTACCTTCCTGTTGAAGTTGTGATTTCCAAATGTCCTGTTCTTTCTCGATAAGTTCATGCTGAACCTCTTCAGGCTTAACGTACATAGGGTTCATAGCAGCGATGTGCATAGCGATATCTTTTCCAAATTCCATGAATTCTTCATTTCGAGCAACAAAGTCAGTTTCACAACCGAGGTGAACCATAACGCCAAGTCGGTTATTGCTGTGAATATAGGTAACAACAACACCCTGAGAAGCAGATCGGTCACTTCGTTCAATAGCCTTTGCCTCACCACGCTTTCGGAGGAGCTCAACAGCTTTATTAATGTCACCTTCAGCCTCTTCAAGAGCTTTTTTACAAGTCATTGTAGAAACACCAGTAAGTTCACGAAGTTCTTTAATAGATTCAAGAGTAACTGCCATAGTAGAGAAAAGTTAGAAAATGATTATTGTCGAGGAAAATCTCGATCAGTTAAGTGTGTATAGATCGCAGCAACTGGCATCATGGAGGCGAGTGAACGGATTCCCGGGAAGGGAATCTCACGGCCATTCCAAGCAGACAATGCCGCACGAACAGAAAGAACAATGAGAGCGAGCCAAACAAGAAGACCAAACCAAACAGAAAGTGTCAAAAGCAAGAACGAAAGAAACCAAACCAAGAAGAGTGCAAATCCCTGACGAACATGAAAGATCGCGAAGGAGAGGTGTGGAAATTTCAGAAGCGAGACAAGCGCCGCTACAACTGACGCAAATGGCAGGTAGCAAAGAGCCGCAGCGAATCTAACTTTTCGTTCAGGCAACAACATGTTGTAGTGAAGTTAGGCAAAAATTATAAACCTTTCTTGGTCGATTTTCGGCCTGCAACAATAGCGTCAGCAATCTTTGAAGTGAAGAACTGAAGTGATCGAAGAGCATCGTCATTACCAGGAATAACATATTGAATACCATCTGGATCACCGTTTGAGTCGACAACAGCAACGACTGGAATCTTCATTCGGTTAGCCTCGAGAATAGCGAGTCGATCTCGAACAACGTCAACGACGAAGACGACATCTGGAATACGAGTCATAGCGCTAACACCACCAAGTGATGAGTCGAGCTTTGTAATAAGTTTCTTAAGTTTTGAAGCTTCTTTCTTTGTGTACTTCTCGAAGTCGTTGAGCTTCTGCTCAAACTTCAACTCCTGAAGATATCGGATTCGGCGTGAAAGAGTTCCATAGTTTGTAAGAAGACCTGGAATCCATTTGCTTGTAACATATGGCATTTCACATCGCTTACCCTCTTCTGAAACAATCTTGATTGCCTGTGGCTTTGTACCAACAAACAAAATAGTTTTACCTTCCTCTGCAACCTTTTTCATAGCGTTAAGAGCCTCTTCAAGCTTTTGTGCAGCTTTCTGAAGATCAAAAATATGAATACCTCCACGTTCGCCGTAGAGATAGTTTTTCATTTTTGGATTCCACTTATGAGTTTTGTGGCCAAAATGAGCTGCGGCATCAAAGAGTTCCTGAGCCGAGATAGAAAAGCCCGTTGGGGCTGATGAAGTTGACATATTCCTTGGGGTTAAAGCTGAAAGTCCGTTTATCTCCCCTCAAGGCTCCTTGCGGAGAGGAAGAGGGAATAGGATCATTCAACAGGTATATAAATTGCTTCAGCTTTGCCAAAGCGAAGAGACTATACGAGAAAAAACTCTCAAATGCAAGAGGAGAGAGGCAAAAATGAGAAAAAGGAGACCCGGTCTTGCTCACAAAGCCGAATTATGGTAGAATAGAAGGAAGTAAAAAACCTTTCTCAATGGAAACTAACGAAAACACAAAGCCAACAAGAATCTCAATTCTTCTTCCGACGAACGCCTACTTCATGTCAGGTATTCGAGACTTCACAATGTCGTTCATAAAAAACGCGACTCAATTTAACGAACAGTGGGCATATCGTTTTCAATCTATCGTCGATGAACTCTGTAATAATGCCATCGAATATGGTTCAACTCCTGGCCAGGATATCAAACTTACACTGACCTACAAGCCTGGAGACTGTCTTGAAATCATCGTAGAAGACACAGGAACAGCAAAAGTAAAACGAACAGCCGCCGAAGTTCAGAAGATTGTAGATGAAAAAAGAAAACCAGGATATATTCACACCGGTATTCGTGGTCGCGGACTTTCAAATATCGTTTCCAACTGGTCCGACGAAGTCACATTCAAAGATATTCCAAATGGTGGCGTCATGGTCATAGCCAAAAAAAAGCTCATTCAAGAACCACAATCAACCACGTCATCAGTAGTCAGTGATCCTACTCATCTCGTTCTTCCTTCATAAATTCTCTCTTCGTATTATTTACCCCACACAACTCTAACCCCTCACTCTCATGACAGAAGCACACATCATCATCGAAGACATCGCACAAGATGACGCAGCAAAACACCTCAAGCTCATCGCCGTCTCCGGACAGTTAGATGAAAGTAATATTGACGAAAAAGCGCAGGAAATTTATGCGCTCCTGACGCAAAATCCACAAGGACTCTATATGATATTCGACTTCGAAAAGCTCGAATACATGAATAGTAAGTCAATTGGTTACCTTACCGACTGGTTTGGAAAGGTTACCGAAGGTCAGGGAAAGATCGTCATCATCAAGGCAAAACCAAACATTATCGATATTCTTCAGGTTATTGGTCTTACTCAGTTGATCCCAATGTTTGCAACACTCGAAGAGGCAAAATTCGCCCTTATGAGCACTCCAGCAACACAAACTCCCGCTCCATCAACAACAGAACCTGTCATCTCTATGCCGGCCGTAACACCAGTCGCTACAGCAGCTCCTGCGGAAACTCCAGTTGTCACACCAGAAGTTCCAGTAACAGCCCCAGTGGTAGCAGTAGAAACGCCAGTTGTAACGGAAGCCCCAACTCCAGTTGTCGCAGCTCCAGAACAAACTCCAGGAGCAGTTAGTTAAAACCAACACCAATGAATGCCATGAGCCCCCTTACATCCGCAGGCTTAGCATTCGGGATTGCATTGATTCCAACCTTTGCATGGATGTATTTTTTATTTTCAGATAGCCAGAAACGCAAGAGTGTCATGGCTCTCGTGTTTATAGGTGGTATCGCAACCGTGATCCCACTTCTTATTATTCAGAAACTTTTTGCAACATTTCCCGAGCTCAATGTAGTTCAAATCATTCCTGGCAATATTCCAAACGTTGCTATCGCACAGCTCATCATTATCATCTTCCTCGGAATGCTCGAGGAAATATTCAAACAAACATTTCTTAGAACTGTAGATAACAAGTGGCTTCTCGTTGAAACGGTAAACGATTCGATTAAACTCGCCATGATTGCAGCTCTCGGATTTTCATTTGCTGAAAACATTTACCCATATTTTTTCACACTTCTTCAGTATGGAAGCTACAAAGAGCTCATGGGTGCCTACTTCGTACGAAGCCTCTTTACGAGCGCAATGCACATGAGCGTTGCAGGAATTTTTGGTTACTATTATGGAATCAGCAAGTTCGCCATCGACTTCCGCGAACAGTCAAAATGGTCTGGAGAAAAGATGTATCTCACGCGATGTATTAGCTGGATATTTGGGACACCTCAAAGTGAATCGTTTCGTGAACAAAAAATTCTTCGTGGTCTCTTTATCGCCATGGGTATTCACGGAGCATTTAACTTTCTCGTTCAATTCCAACTCGTAATGCCAGCACTCCTCCTTGTTATTGGAAGTTTTGGATACCTCATGTTCCTCATGAATCGAAAAGCTGGAAGCCTTCTTATGATCAATAGTGATATATATAGCCACGAATCCGCCATGCCGAAGAAAGATGAAGATGTTATCACTGAACTTGTAAGTATGTGGCTCAAGGAAAAAAAGTATCAAGATGTGATCAACATTTGCGAACGTCTCCTCGAACGCGATCCTAACAATAACGTCATTAAACTCTTCAAAGTTCAAGCCGTCGATCTTCTCGAAGGAAACGACCCATACCAAAAAACACTCTCGACACTCCTCGAAAAGAAAACGGTCGTAAACGATCAAAGTCAAATTACAAAGTGGATAGAGCTTCAAAAAAAGCAAGGAAACACTATTCCAACAAACTTTCAGGAGTCAGTTGCATATAAAAAATTCCTCGAAGAAGAAGGCAAAAAGAAAGAGGCAAAACCAACCTTCCAACTTGATTTGAATAAGTAAGGAGCCTAAGATAGGGGAGACCTTCTCTCACTCTTTTTCATGTCGCTCCAAAACGTAAAAATAGCTCTCGTCTGCGACTGGCTCACAACACCAGGAGGTGCTGAACGAGTCATTATGGCTATGCATGAAATCTTTCCGCATGCTCCAATTTTTACGGCACTCTATAATCCAAAAAAAGTTATCGGTTTTGAAAATGCCGATATCAGAACATCGAAACTTCAAAAAATTCCTTTCTCAAAAACACACCATCAACTCTTTCTTCCGTGGATGCCCGAAGTCTTTGAAAGTATGAATCTCGACGATTACGACATCGTTATTTCAAGTTCACACAGCTGCGCAAAAGGAATCATTACGAAACCAACAACGCTTCATATCTGCTACTGCCACTCTCCGATGCGTTACGCCTGGGACAACCACCACGCCTACCTAAAAGAGTACACGATGAATCCAATTATGAAGAGATTTGGAAAGAATCTTCTTCATAAAATTCGTATGTGGGATCGGCTCGCTGCAGAACGAGTGGACGCCTACTGTACGAACTCGCACTTCGTGCAAAAACGCATTCAAAAGTACTACCGCAAAGTTTCCGATGTCATTCATCCACCAGTAGATGTCAAAAAATTCAATATCGAACGAGGAGAAAAAGAATACTACCTCGCGATCGGACGACTTACTCCATACAAGAAATTTAATATTATTGTTGAAGCATTTAATGTTCTCGGGAAACAACTCGTTATCGCAGGAACAGGAGTTGAGCTAAATAAACTAAGAGCGAAAGCAAAAGACAATATTCAATTCGTTGGACACATATCTGAAGAGGAATTGCCTCATCTCTACGCCAACGCAAAGGCTCTTATTTTTCCGCAAATAGAAGATTTTGGAATTACACCACTTGAAAGCATGGCTTCTGGTAGACCAGTTCTAGCCTATAAAGAAGGGGGCGCCCTCGAGACGGTTAAAGAAGGAGTTACTGGAATATTCTTCAAAGAACAGAATGCGATTGGAATTGTTCAGGCCGTTCATGAGTTCGAACGAAATTACAAAGATTTTTCTCCAGAAAAAATTCGTGAACATGCTATGAAATTTTCACTCGAAAAGTTCAAAGAAAAACTACTCAACTATGTTGAGGATATGTGGACTCAGTTCAAAAAGTCATAGTTCAAAATTCAAGAAACCCTAAAGCAAACTTTCTATAAACTAAAACTTAAGAAGCTTTTTCGACATGTGGTTTCTCTTTCTTTGGTCGAAAAAAGAAGTCATCAAGAAAGATGGAAACCATAGTGGCAACTGGCACAGAAAGAATAGCGCCGAGAACACCAAGGAATCGATATCCAACGAGAAGTGCGAAAAGAATGACAATAGGATTAAGGCCAACGATTCTTTTCATGACGATAGGCACGAGAATATGACTTTCAAACTGTTGAACTACGGTATAAAGAATAGTAACCGAAACGATATTAAAGACCGATTGATTAAGAACAATCGGAACAGCAACAGCCCAGGCAACAAGTGGACCAACGACCGGAACAAGCTCGAGCATTCCAGCAATAATAGCAAGAACTGGGGCATACTTAATGCCAAGAATAGTTAAGCCAATGAAGACAAGAATACCCATGCTCACCATCATAATAAGCATACCGCGAAGCCAAAAACCGATCTTCTTCTGAACAAGAATAATTTTAGAAGCAAGATACTCTTCATGTCGCACAGGAAAGAAAGCAAAAATAAATCGATCAACAGCATGTCGCTCAACAACCATGAAGTAAGCAAGAATAAGAACTAAAATCGTATTAATAAATCCGTGAGAAATAATCTTAATTACCTCCCAGATATTACCACCAATAGCAAAAAGTTGGCCGGCAACAAGCTGAAGACTGCTTTCGATCTGACCAGCAACATCGTGAATATTAACACTACTTAAAAACTGATCCACATATGGCTGAAGACGAACCGGGATCGGAAGAGTATTCTGGCCTTTAGCGAGATTCTTAAGATAGAGACCAAGATTAACAGCAAGTTCCGAAAGTTGCTGAGCAAGAATTGGAATCATGTAAGAAATAATGAAACCTAAGATGAAAATTGCGATAACATAGAAGGTCACAACAGCCACTCCGCGTGGAATCTTTCTTTTACTAAGAGAGTCAATCGTTGGCTCCATCGCAGCTGCCAAAAGAAAAGCGACAAAGAAAACAACGAGAATATCGGTAATCTTCGTGACCAGGTAGGCAAAAGTCAAAAGTCCGAGAATAATAAGGGTCGCCTTGGCAATACCCGCACCAGAAACACTTACAAAAACATTCTGATCCGCAGATCGATGCTCAGCAGCTGGAATTTTCTCTATCTTTTCTTCAACAAACGACTGACGACTTGCCTCAGCAACAGTTTCTTTTAAATCATGAACAATCTTTTTTGTTTTCTTAACAATGTCGGTAAGTTTCACGGTGAAAAGGTTATGAATAATTAAGAACTAACAAAGAGAAGAACGAGGTTGACCATCGTATAAGCAAGAAGTGTAATAACTAAACCAAAGAGAGCATATTTGAAGGCATTCTTTCCCTTTTCTTTCTCTTCTGAGTAACTTCCAATAATCATATGGTATCCACCGATCACCATGAATAACGTCGAAACAAGTCCAGAGAAGACGAGCAAGAAGTTAATAACTCTCACGATATAAAAAGGAATCAGCCAGAGTGGAATACGACCACTCTTGATTCCACAGGTAAGAGCAGCATCGCGAGGATTAGTAATGTTTACAGACTTACTCTGTTTGGCCCCATTGCTTGCAAGAGAAATGCCATCAACGGAAAACTCGGTATTCTCAACAACATTTTTCTTCAAAGTAGGAAGTTTCATGAACTTAATACAATCAAGCATCTCTCCAGGTCCAAGATCCTTTGATAAACTGCCCTCCTCAGGTATCAAACTCTTGGCAGAATTGATGCTATCTTGGGCAGATTGGGCCGAAACGACCAAAAAACTCGAAGAAAATAAAAGAAATGTTCCGAGAATCAAAGCTGAGGTTGTCTTTTTCATACAACTACTATAACAAAGAGTAGCAAAAATCCCAAAATAATTGCACAATACGCGAAGTATGAAACCAATTGTTGCCATCGTCGGGAAACCAAATGTCGGAAAATCAACCCTTTTTAACCGAATGGTTGGGAAAAAAGTAGCGATTACTTCAGACATCCCTGGAACAACTCGCGACCGAATTTACCAGAAGTGCGATCTCGACAAACTCGAGACACTCCTCGTGGATACGGGCGGTCTTCAGTATGGAAAAAAAGAAAACATCGAAGAAGACATCTACTCACAAACTCTCCTCGGTATTGAAGAGGCAAATTTCATTCTTTTCGTTATTGATGGATCAGAGTCTCCAACTATCGAAGATGAGAATGCGATCAGAACGGTTCTCAAGGCAAAAAAGCCATATATGTGTGTTGCCAACAAAACTGATCGCAAGCGACATGAACACAACATCAACGAATACTACCGACTTGGCGTACAGGAAATCACGGAAATTGCAGCCGCACACGGAACAGGCGTAGACGAGATGATGATCAAGCTCGAAAAAGAACTTCGAAAACTTGGTTACAAAAAAGAACCAAAGCCAACCAAAAAAGATAATACGATTCCAATCGCGATTCTTGGTCGTCCAAACGTTGGAAAGTCATCACTCTTGAATAGCCTTATTGGTGAGAGGAAGATGATCGTATCGGATCTCGCAGGAACAACTCGAGACACCGTTGATACAGAATTAGAATGGGAAGGTCAAAAATACCTCCTCAAGGACACGGCCGGTATCCGACGAAAGGGGAAGATTGGCAAAGAAATCGAGTTCTGGAGTGTTCTCCGAGGTATTCGAGCTCTTGAAGAGTCAGACATCGCCGTACTCCTTATTGACGCGACTGAGGGCATTGTGGCCCAGGACGCCCACATCGCCGGCTATATCAAAGACGAAAAGAAAGGCCTCATCATCGCACTCAACAAAATCGATCTTTTGACTGTTGAGGAACGAGATAAGGTCATGCACGACATTCAGCACAAACTCGAATTTCTCCCATGGTCACCAATGATCATGATTTCAGCACTCAACAATAAGAACACTGGAAAAATCCTCGAGCTCGCACGAGACATTGAAAAAGAACGAGACAAAGATATCAATCCAGATGAGATGAGAAGCATTATTGAAGAAGCGGTGACTCGTCATGCTCCACCACGTTCACATGGACGTGAAATCAAGATCTTCTCGATCGAATACATCAAGAAAAATCCACCAACATTTATCATCACGGTAAGCGATCCGGACCTCTTCCACTTCTCATATAAGCGCTACCTTGAGCGAATTATCCGTGAACGATATGGATTTGCAGGAACAAGTATCGACATGAAATTCCGAGAAAAACAAGAAGGCAAGCCACGTGCAAGCCATGACGATCGAATCGAAAAGCAAAAGGACAAAAGAAAGGGACGCTAAACGCGTCTTTTTCTTAAAGGCCAAAAAAGGCCAAAACTAATACTTTTCCGTCCTCCGCTTCCACTCCTGGAAGTAGTGACTTCGCATATCGTGGTCATGGAACTTTAAACAGTGCTCGTGGAGAACAACTCCATGCGGTGACTTCATCGCGAGAAACTTTTGACGTGCACGACGTAGCTGCCACTTACTCAACATCAACTCAACGGTGTCACCAAACTTTCCAACAAATATCCACGTAAAAAATCGTCGAAGATACGACGGCGAGAGAGGAGGCGTCTTCAAAGTCCTACGAAGAAGGTCCTCAGAAAAGTAGCCAGAGAGCCATGAATTATACGTACGAATATCAAAAGCGCTAAAAATCGGGCGCAACAACAAAACCCAGTAACTAAAGTAAATATCACTCGCGCCATCACTCAGTGGTTGCAAATTCACAAGCGACGTATCCACAAAAAAGCTCAAACAGAACCGTCGAGCAACTCGATCGCCATAACGACGAACACCGAAAATCTGCGACAAAAAAAGCAAAAAAGTCCTCACGATAAACATCCGCCCCTCTTCGGCAATCACAAAAATATCAATATCACTTTCGGAACTTCCCTGGGTAATAGCCAGTCGATTACAGACATACGCACCCTGAATGAACGGAACGATCCGAAACATCCACTCATATCGTTTCACTCGTTTCCAGAGATCAAGGTCGGCTGAGACATTTTGAAGACGCATCTCAATAATCCGGTCTCGCTGGGGTAAGACCACGTATCCATTAATAAAAGAGACCCTTTCGCTTTCCTCAATAACCGCTTGTATCTCTTCCATGCTCGCATCAAGACCCAAGAGACGATCATGAATTTCCTTGATAGTAAGCGGATAATCCAAAACATCAAAAAACGCGACCGTCTTGACGATTGCATCTTCGAGAGTATCTGAGCTGATTGCTGGGAGAAAGTCCACAAACCTATTCTAAAGAAGTTGCGGCCATGATACAATCCCACACCTATGAACATTCAAACCGAAAAACTCGAAAAGATCCTCGCAGCTCTCCCGACAAAACCGGGTGTCTACAAAATGAAAAATGCGGAAGGAAAGATCATCTACATCGGAAAGGCCAAAAACCTTCGAAACCGAGTAAAGAGCTACTTCCAAAACAACCCAGATCTCGACCAGAGAAAAGAGGGGATGGTCTCACAAATCGACGATATCGAATACATCGAAGTAGGAAGTGACCTCGAGGCAATTATGCTCGAGACGAACTGGATCAAGCAGTTCCGTCCAAAATACAACGTCCTCATGAAAGACGACAAAGGATACGTATATATTCGCGTTTCCATCGACGAAGACTTCCCGAGAATCACCATCGTAAGACGAAGAGAAAAAGATAAGGCTCGATATTTCGGCCCAAAAACCGCACAACACAAAGTAAAGAAGACCCTCGATATTTTGAGAAAAGTTCTCCCATTTCGCCACTGCGGACTCGATATCAAATATCTTGGCGTAGCCGAAAGTCCATCAGGTATCAAATCGCTCGAACACAATGTAGAAGTCACGAACAAGGTGATTAAATATCCATGTCTCTATCACTTCATCAGACGTTGCGCCGCGCCATGTATCGGAAAAATCGATCCACCAAATTACAACAAAATTATCGACAAGGTGATTAACTTCCTCGAAGGAAAACCTGACGAGCTCATGAACCAGCTCAAGGACGAGATGAATATGTTTGCCACTCAAAAGAAGTTCGAAAAAGCGGCAGCCATACGCGACAAACTCAAGATTATGGACGAGATGTTTGAGAAACAAAGAGTCAGTGACGCCAACCGAAAAGACACCGACGTTATTCACTTTATTATTGATAACTCACGCATTTACACCAACCTTTTCCAGATCCGTGACGGTCGAATCGTTGGCCAGGAAAACTTCATCCTCAATAATAGCAGAGAGAAAGAAATACCTTCTACAAGCCAAATTTGCGAGGCATTTATTCGTGACTACTACGAAACCGCTACCAATATTCCAGATGAAATTCTCGTTCCAGAACTCCTCGATCCAGACGAAAAAGAAATGTCAGAAACATGGCTGTCTGAAAAACATGGAAGAAAAGTTCACATTCTCTGGCCACAAATAGGGGAGAAAAATAAACTCCTCGAACTCTCTCTCGCCAACGCTCGCAGCTACGCTCACCAGCAAAAAGTGAAGTGGCTCAAAGAAGAAGTTATTCCAAAAGAATCGCTCGAAAACCTCGCCACAACGCTCAATCTCAGCAAAGCTCCAAAGCGCGTCGAGTGCTACGATATCTCGCACTTCGGCGGAACAGGAACGGTCGCCTCGATGGTCGTCCTCCTCAATGGAACACCGACCAACTCCGAATATCGACGATTCAAACTCCGTACAATTCCCCACGGAAAACCAGACGACTACGCAAGCATGCGCGAAGTTCTCACGCGCCGTCTCAAATATCTCACCATCAGCAATTACGCCTACCGATCACCAAGCAAAAAAAGTTTTGAGGAGATAAAAACTATCCTCACAAAGGAAGAAAAAGCCATTCCCGAACAACTCGAAAAACTCACACCAGAGAACGAAGCATCCCTTAGGGATAACATCCTCACGATGTGCGACGACAAAAAGCTCGTCGGTTTCGTAGTCAACGAGATCGTCAACAACGACTCGTCCATCATGGACCACCTCTGGCTCAATCCTGAATATCACAACCAGGAACTCACCGGAAAACTCATCTACAAAATTATCGAGAAACAAAAGAAGACCAAAAAATGGTACTTCTTCACAACTCCAGAGTCACAAGAATACTTCGAAACTCAGGGCTTCAAAGAGGTGAAAGAGAAGCCGGATTCCCTCATTGCACACCTCGAAGCAACCAAAGACAAAGAGCGTGCACCCGTTCTCCTCATGATTGAAACAGCCAAGATCATGGAGCAGTTCAAGAAGTTCACCGTCCGCCCAGATCTCATTATTCTCGATGGTGGCAAAGGTCAACTCGGCATCGGTGTCGAAGTTCTCACCACTCTCAATCTCGACATTCCTATCTGCGCTCTCGCCAAACAAGAAGAAGAGATCTTCCTACCGCACCAGTCCGAATCGATCAAACTTCCAAAAGACTCAAAAACGCTCCACCTCGTTCAGCGCATCCGCGATGAGTCACATCGTTTTGCCGTGACCTACTCGAACCTCGTTCACAACAAAAACCTCATCACCTCCGAACTCGACGACATCACCGGCATCGGCGAACTCACCAAAAAGAAACTCCTCAACCACTTCGGCTCCCTCTCCTCCATCAAAAACGCCACCATGGACGAACTCGCCCGAATCGCAGGAAAGAAGACAGCGATGTCGCTCAAGCAACAGCTGCAGAAAAACGGATAAAAACCATACGTCTAGAAAAACCTACGACGCCTTCCAGCAAAATTCGTAAAGCGACCGCATCATCTGAACAATGTACTCATCTTCTACAAGAAGTGCATTTTTAGCCTTTGGCTGCCAAAAAACAACCTTGTTCGCATAGAGATGAAATGACGTCACGAAAGGAATCTCACTCAAAAAAACACGCGTCTCGCGAAGCTCCTTTTTATCGCTTTTTTGAAGAGTTCTTGTATCTTCACTCGGAAGAATAAGCGCCTTCATGGCAATATTTCTCTTAAGTCGTTTACGAATCCATTCTCGCTCTGTATCCCAAGAAATAAAGGCAAACAAGTCAGCGGCGGACCCAAAATATTTAATCGTCTCACTCTCCTCATCGAGAATCTGAAAAAAGAGCGCGAGAAAATCCTCAGCTGTCGAAATAACTTTTATTTTCGAGGCCTGATTACCTTGCTGATGACCCTCAATGAGAGCAGGCAGCATAGATAGATATGTCTGTTCTAAGGAAGTTAATCGCTTCTCCTTATCCCGAATTTTCTGAAGAATGTCAGTAGGGGAACAGGTCTGCAGTCCTCCAGAAATCCAAGAAACAATATTACGAGACTCTAGCTCACCAACGAGCTTATAAATATGAGGACGAGAAACCTGCATCTGTTTAGCAAACTGCGTAATATTTTGTTTGTCAGTTTTGAGCATCAAGAAATAGAGCTGAATCGAATCCGTCGAAATACCCAGCTCAGAAAAGATCACTCTCAGGTCTTGCTCCATAGCTTTAGTAAGACGATAACTCATGAATAAATGTAAAATATTTATTTACAGTATATCAAATTTAAGCTCAAATTTCAATACTTTTTCTTTACTTATGTAAAATTTATGATACGATTAGCTTTTCCATTATTAAACCTTACATTCTACTCACACACTATGGATGCCTCACAAAAACACGTGTATACCCACTTCAAAGGGGACAGCGTCACTCGAACCGAACTGGTCGAACGAAAGGTAGTAGGGATTATCATAGATAGTCCTATTCCTGACGAAAAGCGTTCATGGAGTAAAACATTCGAACTCAAACACTCATCTTCCGTCACGCAAATTGGACGCATCCTTGCTCAAAAGCGAGGCCTAAACCAAGATCTTGCCGCAATAATTTGCTGCATGCACGACATCTCGGTTTTCGTCTCTGGAAACCCGGAAAATCATGCTCACAAAGGTGGTGAAATTGCCAAAAAAATTCTAGAAGAAACCGGAAAATTCTCAGAAGAAGAAATGAAAATCATATGCGACGCAATTAGTAACCACAGCGACAAACACGTAAATTCACAGGATCCATATGCCGAACTCGTAAAAGATGCCGATGCATTCGACTGCTCTCTCTACGACCAAGTTCACGATGCCTATGTATATGAAAAAGGCCCAGAGAAATGCAAAACCTACTTCGCAAGAATCAAGAACGTACGCAAAGAACTCGGATTACCAGAAGACGCTCGTTGGGACAGTTTCGAATACATCGAACAGGGACGATCGTTATAATCAACCACTACTCACGCACTCATACAACTCACTATGAAAAACCTGCCTTTCAAGCCAACAGACAACATCTTCAAGTGGGGACCGGTACCTGGACACTTCCAGTATATATCAACATTTTCAGAAGTTCATTTCAAGCAGTTCCGCGCAAAATATGACGAGAACTGGTCAGAGACATTCTTTCTCTTCAAGAATGGAAGGATGTTTTGGCTCAACGAAGTAAATGCCGTTCATGCGGCAGGTGAAAAAGTTTTCGTACGATACATGCTCCCAAAAGAATCTCGAGATACCATCTACCAAGAATGGAAAAAGTCAGTCCAGGGGCTCGAATCTATCATTGCAAACATCAACGCGACATCACTTTCATCAACCACAAACGAAGAACTTCTCACATTCTGGAATGAACTCCACCGAGTATTTATTAACTTCTGGGTCGACGGATCAGTTCCAGAACTTGGTAACTATGGATCACCACAGCTCATCGAAAGAAAACTTCGTGAAATAATCAGCGATGAAAAAGACATGCACGCAATTATGGAGACACTCACCGCTCCGATCAAACTCTCATTCTATCAAGAAGAGGAGATCGACCTTGCAGAAACATCAGATATTGAAGCACACCAAAAGCGCTTCTTCTGGCTCAAAAACAGCTATGCGGGAACACAAGTTCTCACGGTAGAGTTCTTTGCCGAAAGAAAAAAGGAGCTCTCATCAGACATTCGAAAATCATTCGAAGAAAAACTTCAGCAGACAAAAGAAAAGAAGGCGGAGTTCATCAAGACTCACAACCTTCCATCAGAAATTATTGAGATTGCAACAGCCATGAGTGAAGGAATTGAGTGGCAAGATGAGAGAAAGAAATGGATCTTTATCACACTTCATTACGTTGATATCCTCCTCAAAGAAGTTGCACAGAGGTTCTCGTATGACTATCAATCTCTTCACAATCTTTGGTACCACGAAATCCCCGACATCATCGAAGGAAAAGACCTTAAGCCAACACTCGAAAAACGAGCTACAGGATTCGGTATTCACTTCCTCCACGACTGCGAAGAGTTAACTTCAGAAGAGGCAGCCTACGTATGGAACACCTTCGATCAGCACGACGCATCGGCATCAACAACAGAGCTCAAAGGTATCGTCGCAAGTAAAGGAAAGGGAACAAACGTCACCGCAAAAGTACGAATTCTCCTCGATCCTATGCAAGTTGACTCATTCCAAGATGGCGAAATTTTGATCGCTCCAATGACCAGCCCAGAGTATATCTTCGCGATGAGAAAGGCTTCCGCGGTCATTACTGACACAGGCGGGCTTACCTCGCACGCCGCAATCGTCACACGCGAACTTGGAATCCCATGTCTCGTAGGAACGAAGTCGGCAACGAAGATTCTCAAAGATGGAGATACGGTCGAAATTAATATTACAACTGGAACCGCTAAAAAAATATAACTATGACATTCCTCAAAAAACTTTCAGAAATTACGAAAAATGACGTTCGAACATGTGGCGGAAAAGGCGCATCACTCGGCGAAATGATGAGTGCAGGAATTCCAGTACCAAATGGATTTGTCGTCCTGACTGACCTTTTCCAGAAATTCCTCAAGGACAACGGCCTCATGGAGCTCATCTTAAAAGAACAGCTCACTCTCGATCTTAAAGATGCGCAATCCTTCGAACAGATGAGTAAAACAGTTCGTACCGCATTCAAAGAAAAGTCATTTCCAGAAGACGTAAAGACAGAAATTTTCACATACTTCAAAGAGTTCAACATGCAATATGTTGCCGTCAGAAGTAGTGCAACATCAGAAGACTCATCAACAGAAAGTTGGGCAGGGGAGTTGGAAACCTACCTCAACACCACCGAAGAAAATCTTCTCGAAAATATCAAGCTCTGCTGGTCATCACTTTTCACGCCACGTGCACTCTTCTACGCTTTCGAAAAAAATATCAGCATGGAGCATATTGGTGTCGCTGTTGTCGTACAGAAAATGATCGCCTCAGAAGTTTCCGGTGTCGCCTTCACCGTTCATCCCGTCACCAAAGATCACGATCAGATTGTCATCGAAGCAGGATTTGGACTTGGAGAAGCCATTGTTGGAGGATACATCACGCCCGACAATTACGTCGTTCAAAAAAGCACCAACGCAATTCTCGAATCATACATTTCCTATCAAGAGAGAAAACTCATGCGTGACGTCGACCCAAACACACACACCGCAAAAAACACCTGGATCGATCTCTCTCAGGAAGACGGAGAAAAGCAAAAACTTTCAAACGAGCAAATTGCCAATCTCGCAACCATCCTCAAGCGCATCGAAACCCACTACGCCGCTCCATGCGACATCGAATGGGCCTTCGCCGAAGAATCATTCGTCATGACTCAGTGCCGACCAATTACGACGTTATAGCTCAACCTCAGAAGCAGCGCCAACGCTGGATAGCATTTCGCGTATAACGCCAAGAACTTGATCAACAGATCGAAGATTAACTCGTTCTCGTGGTGTGTGTGCATCCAAGATAAGTGGCCCCATGGCAACAGCGGACATATTTTTACCCTTATCGGAGATAATTCCAGACTCAAGCCCAGCATGATAAGCAAGAAGAGCATATTTCCCAATAACTTTCTGAACAGCAGCAACAGCCAAAGCAACAGCAGGAGATGTTTCTGGATTTTCAAGCCATCCAGCTGATGGCTCATCACTTCTATCCATTTGAGCACCCCTTGAGGTAAACATCTCAAGAATTTCACTCATCTTCGCTTTCAAGGCATCAATATTGGCAGAACGAGCCATTGAGACAATCTCGATATGATCAATTTCAGTTCTAACAACACCTAGGTTATTAGAAAGAGTAACAAGATTCCCGACATTTGGAAGATCTGCGGAATCAAGAGGACCTTGAGGCAACTCCTGAATAAGAGCATGAATTATATCACGCAATTCAGAACGAAGCGCCATCACGGCAACATGAGAACCGTTATAGGTATCTATCGAGCCTTGAATTTTTTTCGCATTTTCAGGAAGAAGCTTTCCAGTAAGAGCGGTATTTTCAACAATAACTCCCTTCTTAGTTTCTTTGAGAAATCGTGCAAAAGCCTTTTTAACCTTAGTGACATCTTTTTGTGGAATGGCGATATAAGCTCTAGCAGAAGACGGAATAGCATTTCGCGCAGATCCACCATTCAAGCTCATTAAACGAACATCTGAGGAGATGGATTGTGCTTGTAATAAAAAGTCAGACATCGATCGTATCGCATTTCCACGACCCCTATGAATATCAACACCAGAATGACCACCTGCAAAACCAGTGAGTTCTACGGCAAGCATTTCATAATCTTCCGGAACTCTTTCCATAGCATCAACAAGTGGAAATTTTCCAACGACGTCTACCCCACCCGCACAACCAATACAAATACCCTCTGGACCCTCTTCGGAATCAAGATTGATAAGAATACTATTGTCAGGAAGAAGATTAGGATTGAGTTTTTTCGCTCCAGACATTCCAGTCTCTTCGTCAACGGTAACAAGAATCGTTACCGGTCCATGTTCAAGAGTGGGATCCATCATGGTTGCCATTGCAGAAGCAACGCCAATACCATTATCAGCACCGAGTGTCATATTCTTACCAACAGTTTGAACATATAAATCATCACCTGGATTTTCGGGATCTTCGGAATTACCAATAACAATTTCCGCATTTCTTGGAAGGTCTTTATCCGCCGGAGTCGTAACCTGGTCCATATGACCCTGTAAAACAACCGGAGTGACATTTTCTCTTCCAGGAGTCGCCGGAATACGAAAAGCAATATTTCCAATCTCATCTTTCTGAATTTCCCAACCCTGCTCTCGAGCCATATCAACAAGCGCCTGACGGACCTCACCTTCATTCTTCGATGGACGTGGATGGCTAATTATCTCACTAAAAACCTTTAAAAGTCGCTGAAGAGCAGGACTATTCTCAATGAGCGGATGATTCTGAAATTCCTGAAGATTATTAATAGCCATAGGTCGAAATAAAACGAATAATAGAAAGCGAGCTAAGAGAGCTTTTTATCACGAGCACATCAAAAAGACAAACTTTCTGGCTTGAAAGTAGGTTCTAATTGGTGCCGAAGGTGGGAGTCGAACCCACACACCCTTACGAGTACTCGATTTTGAGTCGAGCGCGTCTGCCATTCCGCCACTCCGGCTTGTGAACTGTCAAAACAGTGATTTTTGCGAAGCCAGTATAACGAAGAACAACTAAAATACAAAGTTTTTACATAAAGCAGAACGAAGTCTCGTTCATGAAAAAATCCTTACAAAAAGATGAAATAATTCTGACAGAAAAACAGCTTAAAAAAGCCATAAATTTGTGGTAGTATTCGGAAATGAATGTATACAAAACCAGAGAAAATACATTTACTGGAACCGACTTCAAGGAAATACACGAAAAAGCAGTTAGTGCATACAAAGCTATCTGCAAAAGATCGAGGCGAAGACCGTATGTAAGATCTAGATACTTTCAGAAAAGCAAAATTTTCCTAGGGCCATTCTGGCAACATGTATATGAAAAGAAAAATTACGGCGACCAAATGAGAAGAATGAAGTATTTTTCATGTGCGATAGAGCTAATTCAAAACTCACATTTCAATCCAACAACAAAAGAAAATCCAAACAAAAACTCCGAGTTATTACATAGATTTTATGGCTGCACGAAGAAAAGTGAACATTTTATTGTTCAAATAAAGGAAGACAAAAGCAGCGGAGAGAAATTTCTTATCTCAATTTTTCCAGCATAAAAAAAGAAAAATCTTCCGCCAAGTTGTGGTATGGTGGCCACGGCCGAAGATCTCTCAAAAACAATTTTACCAAAATATATACACAAATACAAAAAGACCTTCCGCTAACTGTAGTGCATAAACTACGGGCCGAAAGCCTTTTCTACAAGAATTATATCAAATCCAACTCCATAAATCAAAATTCCAAACATCTTGGCTTCCCTAAAGCACGAAAAGCCGGTACAATGCCTCCGATATAATCCAGATTCACCATAAAATGATCCACGACGAAGTAACCATTCAGTGTATAGGAGGCAAGGGCGGAAGCGGTCTTGTCAGCTTCCGTAGAGAGAAATTTGTGCCTCGTGGAGGTCCAAACGGAGGTGATGGAGGCAAGGGCGGAAGCGTCATTATTATTGCCAAAGACAACACTCGAACACTTACAAATCTCAATAACGAGAAGATCTTCCGAGCCGGCAACGGAAAGCCAGGTCAGGACGACAATATGCACGGAAGAAACGGAACAGACCTCTATATTCCCGTTCCAGTTGGCTCACAAGTCTACACGCTCAACAAAACGCAACTTCTCGCCGATCTCACAGAAGAGAATCAGGAGGTCGTTATTGCCAAGGGAGGTCGTGGTGGATATGGAAACGTTCACTTCGTCTCATCGCGATTCCAAGCTCCAAAAATCGCAGAACTTGGTGAAGAAGGAGAGGACATCGAGCTCGCTATTGAACTCAAACTCATCGCCGATGTAGGAATTATTGGTCTTCCTTCAGCAGGAAAATCGACACTCATCAGCGTTATTAGTAATGCAAAACCAAAGATCGCCGCCTACCACTTCACGACACTTAGCCCAAATCTTGGAGTCGTCGACATGCAAAAAGTTCTCCGAGAAGAAGGCGCATCATTCGTCGTCGCAGATATTCCAGGTCTTATCGAGGGCGCATCTGAAGGAAAAGGTCTCGGTCACGAATTCCTCAGACACGTTCAACGAACCAAGACACTCATTCACATCATCGACGCATCTGAAGAAGATATTCCAAAGGCATACAAAGTTATCAACGCCGAGCTCAAGCAGTACGACAAGAATCTCGCGAAAAAACCGCAAGTCGTTGTTATAAACAAGAAAGACCTCGTCCCACCAGAAGATCAGAAAAAATTCCTCGCCGACCTTCAGAAAAAACTCAAAGTGAAGAAACTTTTCTTGATCTCAGCCGCCATTAACGATGGAGTTTCCGATCTCATGAAAGAAGTTTGGAGAGTTCTCAAAGAAGAGGAGCAGAAGCTCAAAGAAGAGTCTACAGACGCACAAAAGACCGAAGAGAAGGCACACAAAACATTCCGTCCACATCTCGAAACCAAAGAAAGTTTCGAAATCGTCTACCTCAAAAAACTCAACAAGCAGCGCTATTACGAGATCAAGGGTAAGCGTATCGAACAGCTCGTAAAAATGATGGATCTCATCAATCCACAGGCACAGACACGTATTCGTCAGTATTTGAAAAAGTTCGGAGTCGATAAGGCATTAACCAAAAAAGGTGCCGAACAAGGTGACATGCTCGTCATCGCTGGAAAAGAACTCGTATTCTTCAAAAGCATCTCATGGAAAAAAAGGAAGTAAGCTTGAGTGATTCAAGCGGCCCAATACTGATAGTTGGTCTCGGTAACGTCGGAAAAGAATACGACGATACTCGTCATAACGCCGGTTTTTTACTCGTAGACCAGTTACAAAATTCCTGGGGCGCACCAGAATGGAAAGAAGAAAAGAAAATGAAAGCCTTTGTCACACAGGCGACCTTCAGCGGAATAAAAGTCATTCTCGCCAAGCCAACCACCTTTATGAATCTCTCGGGTGAGGCGGTCTCACTTCTCGCGAACTTCTACAAAGTTGCTCCAACTAATCTCTGGATTACTCACGACGATCTCGACCTTCCACTTGGAAAACTCCGGATTCGCAGTGACGGCTCAGCTGGCACGCACAACGGAATGAAGTCGATTCTTCAACACATCCCAACCAACACCTTCCCACGCCTCAGAATAGGCATCGAGAGCAGGGGAGAGGAAGCTGGTTATGAGGTCCCAGGACAGATGGACACCAGTAATTTCGTCCTCGGCCACTTTCTTCCAAAAGAAAAACCTGTTCTCACCAAAACCCTCGAAAAAGCCCAGTCCGCCATAGAAACAGCTTTGAAAAAGGGAATTCAGGCCACCATGAACGAATTCAACGGCTAAGCCAAACCCAAGCGACCACCCCAAAGCCAAAATCGCCTTGATTTCACGTAAAATATGCCGTAATATCCTCGCGCTTTAACACATTTATTATGTTTGCAGTTGTAGAAATCGCAGGTCAACAGTTCAAGGTTGAAAAGGGTACAAAGATCGACGTCCAGAAGCTTGATGCTCCTGAAGGCGAAAGCGTACAGTTCAAAACTGTTATGCTCGTAGCAGATGGTTCTAACATCAAAGTTGGTGAACCATACGTTGAAGGTCCAGTTGTTACCGTCAAAATTCTCGAACAGTTCAAAGACGACAAAGTTCGAGTATACAAGAAAAACGCTAAGAAGCGATACACACGAAACAAGGGTCACCGACAGAACCTCACAAAGATCGAGGTTACAGGGATCACTGCCTAATTGCGATTATATCGCGTTACGTAGTATCACGCTCACTACGAATCGTAAAATTATCTTCGCGTAGGATCTGAACTCAACTCATCCAATACCTTCTGTAACTCAGGAGGTATTTTTGATTCTACCGTTTGTTTCAGGCGAGTAGGTCCTCCTTTGCCAGTCGCACCAACTCCCATAAGTGGGAAGGTAAGCGAGCAAGCATGAAGAAA
>JBAYUX010000016.1:0-23117 GCA_041674865.1 Candidatus Altimarinota bacterium
CAATACCTTCTGTAACTCAGGAGGTATTTTTGATTCTACCGTTTGTTTCAGGCGAGTAGGTCCTCCTTTGCCAGTCGCACCAACTCCCATAAGTGGGAAGGTAAGCGAGCAAGCATGAAGAAATTGACGTTTGAGTCCAAGCTCTTTTTCGAAGTAGGCATTCGCATGTCGATTTCCATAGACATCATCGCCAATCACTGGAAACTTAATCGCAGCGAAATGCACGCGAATCTGATGAGTTCGGCCTGTCTCAATATTCACACGAACGAATGTCACCGGCATGTCCTTATCCGGAAAGTGCTGAATAACTTCATAATGGGTGATCGCATTTTTTCCACCAGCCACAAGGGCCGTCATCTTCTGACGATGCTTCACATTTCGAGTCACCGGAGCCTCAATAGTACCGCTATTTGGCTCAAGAATGCCGTGAACAAGAACAAGGTACTCCTTTTCAACTCGATGAGCCTTCCAACAATCAATATAAAATTTCATCGCCTCTTCAGTCTTCGTCACAAGCAAAACACCCGAAGTGTCCTTGTCTAAACGATGAACAACACCTGGCCGTTCTTCGCCATTAGAAATAGGAAGCGAAGGATAGCTTTTCAAAAGTTCACCAACAATCGTCTCAGGCATCGTCGTACCGGCACCCGGATGAACCGAAATACCACATGGCTTATCAACAACCACGACCTCATCATTCTCGAACAAAATTGGAAGATTCATGCGCGGAGTATAGCGGTAAAGAAGCAATTAAACCAGGGCATGTTGATTAACATTTCGACCTTTACGCTGTTCACAGCCCTTCCACGCCATATCAAACATCGACTTCTGTATCATAGCAAGTTCTTGACTCTCGATAACAATGCCACAGATGTTACCAGGAACAAGTGAAACCATAACCACTTTATTGTCGAAAATATCAATATCACTCCACTCAAACGTCATCTCTTCAGGAATAAAACGAACATCCAGAAGCTGATGAGGAAGCTCGAAATGCTCACGAGCAAGGGCGGTATCATAAGTAAGAGACTTCAAAGGAACCCTCGTATCGTATGATCGCTTGTGGCAATAATTCTGCATATAATCCTTGAGAGGAGATTTATCCCAAGCATCTACAGAGCTATAGGTACGAATACACTCATGAGATGTTAAAGTCTCATCCATGACCGTTTTAACACCATCAATGCCTTCGTAATACCGAACTTTCGGAGGAATAATATATTGACTCATCATTCCGCGAAGTTGAGGAATAACATCTCGAAATTGAGTTTCCTGGGCATCCAGTTCGCGCTTCTTGGAACGAATAATCTCAAGAATATCCTCAGGAGCAATAGCGCTAAATGTCTGAACATCTGCTTTCTCAACCCTCGAAACAAGACCTTTGGAAACCAAAGAATCAAGAACCATATATGCTGTCGCACGATTCACTCCGGCACGTTTGGCAATAATGCTCGTTGGCTGAGGACCAAGCTCAAGGAGTGAAAGGAAAATAGAAATTTCTTTATCTTTGAGACCAAGACGAACGAGTGATTCCTGTAACATATAAATATGGTTTAAGGGAGGAATAACGACCAGATTCTTCCGATTTTTTCGAAAGGTTTATAGTAACGCGAATAATCGATTTTGTCAATTAGAGAGCCACTCTCCGTGCTGTCAGAAAGTTCCAACACCCCATCGAAAACAGGTAAAATAACAAAGCTCAAACAAAGCCAACTTGTAACTAATGGAAAAGGCCAGTAAAATAGCCACATGAAAACCGATTCTTCAACTCTTCAGATCATTCTCGAAAAAGGCGTCTCCGACGTCATCGTCAAAAAAGAACTCGAAGCTAAACTCAAGTCAGGAAAACAGCTACGAGTAAAGCTCGGCATCGACCCAACAGGTTCCGACCTTCATCTCGGCCACATGGTCCCACTCCGAAAGCTCCAGCAGTTCCAGGAAGCCGGCCACCAGGTTGTTTTGATATTCGGAAACTTCACTGGCCAGATTGGTGATCCATCAGGAAAAGCCGAGGCACGACCTTTGAAAACTCAAGAAGAACTCGAAAACAACGCAAAACACTACCTCGATCAGGCAGCAAAAGTACTCGATATCAAAAATATCGAAGTCGTCTGGAACGCAGACTGGCTCGGAAAACTCACATTCAGCGACGTCACCCGTCTCGCTTCTGTCTTTACCGTTCAGCAAATGATGGAACGCGATATGTTCCAAGATCGTTTGAAGGCTCAGGCTCCAATTTACGTTCACGAGTTCATGTATCCACTCATGCAAGGCTACGACTCAGTTGCGATAAAAGCAGACGTCGAGCTCGGCGGTACCGACCAAACATTCAACCTTCTCGCCGGCCGCGAAATTCAGCGCTCCTATGGCCAAGAACCACAATCTGTCATCACCGTTCCAATTCTCGAAGGAACCGACGGCCTCAAAAAAATGGGTAAGACAACCGGAAACTACATCGGTATCAACGAAGATCCGAAAGATATGTACGGAAAGACGATGTCGATTCCTGACAATCTCATCGTTCGATATTTCGAACTCACGACCAATCTCAAGATCGAAGAAATTAACGAAATCAATCGCCAACTTCTCGGCGGCGAAAATCCACGCAATCTCAAAATGCGTCTCGCACGAGAAATTGTCACCATGTATCACTCGGCAGAGGCGGCCGCGGATGCCGAACAACACTTCGTCCAAGTCTTTTCAAAAAAAGAACTTCCAGATGATATCCAAGAAGTAAAACTCACCGGAACCTCGATGATCATCGTCGACATTCTCATGCAACTCAATGCTTGCCCTTCCAAAGGCGAGGCTCGTCGTCTCGTTCAAGGTGGCGGCGTCAAATACAACGGCACCAAAATCGAAAACTTCACCGACATCCTCGAACTCTCTGGCGACTCAATTTTACAAGTAGGGAAGCGAGGATTTTACAAATTAGTCTAATATAATCACTAACCACCTTCACTATGGCTACACCAAAGAAAACGCCAAAACAGTTAGAGATCGAGGCCGAGAAAAAATCCCGTCTCACCGAATACAAAGACGAAGTTTGGTCACAGAAAAAAGCCATAAAGTCAGACTTGAAGAAGGCCAACAAACTCAAGAAGCCTACGAATCATTAATTTTTTACTCATGGAGTGGAAAAATCTTGCGCCAGGACTTGTAAGACAGAGAGTTATTATAGAAGGAACAACAAAAGAAATCGTAGAGCCAGAAAAGATAAAAGAATATCTGGATGAGCTCGCGAAAGTAACGAAGATGGAAAAATTATCTGGTCCATACGCATACAGTGCACATGATATGGGATACGGAGGATGGATTCACTGGAAATCATCAGGTGCTGCTTTTTATTCATATCCAACAAACCCACCATTATTCACAGTAGACTGCTACACATGCAAACCATTCTCAGCTGAAGAAGCGGCTGAGTTTACGAAGAAATTCTTCAATGCAATTGAGATTGTTTGGAAGGAGGTAGAAGTTTAACCTCAAACAAAGCTAAAAACCCAAAATATTCGCTTGTACATACAAGGGAATTCGTAGGATAATCTGATAGCTCGGTAATGACCATATCGTAACCAAGATATCTATGAAAAACTTCCTTAAGCCTCTCGCTATATTGGTTGGCATTTTTGTGTATCTCGCGCTGCAGCAATTTGGATATAACACGGTGAGTCTCGTGCTCATTTATGCACTCATCGCATTTGGAAGTTATGGGCTCTTTGTAGAGATTTTTGAGTCGCTCATGAAGAAGCAGTTTGCACTCGACTACATCGCCGTCGCAGCAATCGCTATATCAATATATTCCGGACACATCGTCGTTGGGGCCGTCATCGCGCTCATGCTTGCAACAGGACAGGAGCTTGAAAAATATGGCAGCCAGAAGGCAAAAGAATCTCTCACCGCACTCGTCGATCGTATTCCAAGTCAGGTCGTCGTCATAGGGGAAGATGGTGAGTCGAAAAAAATCGAAATTAGCGAGGTGAAAAAAGGTCAAATAATTCTCGTACGAAAAGGAGAAGTTATTCCGCTCGATGGAATTCTTCGATCTGAATCGTCCATTGCAGATGAGTCTTCGCTTACGGGTGAACCGTATTTCTTTGAAAAGTTCGCAGGCGATATTATGCGCTCTGGAACCATCAATCTCGGTGAACCAGTCAAAATTGAAGTTACGAAAGAAGAGGCCGACTCAACCTATAGAAAGATCATTCAGATGGTGCAGGCCGCTCAAGAAGAGAAGGCTCCACTCATTCGTCTTGCTGACAAGTACAGCACGATCTTCACGTTGATCACGCTTACGATCTGCGTCCTCACCTATATCTTCACGGGAAGTATCGACCGAATTTTGGCCGTTCTCGTCGTTGCAACGCCATGTCCGCTCATCCTCGCCACACCAATCGCCCTCATGGGAGGCATGAATGCCTGCGCTAAACAACGAATCATTGTAAAGAAGCTCTCGTCCCTCGAAGTCCTTTCCCGCGTGAATACGGTCATTTTTGACAAGACCGGAACGATCACGATGGGTAAGCCAGCCGTCACGCAAATCAAGATCGAAGATAGCAACTACTCAGAGAAGCAAATTCTCGCGATTTCTGCAGGTATCGAGCACAACTCTCTCCATCCACTTGCAAAGGCAATTGTAGAAATGGCCCACGCAGAAAACGTAAAATTCAAGCACGCTGCAGATGTGAAAGAAATTATCGGACATGGAATTAAGGGCTCACTCGAGGGAAAAACATACCACCTCGTTCGTCCAAAAGAAGATCACGGCATGGCTATCGAACTTCTCCTCGATGAGAAAAAAATCGCCATGTTCCATTTCGAAGATCAGATTAAATCCGACACGATTTCGACACTCACACAGATGCAAAAGTTCGGATTAGAGACACTCATGTTCACAGGTGACAAAAAAATGGCCGCAGAAAAAACCGTCGAAAAACTCGGAATCAAAATGGAAATAAAGGCAGAGTGCACGCCAGCAGATAAACAGAAGGGGATAGAGGAGCTCAAGAAGGCCGGAAAAATTACCGCCATGGTTGGTGATGGAATCAATGACGCTCCAGCGCTTGCTCTTGCGGATATTGGCATGGTGTTCAGTAACGAAGAGCAGACCGCCTCATCAGAAGCAGCCGACATCGTCTTCCTCGGAGGTGACTTCAATCATGTACTTCGATCTATTCATATTGCTCAGAGAACCATCAAAATCGCGATGCAAAGTATTGGATGGGGAATCGGTCTCAGTATTGGCTGTATGATTTTCGCGGCATTTGGATTCATCGTTCCAATGGTGGGCGCAATTATTCAAGAACTCATTGACGTCGTCGTGATTATCAACTCACTCAGGGCTTCAAAATCAGAAGGCGTTAAGTTATTATAAGGGACCATAATGTACGATGAATGCTCTCTACTCCTCTTAAAAAAGTCCTCTCCACGAACTCCAAGCACCTGGAGCTTCTCGAGAGTGTCGGGGTAAAAACGGTAGAGGATTTCATGTATTACTTCCCGCGATCGTATACCGACGCCTCAGGTATCACGCCAATCGCCGATGCGAAAGAAGGAGAGGCGCAAACATTCAGCGGAATTCTCAGTAATTTTTTCAGCAAGAAGTTACAAGGCGGACGCCAATTTACCAAAGCAGTCTTAACCGACGACAGCGGATCAATCGAACTCGTCTGGTTTAATCAGAAATTTATCACGCACATGTACAAATCAGGCATGCACGTTTTTGTGACGGGTAAGCCAAAATTAAACATGCGAAAGTTATCACTCGCCGGTCCAACCATCGAACACAAACGCGAAGAACAACTTCATACGGGACGCATCGTTCCCATCTATCACGAAACAGAAGGGCTCAACTCCAAATGGATTCGCGAAAAAATGCGACCAGTATTAAACGAATTTTTGAAGTACGTCGAAGAGTATCTCCCAGAAGAAATTCTCAAGAAAGAAAAACTCATGGCACTCAAAAAAGCCATCGAACTCGTGCACTTCCCAGAAGAGGTTGAAGATCTAGAGAAAGCCAAAAAACGACTCGCATTCGACGAGTTATTTTTACTCCAACTCAAAGCCATTCACAAAAAATGGTTGTGGCAACACTCCGATATATCGAAGATAAAAAGAAAGCTTATCGACAAAGAGCATCTCATAACAATGCTCGGAAAGCTTCCATTTAAACTCACGGGAGCACAGCAAAAAACCCTCGATGAAATTATCGACGACCTCGAAAAAGACATCCCTATGTCACGACTCGTACAGGGAGATGTTGGCTCAGGAAAGACCGTTATTGCAGGTCTCGCTGCACTCTCTATGATCAAAAACGGACACCAGGTCGCCCTCATGGCACCAACAGAAATTCTCACCAAGCAGCACTATAAAACGCTCTATAAATTTTTCCAACAGTACGGAATTAATATTCAACAAGTTCTCGGATCGACACCAGCAAAACAAAAAGAGGAGATTATCAAACAACTCAAAACAGGAACGTGCGACTTCGTTGTTGGTACGCACGCACTCATCCAAGAAGACGTTGGGTTCAAAAAACTCGGCCTCGCAATCATCGACGAACAGCACCGGTTCGGTGTTAAACAGCGCGATACACTCAAGTCTCACGGCATTCCACACCTCTTAAGTCTCTCCGCTACGCCAATTCCACGAACCCTCGCGATGACCCTCTATGGTGATCAAGACCTCTCGGTTATCGATGAACTTCCTCCCGGAAGAAAACCAATTGAAACACATATCGTTCCAGAAAAAAAACGCAAAGATGCCTACAACTGGATTCGCGAACAAGTTCGACAGGGGAGACAGGTCTTCGTCGTCTGCCCTTTAATCGACGAGTCCGACGAACTCGAAGTTCGGTCGGTTATGCAAACATACGAAGAGCTCAGTAAGCACATCTTTCCAGAACTCAAAGTTCAATACCTTCACGGGAAAATGAAACAGGAAGAAAAAGACGAAATAATGGCTAATTTCAGCGAAAATACGATAAACGTCCTCGTCTCAACATCCGTCATCGAAGTTGGTATCGATGTGCCAAATGCAACGATCATGATTATCGAAGGCGCAGAACGATTTGGACTTTCACAACTTCATCAATTTAGAGGACGCGTAGGAAGAGGCGAGTATCAGTCCTATTGTTTCCTCTTTACCAACAAGGAATCGCAGAACTCCACGAAGCGATTAAGCGCTATGGTGAAATACCAATCCGGTTTTGCCCTCTCTGAAATCGACCTCGAAATGCGCGGCCCGGGCGAACTCTACGGCCTCCGCCAATCAGGAATCCCCGACTTAAAAATGGCATCACTCACTGACGCCCACACGATTTCAAAAGCACGTCATTATGCAACTGAACTCATAAGCAAAGATCCGAATCTTGAAAACTACGAAGCCCTCAAGGTAAAGTTAACAAAGATAGAGTCAGTATATGTTAATGACTAAGAAGCTTCAACCAAACGACCTAATCCCCGACTTTTTAGCCATCTCGCGTCCTAGGGGCAGTTTTGCATATTATGGCTTATATAAGCCATAAATTAGAGGTGCTTGAAGCAGAAAAGGCCGAATTCATGCCAAATTTTCAGCTAGAGAGGTAGGGAAGTGGGTATAGATTTTGTGCGCACGCACAAATTTGAAACACACAACAATTTGCTACGTATAAAAAATCATGGTGCATATGTTTGCATATGCAAACATACCCAAAACAGCTACAAAAACATACGCAACAAAAGAACTCAAAAAAAATAACGAACACACATAAAAAATAAACGGGTCAAGCACTCGACTACCCAGGCTGCCAGTACTTTGTACAAGATACATTGTACAAAGTCTCTGCTTTAGGGCATTCAGCTTTGCAAAGCTGAAATCTAAATCCCCTTTATCATATAAGTTCCTTCAAGCTTATATCCTGTCTTTCTATAATACTCACGCACCCCTACTCCGCTGATGATCGCCATTTTTTTGAAGCCTGCGGCACGGGAAATTTCTTCCGCTTTCGCTAGCAAAGTCTTTCCTAAACCAAAATGTTGCTGAGCCCCCTCCTCACGGTCATTTAACGGTATGTGCATGCCATAAACATGCAACTCGCGGATCAGTGCACAACCTTCGAGCTCTTTGATGAAGTGCTTCTTCCCCGTGTAATACTGCGACGGAAATCGTAAACGGATGAATCCACAGATCTTATCAGTAACAGGATCTTCCCACTGAATAAAAAACTCATGGCCACCAGAGGCATCGTACTCAGTGACGCGCATACGAAGGTCCTTCGGATCGACCACCGTGTCACGAACCTCACGACAACGAATACATCGACACTGGGGAAGTCCACGACGTCTCATCTCTTCCTGAACGACCTGACGCAAGTTAGAAATCTTCGAACCATCAACAATCGTTGGTGCAGGAATATCCCGGTACAAACGAGTTACGCGAACATATTCAGGAATCAGTGGCTTAATCTTGCACATGAGATCGATGAGCACTGGATCAGAATACGCCTTGAACTCGCCACGCTTATGCATTTTATCGAGGACCGACCACGGAACCACCATCGTCGGATAAATCTTCATCCAGTCGGGACGGAAATCGGGATTGTCGAACAACTCCTTCATCATCTCAAAATCGCGCTCAGGCGTAGAACCATAGAGATTTGGCATCATATGAGCATTCACCTTGAAACAGCCGTCTTTGAGCACTTGCATGCAGCGTGCGACGTCCGCGATCGTATGCCCACGTTGATTAAGAGCATAAATCTCGTCATCGAGACACTGGACACCAATTTCGATTTTGGTGGCGCCGAGCGTAGCGAGGCGGCGAACCTCTTTCTCGTCAATATGATCTGGTCGGGTTTCAAAAGACAAACCCACGCAACGATTCTCAGCGGTCTCGTTCAACTGCTGCGCCTCCAGTAAACTTCTCGAAGGTTTCAGCGGATAGTTCAGTGCATTGAAAATCTGTCTGGTGAAAGCCGTCTGGTAAGCATGCGGATAAAAAGAAAACGTTCCACCAGATACAATAATTTCAACCTTGTCGGTGTCATGTCCCGTTCGCTGCAAACTATCAATTCGATTAAGTGTCTGCTCATACGCACCGAAGTCATTCAAAATCGCACGCATAATTGCCGGCTCATTCGACAAATAACTCTTCGGCATATTCGGCTCAGTCGGACAAAAAATACACTTTCCTGGGCAGGGGAAGGCCTTCGTAATAACCGTAATAGAGACGATTCCAGACATCGATCGCACTCCCCTTTTTCGAAGAAGTTTCATGAACTCGGAATCAGTTTTCACACCCTTCTCCTTACACATCTCGCGGTACGCCTCAACAAGTTCCATATTCGTCGGAGCACCAACCTTGTAATGGGTTGAGTACTGATTCTTAAGCACTTGGAGAGACTTCTGATCCTTCACTTTCAGCTCCATCGCTTGTTTCACTAATTGTTTGAGAGTATCATTTATGGGCATATCGCAGCCCATTGTACCATATATGAGACAAAAAATAGCAGCTAAACTCCTCGAAAAAGTAAAGCTGGATTACGACGAAATTGCGGCAGACTTCTCGATGACCCGGCAACACGCCTGGAAAGAGTTCGAGCTCTTCGAACCCTACATCAAGCCAAACACCTCCATTGCCGACATCGGCTGTGGTAATGGTCGCCTCATTCGTGAGCTTAAATACGACGAAACATACACCGGCGTCGACGTCAGCCAAAATCTTCTCGATCAGGCAAAAAAGCTATTCCCCCATCACACCTTTCTCCTCGGAAGCCTTCTCCAGATCCCGATTCCAGACAACTCCATCGACACAACATTTGCGATCGCTTCTCTTCATCACATTCCATCAGGAAAACTTCGAGAAAAAGCAGTCGATGAACTCTATCGCATCACCAAGCCCGGTGGCTACGTCGTTATTACCGTATGGAATCTTTGGCAAAAAAAATATTGGAAATCAATTTTAAAAGCCACATTGAAAAAAGCTATCTATGGGCCGTATGATATCAACGACCTCTTTATTCCTTGGCAAAACAAAGTCTATCGGTATTATCACGCCTTCTTCAAACCAGAACTCAAAAGGCTCCTCTCTCCAAAATTCCGCATCATCAAGCTCGAAACAACCGCATCCCACAACTTCTTAGCCATATGTCAGAAACCCGAACAGACCGAGTAATCATCATGCAAGTGCCATTCGACACACTCACTCGACAACAGTTCGTCGAGAAAATTTTCACGTATTTTGAGTTCGATTCACAACATCACCTCGCCACTCCAAATCCAGAAATGCTTCTCACAGCGCAAGAAGACGAGGAATTTCTCACACTTCTCAATCTCACCGACCTCAACACTCCTGATGGTATTGGAATCATTTGGGCAGGAAATACGCTCACGGATCCTCTCTGGAAATCACTTCTCAAACTCATCGTTCTTCCATTCAAAAAACCAACAAGCCCAATTCCAGAGCGAGTTACTGGCGTCGATCTCTTTCTCGATATCTGTGAAAAATCCACACTCACAAATAAAAAAATATTCCTCCTTGGCGCAGCCGACGGTGTCGCAGAAAAAACAAAACAAGTTCTCGTAGAAAAATATCCAAACATCCAGATCGTTGGAACCTACAGCGGCTCCCCTTCTCCATACGAAGAAGAAAAAATCAAAGACGTCATCAACGACACCAACCCCGACATTCTTTTCGTTGCATACGGCGCACCCGCTCAAGAAAAATGGATCGCTCGTAACCTCCGAAAAATGCCAACCGTCAAAGTCGCCATCGGTGTCGGCGGAACCTTCGATTTCATCTCAGGCCTAGTCCCCCGCGCCCCAGCCCTCCTCCAAAAACTCAGCCTCGAATGGCTCTATCGCCTCGTCAAAGAACCAAGACGCTGGAGACGAATTTACAACGCTACAATCATTTTTCCATGGAAATTTCTCAAAACCAAAGCTAAAAGAAGCTAAGAAATATTGACAAAAACAAATAAAAAGGTATGATAGCGGGCCATAATTATAAATATGCCCGCTGAAAAAAGAGAATATCTAAATCGCTCACTGCTAGCCAAAGATCAAGAATCCATGTCGGATATCGATGATGGAGAAACGGCGGCATTAGAGATGTTAGGGGGAATGAATATCTCTTTAGCTATGCGCTTGCATGCGGCATGGACCAAAAATCCAGATATAACCAATCGCCAAATAATGGGAAGGGCTTTATTTGAAATTGGTAAAAAAATAATCAACAAGATGTTAGTAGGATTTCGAAATATAAAAATGAGCGAAGAATACGCAGTAGAAATACTTATTCCTCTCATCACGCAGTATCTTAAAAAAGAACATCAGATAAATGACAAGGAGCAAAAACGAGGAAAGCAAGATAATGAAGAGGAAGATCAAAAAGTTACTCCAGCATTTTTTACAAACTTTATTATAAGACTCCGTGATAGCATCATGCTCTATAGAAAAAGATTCGGAATATCACAGATAAATGGGATGAGCGGAGAAACTCGATCAGAAGTAGAAAGGATTATGAAAAGTATATGTCAAAACCCACTATTTCCAAGGGAATACACAGGGGAACTTGCCGATATGAGTGCAGAATATCCAAGGTTACCAGAAGTGGCCATTACTCAACTTGGAATCCCGGAAAAACAACAAGCCGCTGTTCGATTACGAGTCTCTGGATTATTCAAAAAAGTTAAACTTATGCAAGGAGCCCCAATGTCAGGAACAGAGTTTAATATGAGAAATGCACTTCAGGAAATAGATTGGGACGAAAGAAGTGATGAAGCGCAAAAAGCCCTACGGTCAGCTGGAATTACGACTACAGAAAATGGAGATATTGATCTCACAGGAACCGTAAGTAACAAATGGTATGTAACTCTTTTTCCAGTCTATGGCGGAGAATATATATCGGGATATGAGCTTGTAAAAAGGGCTGGAGCGGAAACATTTTATGACTTTATACAAGGAAAAATTTCAGTAAAGATAGTTCCTCCGGCAAAAATAAGTGACCCAAGAAGAAAGTTTAAAAAAGACAGAGAATTAACAATTGAGGATGTATACGAGGCCGCTCGCCATCCGATAAATCTCGAGAAAATTCTCGGAATGACAAATGTAAGAATAGAAAACGGAAAATGGGTCGTTAATCCAACACTCATCGAGTTTAGACAGGAATGGCTAACGATAAATGGAAGCTCATCAGTAAAAGGAGGAAAAAAAATCCTTACCGGATACGGACAAGGCTCTTTATGTGTTGCAGATATGAAACGTTTCTTTGGGGCGTTATTTGGTGAAGAGAATATCAAAAAAGCATCACAAGAAAGCCAAAGAAGTACAATAGATACCTATGGAAGACAGGCGGTATTAGAGGAGATACGAAGTGAAAAAAATAGAGAAAACTTAGCAAAATGCGGAATTACATTCGAAGATGAAAATGGCCACAAGAAATGCCATATTAAAGGAACTTCAACGACGATTATCATGACAGGACATCTTATAATTGGATCCAAAGAATTTCATATGCGAACAGTTCTCAAAAAATTAGGCATACCAGAAAATGGAGATGGAATAAAAAACTTCTTTAAAGAAATATTCCCAGACCACACGGTATTACGATGGATATGTAAAAATGGTACATCAGCCGAGAGAGAAGAAACACCCTACGAAGAGATCATTCAGGCTCTAAAAGAGCCAGATAACAAGAAAAAATTAGAAGATCTCTGTCCGCAAAGAACTTCAGATGGAAAAATTATAGTCGGACTATTGAGCGGAAAGTGGCTAGGAGTGTTCCTGGAAGTTGGAGGAAAAACAAGAGGCCTCAGGGCTATCATGGAATGGCTTGGACTCATGACCAACAAGGAAGATTTTCTTATGCTATATCAAGAAGTTTTCGGAGTCGAAAAGGTCGTCCTCTCGAATCAAAAAAATCAACATGCAGGAGCGGCAATAGCTTAGTCATCCTCATTCCTCCTTCTTCGTCGCTGCTTTTCTTCGACCTTTGTTTTCACTGAATCGAGGATTGGTTTGAGATGTTCCATAAGGGTATTCATCATTCGCAAAGGACTAATAACGATCTGATTTACCTTATCGGTAACTTCTTTGGCGTCTTCGGTCATCTTTGAAACATCGCGAAGAATAAATGTCGCGTAGAGCAAGGTCATGCACAAAAAAACGACGAGGACGAGAAATCCAACGGCGAGAGAAATATACAAAACATCCAGTGAGGTATTGATCATGTGAAGTGAGAGTGAGTAGATCGAACTTTACAAAAGTTACTCTACCACAAAGTTTCTACTCCAACAACTTCTTCACCAAATCATTCACCATTCCTGGATTAGCGCGACCCTTCATGCGAGCCATAACCTGACCAACCAAGAATCCGAAGACCTTCACCTTTCCAGACTTATACTCTTCGACAATAGCAGGATTTGCAGCCAAAACTTCAGCGGCAACCTTTTCAATCTCGCCAGTATCACTCACCTGCTCCAGTCCTTTTTCTTTGATAATTTCAGCGGCACTCTTCCCCTTCAAATACATCTCTTCAAAAATTTCACCCTTCGCCATGTTGTTAGAAATCTTTCCAGACTCAACCGCATTCAATAACTCAGCAAGCGACTCAGGCGTAACTGGTGACTCTTCAATATCTTTCGCATCTTCATTTAAAAATCGGATCAGTACCGTCGTAATAAAACTAGCGAGCTTCTTCGGCTCATACTTGGTCAAAGGAAGTGTCTTCTCGAAATATTCAGCCAAAGCCTTGTTCTCCGTAAGAAGATAGACATCACCCTCACTCAAGGCATAATCCTTTACATAACGAAGACGTCGAACGTATGGCAACTCTGGGAGCATACCGCGATATTCCTCAACCGTCTCACGTTTTACAAACAAAGGTGGCAAGTCCGGTTCCGGAAAGTATCGGTAGTCGTCAGCACCTTCTTTGTCACGCATGAAGTAGGTCTCTTGCTTCTCATCCTTCCAGCCAACCGTAATATCTCTGCTCTGAGCCTTCCCCTCCTCCCACAACTTCTTCTGGCGTTTAATTTCATATTTAATAGCACTCTCGAGTGATCGGAATGAGTTGAGATTCTTGATCTCAGCACGTGGATACAACTTGGTATCACCAACCGGTCGCAAAGAAACAGAGGCGTCAAAACGCATCATGCCCTTTTCCATGTCGGCCTCACTCGAACCAACGTATCGCAACACAATTTGAATTTCTTTGGCGTAGGCAACGGCTTCTTCCGAAGAGCGCATATCTGGATCACTCACAATTTCCATAAGTCCGATACCCGATCGGTTGTAATCACAAAGCGTTCCTCGATCGATGTGAGAAAGCTTTCCAGCATCATCTTCGAGATGGAGACGAGTGATTCCAATAGTTTTTTCCTCACCGTTCACGAGGATCTTCAAAGACCCATGTTCGGAAACTGGCTTGTCGAACTGTGAAATCTGAAACCCCTTTGGAAGATCTGGGTAGAAGTAGTTCTTTCGATCGAACTTCGAAACCTCAGGAATATTGCAGTTAAGAGCAATAGCGGCAATCAAACCCTTTCGAACCGCCTCTTCGTTGATAACAGGAAGCTGACCGGGAAAACCCATACAGACTGGACAGGTATTCTCATTAGGCTCAGCATTGTAAGCATTCGAGGAGCAGCCACAGAACATCTTTGTTTTCGTAGAAACCTGGGCGTGGATTTCGAGACCAATAATAGCTTCGTAAACTTGACTCATGGCGACATTGTAACGGTAGAATAGAGTTTTTCAAACCTGTTTTTTAGGTCGGCCAAGGTTCCGGCATTTTCAATGACATAAGGAGTTTCGTAATCCCGCGTCACGGAGTACAGAGCATCGAAGTAGACATCGGTCTTTCCACGAGCCAAAACGCGCTCCTTGCAGAGATTTTCAGGAGCAGTGACCTTCAAAAGGAGATCGACATGTTTCGCCAAACCTTCCGGCTCAAAAGCGGCGGCCTCTATCGCAATCTTCATGACTCCGAGTTTCTTTTGCTGATCGATCCAGTGAGTAACCTCATTCGCAACGAGTGGGTGAATAAGGTGCTCAAGAATCTTGAGCTTAAGCGGTTTAGAAAGCACCATCTTGGCCAAACGCGAGGTCAAAACCGATCCATCCTTGGCAATGAAATTCTTCCCGAAGAACTCCCCTATTCGCTTAGCGCCCGCCTCTCCGGACTTATAAAGGTCGTGAACCGCATCATCAGCACGCCAGACGACAAAACCCTTCTCTTCAAAAAAAGAAAGGATCGTCGACTTGCCACTACCTGGTGGTCCAAATACTCCAATAATAAAAGGCTTTTCGGCCATATAGGAATCACATTAGGAATTGATATCCACGCCGCACAACGCGTATGCCTTCTTATAAGCCGCCACGCACCTCGAAGCGATCCGGGGCTCCACTTTCACATCCAACTCATGAGCAATTCGATTTCTCACCTTGTGGGCGTCCCATAAGTCTTGAATATTCGAGAGACGTTTCCCAGCTTTCTTCAACTTTTCTCCAAGAGGACCCTTGTAGCCTTTTTTTGAAAGAAGAAGGTCAAGAAGCTTATCCCCTTCCAAAACGCTATGACGAGGATCCCAATAGGCCCTCTTCTCCAAATCAACAAAACGAGCACGAATATCTCGAAGTTCACGATCAGAAAAAAGAGGTTTCCTATTACGGAAAGCTCGATACGCAAAGAGTCCGAAAATGACGAGAAGCAGAATAATCGCTACGAGAATAGGGAAGCTCATAACAATGTATTAGCGACGAATAACTCTTTTAATAATCTTTTTCTTTTTTTCAGGAAGCTTTGCAGACTCCTTTTCAGCAGCTACTTCAATAATCTCTGCCCCATCTTTATCAGGAAGATGACCAGTTTTTTTCATATGCTCATAGAGCATTCCGGAAAGAAGTGACTTCAAAGAATCATGGCTATTGAAGTTATGATGTTCCATATACTCCTCCTGATACTTCAAAATCTGTCTTTCAATACGTTTTGGATTATTTCCACCATCCATCTTCATAGTCGAATTTCCTCCAACTTTTTCGAGAGTCACATCGCCATAACCAAGAACAGTACGCCAAAAACCAGCAATCGTATAACTGACCCCCTCAACCATATGATACTCAATTCGAGTAGTTGAAACCTCAAAAAGACTCGGGGAACGAATATCAATAACAGCCCTATCGGTAATAAGCCAAACATAGTAATACCAATCATATAAATCATAAAAAATCCGCATAACCGCCATCACCATCCACGCAATAGTTGCCCAAAAAAGCGTTGGGAAAAAGAACAAAAGAATGATAGGAAAACAAAATCCAATAATAAATATTTTCAAAAAAACAGGAAACATAATGGCAAGATTTCTGTGAACCACAGAGTGAATCTTTTCACCTTTTTCCAGGTACTCTCCAAAAAAATAGTAAGCTGTTTTCATGCACTTGATATAGTACTGAACTTCCGTCAGCTTGTAAATGAATCAAAAAAACGATAGGATAACTCTACTATGAATCCTACTCCCCTAGAGAACGTGGACAACAACGAAGAAGACATGATTGATCTTCAGCCAGTTGATCAAATTCAACCTCTTCGCCATAAAAAATCAAAAAACAAATCCCCATTTAAAAAAGGATTAAAGTTTATTGGAGAAATTCTTCTCGACGCAATTATCATTATCGGGCTCGTCGTTATCATTAGAACGTATGTTATCGCGCCATTTCAAGTACATGGAACATCCATGTGTAACACCTTGAATTATCGAAACGGAGCCTGCAACTCAGGATATGGAGAATATCTTATCATTAGTAAATTCAGCTATGTGGTTGGACAACCTGAACGTGGAGACATCGTTGTGTTTCGACCACCGGGAACCATCAAGTATGGAAAATTCGAGTCGCTCGTCAAAACACTCTTCCATCTCGACAACCAGGAGTTTTTTATTAAGCGAGTTATAGGACTTCCGGGAGAAACCGTAGAGCTCAAGAATGGCTACGTTTATGTCACTAATACAGAGCATCCAAATGGATTCAAGCTCAATGAATCGTACCTAAGTTCCATCAATCAAGGTAACACTCAGGCGCTCATCCCGGGAAAAACAAAATTCACAGTTCCAGAAGGACGTTATCTCGTCTTCGGCGATAACCGTGTTGTTTCAACCGATGCACGCAGCTGTTTCAAGAGCTCCATCTCAACAGGCTGTCAATTTGAAGAAGATGCATTTATTGGAATGGAAAACATCGAAGGAAAGGCTTCAGTTATCCTCTTTCCTCTCAATGAACTCGGAAGAATCAAGAACCCTTACTTAGAATTGAGCGCGAAGTAAAGTTCAATAAGCATAACAGAAGTAATAAGGAGGATTCCTGTCCACCAGGTCAATACTCCGGCAAGTTGAAGTGCAAGGGCACCAAGTGTCAACAAACTGAGCAGGACGCCCTGTCTCAGGGATATATTAATGTGGTGATAGTATACTTCATTCCTGTTAAGCCAGAGGCGAATATAAAATCCAAAGATCGCAAAACTACAAGAAAGTGCAAGAAAGAGTGTTAAGAAGAAAAATGCCAGAGCCATTCCTGTCGATTCAAATGGCGTAAGTTTTGTGATAACAACAAACCATCCAACCCAGCTCATAAGAGCAGCAAGTCCGATAATCGAAAGGTATTTTTGATGAGTCATAAGAAAAAGGTAAAAGAAATATTATGCGTCTATGGCACGATCGAGCCTTCGAGCAAAAAGGAAGAAGGCGAGACCAATAATAAAAGCGGCGAAAAGTACAAAAAGATATGATTTGAGAAAAGAAAAAGCAATCACGTGAAAAACAGCTATAACGTGAACATATTGAGCACTATCCTGAGGAAGACCAAAGAAATTTGGAGAAAGAAACTTCTCCGAAATTGCGATAAAAAGCGCTATAAAGCCGCCAAGAACAGCTGATGTCATCCACATACTTCCAGCCCAACGCAATCCAGTATCCCAAACTTTAAACCACAAAAGAAGCATAAGAAGAGTGAAAGCGAAGAGAACCGTAGAGATGTAATACGCCATTGTATCAAGAGTTTTTGCCGTAGATACATAACTACTCTTCGACATACCAAGATCAAGTTCATAAGAAAAATCCCCCTTCGTTCCAGCAAACTGGGTAATCAACTTGTCTTGATAGAAATCTTGGGAATCCCCCCGAAGCTTAATTTCACTAGAAAATTCTTTCAAAAACTCCTTCGAAACAGGGACGAGAGAAGAGAGGTTGATTGGAATCTTGAGGCTTTTTTTAGCTGTGTCGGGTGTAGTGGAGATAATTCGTTGATCAAATTGATCAAGAGACTGATCGATAACCTTTCGAAGAACATCTGGGGTAAAGTGTTTAACGAAATGCGCACGAATCTCATCTTGAGTGAATCGAGCGAAAACAGGGTCGATTCGCTGAATGTTCTCAGCAACATAGTCAGAAAGTGGAGGATAAGCCGCATCAAATAAGGCACCTTGATAAAAAGAACGAGAAAAAAATGTCTTTCCCGTCGTAAGTCCGAGAAAGAAAGGAACACTCGCAACAACAAAAATCGTGAAAATAAGTGAGGCAATAATTTTGCGAAGCATGGCCAAATTCTAACAAACGAAAGCTAATGTATCAACAAGCTTTTATAGGCAAGAGATTTCAAGACCGTGAATTGGATTCTCCATGCCGGGAGCAAGTGGCTTGTCGGCAACAATCTTCCAAATAGTTTCTTTTTGAATACTGCCAGGCATACTGAAACCCGCAGCTTTTTTGTGACCACCTCCATTGAAGTTGGCAGCAAGAGCAGAAAGATCAACATCATCTCTTCGTGTCCGGAACGACCCTTTGATATTTCCCTTTCCGTCTTCAGCAAGAAGAACGCAAAATTTCGTATCAGGAACCGCATTGAGAAGATCGATAACTCCGCCAGACTCGTCAGGATGAGCGCCAGACTCGCCGAAGTCTTTCATCGTAAGAACAGACATGCACACTCCGTCATCAGTAACCTTCATATTCTCGAGAACACGTCCCCAAAGTTTTAATGTACTCAGCGTATTACTTCGAAACATCGACCGAGAGATCGAGTTCACGCGAGCACCTTTCGAGACAAGATCGGAAGAAACCTCGTACACTTCCTGAGTCGTATTTGAGTGCATCAAACTTCCTGTGTCGTTATAAATGCCAGCGAGAAGAGCAGTAGCCATAGCTGGACTAATAGCAACTCGCAAAAAGGTAAACCAACGATAAATAATAAGAGTTGCAGAAGCCGCGTGTGGATCAACGATATTAAGCGTTCCAAAGTTATCATTTGAAGCATGATGGTCGATATTCAAAACCGGAACCACTCCAGAAAAGATATCTGGATAGATCGTATGAAACTGGGTCATATAGTAAGCACCCGCATCGCAGACAATAATGAGATCGTAATCCGTAAATGTGAAGTTATTCACAAAACGTCGTATGTCAGGCAAGAAGTCATATCGTTCGGAAGGCACATCGATACAGGCAAGTGTCGTCTGTTTTCCCATAGACTGGAGCCAGAGGTGAATCGCAATATTCGCACCAAGTGTGTCGCCATCCGGCCTACGGTGAGAAATGAGCAGAATTTTTTCTGATCGCTCGATAAGTTTCTTTGCCTCCCGAAATGTAGTTGTGATATTGTCGTTCATAGAAGGTAAAATTGTAATTGAATATGAGAAAATATCAAGTTGTATTTTTCGGGACATCAGAGTTTGCGGTTTCAACCCTGAATTCGTTATTAGAAAGCCAAGAAATCGAGGTTAACGCCATCGTTTCTCAGCCAGATAAGCCAACGGGGAGACACCAGGAGCTGACCCCGACCCCCATAAAGGCATTTGTAGCAAAAACAGGAATTCCAGTCCTACAGCCAGAAAGCCTCAAGAAAAACTCTGATTTTGAGGAACTTTTACGGAATCTAGAGCCCGATCTCTTTGTCGTCGTCTCGTACGGTCAGATCATTCCGAAGCGCCTCCTAGAGATACCAAAGTTTGGAGCTCTCAATGTTCACGGATCCCTCCTCCCGCGCTACAGAGGTGCCTCCCCTATTCAACAGTCACTCCTCTCAGGCGATACTCAGACAGGAATCACTATTATCAAAATCAATGAAAAGATGGATGAGGGTCCTATTCTTTTCATCAAGAGAATGCCAATAGAAGAAATTGATACCTTCGAAACGCTCTACGCAAAACTCGCAGCACTTGGTGGAGAGTTTATCGCTCCGGTGGCACTCGACTATATCGATGAGACCCTTGGACCTATTCCTCAGGACCACTCACGGGCCACCTACTGCGAGAAAATAGAAAAAGAGGACGGACGCATCAATTGGAAGGTAGTGACGGCAGAAGAGATCCACAATCGAATACGAGCCTTCACGCCATGGCCAGGATGTTTCACCATCTGGAACGGAAAACGACTCAAAATCCTCAAGACAAAAGTACAGGCCGATGCAAAAGAAAAAGCAGGAGTTATGAAAATTCACACAGGAGAAAGCGGTGAAAAAGAACTCTGGATTGGAACAAAACACGGAGCACTCATCGCAGAAAAACTCCAGATCGAAGGAAAGGGAGAGATGGATGCAAAAACATTTATCAATGGCTACAGCAGTAAGATTCAGGAAGTACCTGAGTTATCAAACTAGCTGACCGACTTCGGCTGACTAACTTCTGGCAAAACTTCTTCTTGATGAGCACGAGCAGTAACGTGGTCAGGATTTGATTGAAGTGTTATGGCTGCAATCGCAAGAACAACGGTGAAGAAAATATTCCCGTGGTAGAGAGAAAAGAAATAGTGGTCAGTTAGACTAAGAAGGAAGAGGGCGATCCAAAGAGTAAATACTTGAGGACTCAGTTTTCGACGTTGGTACAAATGAATGAACACGTAGGCAAATAGGAATACAAAAAGTGCAAGACCTGCGAGACCAATTTCACTACTGACAACAAGAAAAAGATTATGTGGAGGCTGGTACTCCCAAGGAGAAAGTTTGTCCGGAACAACAAGCTGTATAGCCGAAGATGACTCCCCTAGCCCAACGCCAAGCGGATGATCGAGAGCAAGACGAACACCATCAGCAAAGTTTTGTGAGCGGAACTGAAGGGCCTGATGATCATCGAATTTCATTCGAGAAAAAAGGAGCGCCCCGACATTAAACGAAACGAGGAGAATGAGAAGAACCGTACTCATCGTAAGAATAGTGCGAAGACTGAGGTGGCGTTTCGTAAGGTAGTAGTAAATACCAAAACCGATCAAACCAGCAAAAAATGCTGTTCGCGAAAAGGTAAGAAGAAAGGCAAAAAAGAAAATAAAGGTAATAATTCCGTATGGGTACGGCGCGCGCCTATAGACATTTTTTATAGCGAAAAAGCCAAAAATCAAATATGCCGCAAAAATATTCGGGTGAAGGAAGTTTCCGTAGGCGCGCAAAATCTTTCCTCCACTCGTCATAAGTGTTGCAACTCCGGACATGGTTTTCGCCAAAGGTGGCTCACCTAAAAACGACAGCCCAACACTCGAACCAAGGACGTACTGACAAATCCCAAGAACCGACTCTCCAAGGAGTCCAAAAACGATAATAAGAAAAATCTTCTCAAGCGAAACAAGATTGTTAATAAGAACAAGATACAAAAAGAAGCACTCAAGAAATCGGAGAACCAGAAGAAAACTCAAGGTAAAGTCAGGAGAAATAAAAATAGAAATCTCTCCAAGGGTCAGGAGAAGAAGCCAGAAAAAGAGAATAGCGCGATTACCCCATGTGAGATTTTTCACATCCTCGTGATGAAGAAAAAAATGAATACTAAAAGCAAAAAAACTACCCAGTAAAAAAAGATCTGACAGGTAGAGAAAAAATGTTTGATATGGATTAGCATCTCCGCTTGAAAAAAACAAAGTCTCGTATGCGTGAAGCTTAAGCGGAATAAACAAGGTAACAAAAAACAACATTAAGGCGACCTCTCCCCATCGTTTAAAAAAAACCTGCTCCCCTTCCGGAAAGAAATATTCGCGCACCATGTGAGAAAAACGAGAAAAAAACATGGAGATCATGAATACCTTTAAAGATATAAAAAATTATTTCGTCACAAGAATATGAGGACCTGGACCAACAAATCCCTTCTGAGGAAGTATCTGCCCAAGATTCATATCAGCCGTCTTGAAGGCAGCGACAGGACTTGTAAGTCCATCGGCAACACCCTGAACAGCATCGGAGAATATTATGTTGAAGGCCTGAATATCATAGAGCGGCATGCTCGATGCAAATCCAACCTGCTTAGCAAAAACTCCATAAATTGGCTCAGCGGCCTGAATATCAAGCAGATCACGACGACTCGTAGGTCGGTGTGTCTTCTGATGATAGTACGTCGAATTTTGCTGATTGCTTAAGAATTGTAACAAGTCCCAAGCCTGTTTCTGGTGAGTAGAATTACGAGAAACCGTCTCAAACATGTAGCTTGCAAGTACTGAACGGGCATTCGTTGAAACAGCAGGATCGTGAACCTGTGGAAGTGGAGCAACACCAATATCTTTAGGTGTAAGAGCCTTGTATCCCTGACGCGAAAGAGCGTCGGACATCGCAGCAATTTTCGCATAATCACTTGAGTAGCCAGCGATGGTTGAAACTTTTCCCTTGGCAAAAGGAGTGATTTCCTTGTCGCCATTTGCAGTAGCCATGTACTGATTCCAAGAATACTGAGACGAAGAAGATACAGCAAAATTCGTGAAGAATTGAAGAGAAGTTAAGAACGGATTTCCGCTATTATCGTCAGCAAGAGACTGAGCAGAAGAGAGAGTTGTAGCACTTCCCTGTGGGTTATAAAAACTCACACCATACTGCAAGAAGAGAGAGTACAAAACATCCAAACCATTTCGGACGTTATCGACTCTTCCTAACGCAGCGCCAGCAACTTCGAATCGTTCCGGACTATTATCACTCTTGGTGAGAGTCGTGGCATCTTGCGCAAAATCCTTCCACATAACAGAAGGCCCACCTTTTGAAGGAAGACGATCCTCATACTGCTTTTTGTTAAAATAAAGGGCAAGTGTATCAATAAAAAGTGGAATACCATAAATACGAAGAGCCGCAGGAGTACCGCCATCCGGGCGAACAAGATCTCGATCAGCTACAGCGACAAACGTCTGACGG